>DAOUHZ010000063.1:0-8783 GCA_034428455.1 Dehalococcoidia bacterium
CAGGTCTGCTCCCGGGGCAAGCTGGCCATCCTGAACTTGGGCTACGAATACTACCTAGCCACCCCAGACCCACCGCCACAGCTCTTTACCCCTCCAAGTCGCCAAACCGGGTACGCGTGAGCCCGCCAATATGTCTTAACTGATCGCTTTTACTGCGAACTGTGCAACGAGTGGGACATTGACAGTGATGACAATCCGATAGTCCATTGCTGCCATTGCGACCGGCCGCTGTGTCCGATGTACGATTACTCTTGCATCCGTTGCGGTCGTCTTTTCTGCGACAACGCTTGCCAAGCTTGTCAAGAAGACGATTGCGACGTCATCACTTGCATCGGCTGCGTTGAACCTCACCTTGCGAAAAGCCACCCATCAGAGGTGGTGACGTTATGAGCTCCGACACCACTGCCCGCGTGTTGGCGCAAGAAGGTCTGCGCCACGTTGAGCAAGCCATCCTGATGCTGCTGGAGACCCGTCCCGACGGGTTGCGCAACTCCCAAATCGCGGATTTGTTGGGCCTGCGTTCGTCCATCCGTGACGGTCAAAGAAATTACCTGACCTATTCAGTGCTGGGCGGACTGATGGCGCGAGGTGAGGTAGTGCAGAACCGGGAAACCAAGATTTTCAGCAAAGTGGAGGCGACCCGATGACTACCACCACCGCGACGCGTCCCAAAATCTCCCGGCGGCTCTTCACCGTGGCCGAATACCTGGCCATGGGTGAGGCCGGCATTCTGCATGAGGATGAACACGTTGAGCTGCTGGCCGGGGAGATCATTCAGATGGCGGCAATCGGGAATCGGCACCTTTTCTGCACCGACGCCCTCACGATGCTCTTCGCTCCGGCCCTTGTGGGTCGCGCTATCGTGCGGGTGCAAGGTTCAATACAGCTGGACGAATATGGAATGCCCCAACCCGACATCGTTCTGCTGCGGCATCGGCCTGACTACTATGCCGAGGCGGTGACGCCGGAGGACGTGCTGCTGCTGATTGAAGTGACCGACAGTTCGCTCGAGGCCGACAGTTCGCTCGAGTATGACTACGGCCCGAAGTCAGAGTTCTATGCTGCCGGCATCCCGGAATTCTGGATAGCCAATCTGCGTACCGGCGAAGTCGAGGCCCGTACCGATCCAGAGGGAACCGAGTACACCACAGTCCGCACGATTCCCGCCGGTGGCGCCATCACCCCACAGGCATTTCCCGACGTGACCCTGGAACTGCGCGACTTTATGCCCCCGGCGACACCGTAGCCGCCTCGGCGGTCATAACCTGCCTTGCGCCCCCACCGCCGTAGGCATAAAATCCGCCTCAATCAGTGGGCAATGCAGACAGGCGGGATTGGGGGCGATATGGCGGTGAACAATCCGGCGCGTTCTGGGATGTTTTACGGGTGGTTCGTCGTGGCCACCTGCATGTTTATTGCGTTCCTGACCATGGGGACACGCAATGCCTTCGGCGCCTTCGTCGTACCGATGGAGGCGGAATTCGAATGGAACCGTACCGTCGTTTCCTGGGCCGCCGCCCTGGGCGCGTTGCTCAACGGAGTTTCGCAGCCGTTCATGGGCTACCTGTTCGACCGCGTAGGCGTGCGAATCGTGGTGATGGCGGGCATCGTGGTCGTGGGCGTATCCACCCTGCTGATGGCGGCCACTGGCAGCGTCTGGTACCTGATCGGGATGTTCGGCGTGGTGGCGGCCGTGGGCCAGAGTGGAACCTCGCTGACGAACACCGGCGCCATGCTGAGCAAGTGGTTCCGACGCCAGCGTGGATTGGTGATCGGTCTGAACGCGTCCGGCATGTCTCTGGGCGGGCTGATCCTGGTTCCCTTCGCAGCGTACATGATCAGCCTGATTGACTGGAGGCTGTCGTGGATCGTGCTGGGGGTGATGATACTGGCGCTGGGCATCCCCCTGGCTTTCATGTTCCTGCACGACGACCCGGCGAAGAAGGGGTTGACGCCCGACGGAGACCCGCTGCCCGACGACGGACCGGCAGGGTCTCCCGGAGCGGCCACTCCGCCTCCGCAGCCCCTGTTCGCCGAGAACTGGCGTCAGGCCTTCCGGTCACTTCCCATCTGGCAGATGAGCTTTTCGTACTTTATCTGCGGGTCGACGACGTTCATGCTGGCGGTGCACTTCGTCCCGATGGCGGTGGAAGAGGGTATCAATCCGCAGACCGCGGCGCTGATCTTCGGGCTGATGTCCGGACTGAACGCGCTGGGAGCAACCGGGGCGGGTTGGATATCCGACCGCATCGGCCGGCGCAAGAACTGGCTGGCCCTGGTGTACTTCTGCCGGGGAACAGGCTACGTGATCCTGGTATCGTCACTGCTCATTCCCGGTTTTCCTGTCCTGGCCGGGTTGTTGATTTTCGCCTTTGTAGCGGGATTGTCATGGATTGCCACCGCGCCGCTGACGACTTCGCTGACTGCGGAGGTGTATGGCCTGAAGTCGCTGGCGACCATCTCCGGCGTGGCCTTCCTCTTCCACCAGCTGGGCGGGTTCACCAGCGTCCTGATGGCCGGTTACCTGCGCGAGATTACCGGCGACTACGTGGTGGCGTTCACCATCGCCGCGGTGGTGCTGTACCCGGCGGCGATCAGCGCTTTCACCATCCGGGAGCGCAGGTATTCGGTGCGCTACCAACCGGCGCCGGCCGCCGTAGGCACGGCCGACTGACCGGCCTGTCCATCCGGCAGATGCGGAGGATGCGATGACCACGACTGCGAAATTGCACACCGGGATGCGAATGTCTCTGGACGACTTCCTGGCCGTGGGCGAAACCGACGGCAAGTGGGAGCTGGACGACGGAGTGCTGCACATCATGGGTTCAGGCAGCCCGGATCACCAGTTTTTGATAATGGAATTTAGTCGCCACATACTGGCCCATGTGGACCAGTTTGAGGTTCCTCCTGCCGAACTCTATCATGAGATGACCACTGTCCTATCCAGAGAACTCCAGCGCGCTCCCGAACCGGATATAGAGATCATCCTGAACGAGCGCCGCGATATTGTGGGTCAAAGCCGGGTGGAGGGGGCTCCCGACATCGTGGTGGAAATCCTGTCCACCGACCGCAACCGCGACCTGGTGCGGAAGCGGCAGATCTACGCCGAGGCCGGCGTTACCGAGTACTGGCCCATAGACCCGCGCAACGACACGGTGACTCAACTGGAACTGCGGGGCGGCGCATATGTCGAGCGGGCGGTACTGGGCCCGGGTGACGTGTTGACGACGCCGCTCTTGCCGGAGCTGGCGATACCGTTGTCGGAGACATTCCACCACCGCCGTCGCCCGCCGCGGGAGATTTGACCGGAAGGCCGTTTTCGCACCGCCGGCCCGAAACCCGTGATAGCGCCCGGTTGACCAGCCTGCTATCATGGCAAGATATTTGGCGGTGACCGTTCATCGCTTCACGGAACCTGTTACCCCAGGGGGCGTATGACAACCAAATCCGCAGCGCCGGTTACCGCGCCGATGTATTTCGGATGGTACATCGTCGCCACCTGCTTCTTCGTCTCCTTCCTTTCCATGCCGGGCCGCCAGGGTTTCGGCCTGTTCGTCACCGAAATGGAGCCCACTTTCGGGTGGGACCGTTCCGACATTTCCTGGGTTGGTTCCGTTGGTTTCCTCATCAACGGGGCCATGCAGCCTATCATGGGCGCGCTGTTTGACAAGTACGGGCCGCGACGGGTCTTCGGCATTGGGTTGTCAATCATGGGCCTGGCCATCATGAGCCTGGCCTTCATGCAGGACCTGGACCATTATCTCAACCTGGGAGTGGTGAGCATCCCGCTGGACCTGCTGTGGTTCATCGTGGTGTTCTCCATCGTGATCAACACCTGCCTGAGCGCGGCGTCGATAACCAACATGCTCGCCTTGGTGGTGCGCTGGTTCCGGCGCAAGCGGAGCAAGGCCACGGGACTGGCGGCGGCCGGCACCTCCATCGGCGGTCTTTTGATGATCCCCTTTGCCGCGTACCTGATGGGCGTCATCGACAACGCCACCCTGAATATCGCCGGGGTGGAGTTGGTCGGGTGGCGCACGGTGTGGTTCCTGTTAGGGGCGATGGTGGTGTTTCTCTCGGCGCCTCTGGCGGTGTTCTTCCTGCGGCCGAACCCGCAGGAAATGGGCCTCAACCCGGACGGCGACCCCAACCCCGAAGACGCGCCTGCCGGGAGCGCGCCGCAGCAACGCCAGTCTGGCCTTTACGAAGTCAACAGTTGGCGGCAATGCTTCAAGACGCCGCCCATGTGGCAGTTGTCCGGAGCCTACGTAGTTTGCGGTATAACCACTGGATTGCTGAGCATACATTTCATCCCGTATGCGGAGGACATCCTGCCGGATACGGTCAACTTCCTGTGGATGACGTTCGATGACAAGAAGGTCTTCGCCGCCCTGATGTTCGGCGTCATGACCGGCCTCAACGCCGCCGGCGTGATCATCACCGGGTTCATGGGTGACCGGATGCGCCGCAAGAACGTGCTGGCCCTGGTGTACGCTACGCGTGGGGTAGCTTTCATGTGCCTCGTGTTCCTGCCGCTATTCGGCTACGGCATGTTGGGGTTGGTGGCGTTCGCCCTGCTGTCTGGTATGTCCTGGGTGGCCAGCGTGCCGCTGACGTCGACGCTGACGGCCGACGTGTACGGGTTCCGCGCGTTGGGCACCATCAGCGGCTGGGTGTTTTTCTCACACCAGATCGGGTCGTTTTTCAGCATCCAGTTCGCCGGTTACGCCTACGAATGGTTCGGCAACAGCTATTTCTGGCCGTTCCTCATTGCAGGACTGACGCTGATTCCGGCTGCGATAATGGCCTACAGCATCAAGGAATACCACTACTCCAGCCGGTACAATTCGCGGCCGGCGGAGGCTGGCCCGCAGTTGGCAACGGCGGGCGCGGGTGGAAGGTATTAGAACCATCACCTGATCGGCTTGACCTGCGGTGACTGCAATGGGCGGAACAACGTTCGTTGCCATACTGGCGTCGCTGGGACGCCACCACGGGGAGGCGGACCCGACGCTCCTGCAATGGATCATGGCCGCCCTGAGCCATATCCTGCTGGGAAAGCTGGGTTTCACCGAGCTCACCGTGGTGATCGTCATCGGGATAATCATCCTGGCCATGCCGGCGATGATCGTGATTGCTTACCTGGCCAGCACCCGGCGCGCTTCGCCGCAGCGAACGGAAAGTGCTGAGCGTTTGTCGAACCCGGAATAGCCAGG
Organism: Dehalococcoidia bacterium; assembly: GCA_034428455.1. Taxonomy (GTDB): domain Bacteria; phylum Chloroflexota; class Dehalococcoidia; order Lucifugimonadales; family UBA3495; genus Bin87. Next base: position 5,217 of record DAOUHZ010000063.1, read on the forward strand.
CCCTCCGCCCGGCGGCGCGGACTTGCATCGCCGGCGGATCCGGCCACAGCGTTACACCGTGCTATGATTGTTGGTGATGTGCGCCGCGATCCGAAAAGCAGTCATACCGGCCGCCGGACTGGGCACCAGGTTCCTGCCGGTGACCCGCTCCGTCCCCAAGGAATTGCTGCCCATCCTCGACCGGCCCATGCTGCAGTACGTGGTTGAGGAAGCGTCCGAGGCGGGAATCACCGACGTGATTGTCGTCACCTCCCCCGGCAAGGAAGGAATAGCCGAGTACTTCCGAGCTAGGCCGGATCTGGAAGCGCGACTGGCCGACGATGCACAACTCCTGGAGAAGGTCCGGTCCGGAGTGGACCTGGCCGATGTGTCGTTCGTGATCCAGGAAGAACCCCTGGGCCTGGGCCACGCCGTGCTCACGGCGCGGGAGGCCGTGGGCGATGAACCCTTCTCCGTAATTCTGCCGGACGACATCGTCGACCACACCCCGGGAGTGCTGTCCCAGATGATGGCTGCGGTAGCCGGAGAAGACGACGCAGCGGCCGTGGCGGTGGAGCGAGTGCCGTGGGAGCTGGTGCAGAATTACGGCGTCGTGGACTCGGAGTCCTCTGGCGAAGGTCGACACCGGGTGCGCGGATTGGTCGAAAAGCCGCCGCCCGGGACAGCGCCGTCCAATCTGTCCATAGTGGGTCGATACCTGCTGCCCGCGCAGATCTTCGATTGCCTCGAACGTACTCCTCCCGGCGCCCGGGGTGAGATCCAGTTGACCGATGGATTGGCACTCCTGATGGAAGAGGTGGCAGTCTATGCCTGCGAGTTCGAAGGAATCAGATACGACGGAGGCAATCCCCTGGGGTTGCTGCGGGCTTCGCTGGAATACGCGCTGAAACGCGACGATACCCGCGAAGCGGCGGCCGATCTGGTGCGGCGGCTGGCGGCCGAGCTGTAGCGCGGCCAGGTTAAATTGACACTCCCGTGGGGCCACCGTAGAATTGCCCGGCGCACGCGGGAGGGCTGCGGCTCACCGATTTCGCCCCGCTTCACCCATGAAACAGGAGGCGCCAAATCATGGCAACGAAAGCTTTTTTTGCTGGTTGAAACCGCCGTTGGGCGTACCAGGGACGTAGCCAACACCTTACGAGACCTGGTCGGCATCGAGTCGGTGGATGTGGTCACCGGCCCCTACGACATCATCGCAGTGATCTCCGGCGAGGATATGTCGGTGGTCGGCGGATTGGTCACGGAGAAGATCCACACGGTGGTAGGCGTTGTGCGCACCGTGACATGCGTGGCCGTTGACGCTTGACGCCAGTTGGGGTTGATCAAGACGGCTGTCTGAATTCTCGGGAGGCATGGTTTGGAGTACCGTTTCACTCCGGAAGACGATCTGTTCCGTGACCAGTTGCGCCGGTTCATCCAGTCGGAGCTGCCGGCCGACTGGGAAGGGGGCGGACGTTGGCCCGAGGAATACGATTGGGACTTCACCATGCACCTCCGGGGCCGTCTGGCGGAGCGCGGCTGGCTGACGATGCACTGGCCGGAGGAATACGGCGGGCAGGACGCGTCTCCGGTGCAATCGGCCATCTACAACGAAGAGCTGGCCTACCTGCGCGCGCCGGGGCGGGACATTTTCGGTGTCCGGATGCTGGGGCCCACGCTGATGATCCACGGCAGCGAGGAGCAGAAGCAGACCCATCTGCCTCCCATCGCACGGGGTGAAATCCAGTGGTGCCAGGGTTACAGCGAGCCCGAATCGGGATCAGATCTGGCGTCGCTGAGCACCAGGGCCGTCCGCGATGGCGATGAGTACGTGATCAACGGAGCCAAGATCTGGACGACCCTCGCGCACCGCTCCGACTGGATTATGTGCCTGGCCCGGACCGACCCTGAAGCGCCCCGACACCGCGGGATTAGTTTCATTCTCGTCGACATGAAAACGCCTGGAGTCGAGGTGCGGCCGGTGATCAACATGACCGGCGGCCATGAGTTTAACCAGGTGATTTTCGACAACGTGCGCGTTCCCAGCAGCAACCTGGTCGGCGAGGAAAACCGCGGCTGGTACGTGGCGGTGACCCTGCTGGACTTCGAGCGTTCGGGTATCGACTACTCGGCCATAGCGCGGCGGCTGCTGGATGATACGCGAGAGTACGCGGGCCAGGTTTCACGCAACGGCGTCAAAGTCACGCAAGCGCCCTGGGTGCGAAACCTTCTGGCCGACCGGTACGTGGAGTGCGAGGTAGCGCGGCTGATGGCCTACAACGTGGCCTGGATGCAGGGGGAGGGCTTGGTCCCGAACAAGGAAGCGTCCATGAGCAAGGCTTTCGGGAGCGAAACCCTGCATCGGTCCGCCAACAGCGTGCTGGAAGTGGCCGGACTGCAAGGCGCGTTGGGGCGAGGCGAGAAGCGTGCCCCCCTGAATGGCCGCCTGCCCGAAAACTGGATGATCAGCTTCTCCCACAAGATCGCCGGCGGCACCTCCGAGGTGCAGCGTGGCATCGTGGCCGGCCGTGGCCTGGGGTTGCCCCGGGGGTAATCGGGCTATTCGTCATCCCCGGTGATGATCCTGGCTGAAGCTTGCCGATGCGGGGGCTGCCCCGATCATTCAGGGTCAGAGGTTAACCTTCTGGCAAGTTCTGGCGAAAGCGAGACGCCCTGCTGCTCCAACATCTTGCTTATCTGTTCACGCTCCGCTTTTATGCCTTCTTTGCGCCCGCGTTCGCGTTCCCGGCGTTCGCGTTCGCGGGCTTTGCGCTCGGCGGCTTGTTTGGCTGCAAAGAACATTCTTAGTACCCCATAGAGTGTTGCGGTAGTGGGAAACAGCAACAGCGTTGCCGTTATTATAATCCCGTCTTCTCGATTGGTCAGTGCTCCGAGATAGCCCAAGACGGGGAGGCCGTAGCAGGAGGCGCAGACGTTGAAAGCGACCGACAGCAACATGCTGGCGCTGATCGATGCCGCACCGTCAAGGAACCGCCACAGAGAGAGGTCAGGCGTGTTGTTTTCGGTCATCGGTTGGCTCGTTCCCTTCAGGACGGTTGCGCCGCCAGGCTGGCGAACACGGCCGCTTCAGCCGGGGTCAGTTCCCGCATGGCATCGCGGCAGCGGCGCAAGACTCGAAACACGGTCCGCTGCGTGACGGAAAAGCGCTCCGCTGCCTCCGGGATCGTAAGACCTTCGCTTTGGATCACCGAGGCCATGTGCAGATAACGCCCCAGGCGACGGTATTTGTAGAACCATTCCATGTCGTCGAACTTGCAGCGGGGCAACGGGCAGTCGAAGCAGGTGGAGGCGACCTCACACCCGGTATCCTCGTAGTGATCGAATCTCGGTTCGGCGATTTGACGCTGCTTGGGCGTCACGGCGCTCATGGCGAACATAATCCACCTCGAAACGGACGTTCTAAACACCCCGGCATTATAGAACGGTAGTTCGCCGCACGTCAAGCGCGTCGAGAACCTCACGCGTACCGACTTTGCTTAACCTGTCATTTGTATGTTGCAAATGTCCCGTAGATAGGCCAATTTGCGGGATAGAGGGAGGGGCGCGTCGTCTGTCATTGGGTGAGCT
>DAOUHZ010000064.1:0-3610 GCA_034428455.1 Dehalococcoidia bacterium
CGGCGCCGCAGATGGTGGCGCAAATGGCAATGGCCAGGATGTCCACCAGCTTGTGGTGTCGGGTGCGTTCCACTCGGGGATCATCCAACAAGGAGACCGTGCAAGCCCGCGCCGAGCGCGACCCGGCATTTCGAGAAGGATTGCTGAAGGAAGGCATCGAATGCCTCCTTGCCGGGGACGTCGATACGGGCAAGATCGTGCTGCGTGACTACATCAACTCCACAATGGGGTTCGAGGAGCTTGGGTCCCTTACCGACAAGCCGCCCAAGAGCCTCATGCGGATGTTCGGGCCAGCTGGCAATCCCCACGCTCGCAACCTGTTCGAGGTCATCAGCCGCATCCAGAAGCACGAAGGCGTCCACCTCGAAGTAACGGCAGTTCGGTAATCGGCAGGCCCCGACCGAACCGCGTGCTCAGGAGTGAAACGAATCCATGATTGCCCTCTTTTCGCTCGTCGAGTGCTTCGGTGTCGACCGCTTCGGCAATGTGGTAACCACAAACTATGTGGACCTGCGATATCCTTCGGCGAGCCTTCCGTACTGATGATATGACTTTCATCAGGGCATACAAAGCACGTGGTATCCCTACGGAGGAACCCTCAACATGCGATTCAATCATTGGAATCTCGGGCATCGAAACCGGGGCGACGTTGTAGTAGTAACTATCTCCGGCAATGCCGCCAATGTGCGATTGCTTGATAGTTCCAATTTCCAGAGCTACAAATCTGGACGCCAACACCGCTACTATGGCGGGTTGATTACTCAGTCGCCGGCCGAGATTCCTGTGCCTCACAGCGGTAGTTGGCACGTGGCAGTCGACATGCAGGGTCTGCGGGGTCAGTCCCGCGCCAGCGTCCAAGTCGTTCCTGCCCAGGCACGGCAACCATTGCCGCGTTATCAGCCGCCGTCGCTGGAGCCAATGGTTAGAGCGATGGCAGATAGACCGCCCGGCCCGCCCGAAAAGGACGGTACGATCGTGCTGAAAGAGTACGACGTCTTTATATCCCACGCAGCCGAGGACAAAGATGAGGTGGTGCGCCCTCTTGCTAACGCGCTCAGAGCATTGGGGTTGACTGTCTGGTACGACGAATTCGAGCTGACCATTGGGGACAGTCTGCGCAGAAAAATAGACACCGGAATAGCCCATAGCAGGTTCGGAATAGTCGTATTATCTGTCCATTTCTTCGCGAAGGGTTGGCCGCAATACGAACTCGATGGCATCACAACGATGAGCGTGTCCGGCAAACAGGGGATTTTGCCTATATGGCACAATCTGACCAAAGCGCAAGTCATCGCGGAAAGTCCATCATTGGCCGACAAAGTGGCGCGCAACACTGCCGACTTCACCGTCGAGGAAATCGCTGAAGAAATCGCTTGGGTTATACAGCGATGAGTACAGGTCACACGTTGTATCGCTATGAAGGGCATATCCACTAGTTTTCCGCTGCTAATTCGTTCTCGTGAGCTGTATGCCGTGTGCAGAGTCTCCGTCCACGCGAGACCTGCAACACCTGGCGACTTCCGTGAGCCACTGGCAATATCAGGAGACGAAGTGATCACCGTACAGGTCGCGGTTGAATCCGAAAGATAGACGGCTCGTGATTAACGACAATTAGTCCTGCCGCGCGCATTGCCTCACGTAAAACGTTACCCAACAGTGGTGGTTGCCTCAAGTAACATGTTACCGAAAAAGGGGAGGCAGCCACGTGGGTGGAGGCATCAGCAGGATGGCAAAGCAAGAATTATTGGTTACAGTGAGAGAGCGCTACCGGAACTCCTCCAAGAAAGACAAGGGCCGAATCCTGGACGAGTTCATCGCCGTCACCGGACACCATCGCAAACACGGCATCAGGTTGCTCAGCCAGCTTGACGAGGACGACCAGGTTCCGCGTCGGGCACGGGGCCAGCGCATCTACGATGAGGCGGTCCGAGAGGCGGTGATCATGATCTGGGAAGCCGCTGACCGCATTTGCGGGAAACGATTGAAGGCGGCGATGCCCCACCTGGTGGAGTCCATGGAGCGCCATGGCCACTTGGCGCTGGACCCAGAGGTGCGGGACCGACTGTTGGCAGCCAGCGCCGCCACTCTTGACCGCCTGTTGAAACCAATCCGTCCCACAGCGGGCAGCCGGCGCAGACGCCGGCGTAAGCGGTCCATGAGCAATCGCGTTCCGGTGCGAACCTACCAGGACTGGAACGGGCCGCCACCGGGCTATCTGGAGATCGACCTGGTGGTTCACAGCGGTGGGCCGTTGTCTGGATCATTCATCCACAGCCTGGTGGTCACCGACGTGTGCACCGGTTGGACCGAAGCCGTTCCCCTGCTGGTCAAGGAGCAGTCCTTGATTGTGGAGGGATTGGAAGCCATCGGGCAACGGTTGCCTTTTTCCATTTGCGGCATCGACTCCGACAACGACGGCGCGTTCATCAACGAGACCCTCTTCAAATACCGCGCCGACCGCGGGATCGAGTTCACCCGGTCCAGAGCGTACCGCAGCAATGACCAGGCATGGATTGAGCAGAAAAACGGCAACGTGGTGCGCCGCTTCGTCGGCCACGACCGCTACTCGGGTCAGGTCGCCGGGCAGACCATGGCGCAACTCTACGGGGCGCTGCGGCTGTACGTGAACTTCTTCCAGCCCTCGTTCAAGCTGATCGACAAGACCAGGGAAGGAAGCGCCACCGTCAAGCGGTACAGTCCGCCGACCACGCCCTGCGACCGGGTCATCCAGCATGATGCCACCAGCGACGAGATGCGGGCCACACTCATCCAGTACCGAGCCAGGCTGGACCCGGTGCTTTTGCTGCATACCATCCGCGAAGCCCAGTCGGCCCTGGTGGCGGTGAATTCCCCGGAGGTGAGCGAAACCCCGTCCGGCGAAAGTCTGAGCAAGTTTCTCGCCAAATTACCCAGGCTGTGGCGGCAGGGAGAGGCCCGACCCACTCACTCGGTCCGGGTCCGCAGTCCCCGGCACTGGCGAACCCGCAAGGATCCCTTCGAGGGAGTTTGGGGCAACGTGCTGACCTGGTTGCAGACCGAGCCGGATGCTACCAGCAAGGCGCTAATCGCCAGGTTGCAAAGGGAACATCCGGACCGTTTCAGCGGGGCCCAGCTGCGGACCATGCAGCGCCGAGTCAAAGAGTGGCGAGGCATCATGGCCAAAGAACTGGTTTACGCCGGGACCGCTGAGACCGTCATGGAACCCAGCAAACTGCCGGAATTGGCGCTGATCGGAATGGACCCCAAGTGCTAAAGTTTCGGTAACATTATCCGGTGAGGCAACAGGAACCGGCAAGAATGCTTGACGCGGGACAGCCGGTCAAGGACCGCTCTTACACCGACCCCAAATCTTCATGGGCCCACCGGCTCGCGTCAGGTTCGCCAACGTGCGCCTTGTCAACCACTAGGGTGCTTGTGTGCACGGCAGCGTGGAGTGCGACGCGGTGTGCCGATCATTCACGTCAGCCTGACCCTCCAGAACGGCCCGAACGCCAACCGATTTCGCGAGCCATTCCAGGGTTCCTAAGAGGGTGTCTAAAAAGGTTCCAATTGGGGAGGCGGTATTCAGGCGTGATGGGTGGGGTTGGTCGTAATGTTGAGGCATGAAACG
>DAOUHZ010000065.1:0-50410 GCA_034428455.1 Dehalococcoidia bacterium
GCGCGCTGGCGGTCATGCTCCTTGCCGTCATACTGTGGGCCACCGAAGCCATTCCCGTCCCCGTGGCCGGCGTGGGCGGCGTGGTGCTGCTGGTACTCATAGGAGCCGTGCCGGAATTGGGGCCGGCGCTCTACGGATTTTCCCAGCCGGTCGCCTACTTCCTGATCGGCATCCTGACGCTGGGCCTGGCGGTACAGCAATCGGGACTCGCCCAGCGCCTGGCTACGTGGCTCATGCGCGGCGCGCAGGGGAGCCCCCGCCTGCTCTACATCCAGATGCTGTTTTCGTTCGCCGCGCTGACCTTCGCGTTGCCCTCCGCCAGCACCCGGGGCGCAATCATGGTCCACGTCTACGAGCAGGTGCTGGACCACTGGAACATACCCAAGGAACACCCCTTGTACCGGGCCACGATGATGGCCATGGGCAGCCTCAACCGACTCGGCTCCACCGCGCTGCTGGCCGGCGGCATAACCCCGGTGGTGGCTTCCGGGCTGCTGGGAGACTTCTCCTGGACCCAGTGGTTCGTGCTGATGAGCGTACCCTTCTACGCCAACCTGATCGTAGGCGGGACCGTGCTGTTCCTGTTCTACCGGTCGGGTTTCCGCCTGAGCGACGATGCTGCCGCCGCCACCGTCGCGCTGGACCGCATCAGCCCCGTCGAAATGCGGGCGGCCGGCATCGTGATGATCACCGCCCTGCTGTGGTTCACCGATTTCGCCCACGGTCTGCACCCGGCGGTTCCTGCGATGATCGCCATGTGCGTGATCCTGCTGCCGCGTGTCGGCATTCTCAGCTGGGGCGAGTTCGAGAGGAACCTGGGCTGGTCAAACTTCTTCATCATTGCCACGTCGCTGTCGTTGTCCCACGCGCTGGTGACCACCGGGGCCGCAGCCTGGTTCTCGGAGACGCTGGTCGGCGGCGTGTCCCAGCTGGCTTCATCGCCCATGCTGGTGCTGCTGTTGCTGTGCGCGTGTTTCGCCGTGATGCGGTTCATCCTGCCCAACATCGCCGGCTATCTCGCGCTGGTGATCCCGGTGACCATGGCCGCGGCGGAATCCCTGGGCCTCGACCCGCTGGTGTGCGGCATGGCCGCCGTGGTGGTGGGCGACTCGGTGGTCTATTACAGCGCCGGGGGCACCGCCAGCGTCTTCATCTTCCAAAGAGCCAACATCAGCAACCCGGAGATCTTTCGGTTCGCCGTCACCATGACGGTGATCGCCACCGCTATCCTGCTGCTGGGAGTAGTCCCCTACTGGGGCCTGGTGGGGCACCCGCTGGTGCCGTAGACGGTCCGGCTACAGTTGGGCGGCTATCGCCAGGGCCAGTGCTGCCAGCAGGATGGCAAACGCGCCAATAACCGACCAAGTGAGAACGCGTCGCATCCGCCAGCGTCGTTGCCGCGCCCGGCTGAGGTCAGCTCGGTAGTCCCAGGGTCGCCGAACGCGGTCACCGTGCCGCCAGACGCCGCGCCTCCGCCGTTTCGCCTCGGCCTCCGCCTCCGGGAACCCCAGGTCTCTGCCTCCGTAGCGTCGGTACCACCAAGCCATGCCCGACTGCACCATTTCCCGGTTGATCGATTGCCCGCGTCGCCGACGGTAGAGCAGGCCCACCGTGCGGCCGTATCGGTCCGTTGCCATCCACTCCATGCGGATTCCGCCGCGCCGCACCAAACTCTGCAACTGCTTGCGCGACTCCTGGCCGTAGGGCTGGGCCAGTTCCGGGGCGTCGATTCCGTAGAGGCGCACCGGGAATGGCCGACGCAGGAAGCTGAACAGCCCCGCGTATTTGACGTCCAGCGAGTCGCCGTCGATGACCCGCCGTATTCGCACCCTGCGGGCCATCTGCAGCCTACACGGTCATCGGCGTGTCGTCCCGGTTGGCCCACTCGCTCATGGACGCGTCGTAGTTCTTGGCGTTCTCGAAGCCCACCAGGCGCAGTACGAAGTTTCCGTGCGCCGCACGGATGCCGGCCTGTCAATAGGAATACGCCGTCTTGTCCGGCGTAATGCCGTGCTCCGTCAGAATTCTCCGGATCTCCGCCGCTGGCTTGAACTCGTGGGTGTTGCGGTCCATCAGGTGGAACCACTCCAGGTGCACCGCGCCGGGAACATGGCCCGGCCGCTGGTTCCGATAGTTGGGGGCAGAGCCGTCCCACTCTCCATCGCTGCGCACGTCCCACACCACGACGTTATCGAGATTGCAGGCCGCCTTGAGCTCGTCGCCGGTGGCGATGAACGACGCGTCGGCGCGGGGCGTGAAGGTCACCGTCCCCGGCGCCCGGGCTCGGCCGAAGTCGATGGGCTGCCCGGCGTTTACCCAGGCGCGCCAGCCGCCGTTGAGCACCTTGACGTTGGTGTGGCCGTAGTAGTTGAACACCCACCAGATGCGCGCCGACGTGAGGCCCTGGGCGTGGTCGTAGGTGACCACCGTGGTATCGTCGCCGATGCCCAGACCCTCCGCCATGGCCTTGAACTGCTCCGGCGACATGACGTGCTGTCGGTCGGTGTCGGGGTTCTTGGCCCAGTTGTCCGCCACGTGCGCTGCGCCGGGGATGTGCCCGCGCTGCCAGGCGTCGGCGGTGTTGGCGCAGTCCAGCACCACCACGTTCGGATCGTCCAGGTGCGCGGCGACCCACGAGGCGTCGGTCAGGTACTCCGGGTGGGCGTAATCGTCGGTATGAGTCGTCATGGAGCGGCTCCTGCGGTCGGGTATAGAGTGCCGGGATTGTAGGCGGCGACGGCTTGGCGGGTCAACGATGGCGGCAGTTTGATACCACTGCGAAGTGCTATCATGTCCGGGCGGAAAGGTGGAACCATGGCTACTATCCAGTTCGAAATAACCGAGGAAGATCGCGAGCGTTTTGCCAGGCAGGCGGAACGCGAGGGGAAGACGCTGGACGCATGGCTGATTTCAGTGGCGCGGCAGCATAGTCCGCAAGCAACGGCCCCAGTGGACGATCGATTTCGGTCGGTAGAGGAGTTGAGGGCGTTTTTCCGCGAGGTAGCAGCCAACGCCGGTCCGGGGCCCGAGCCTGATTGGGAAGAGCACCTGCGGAACATTGAAGAGTCCCGTCGACAGGGCCTGCCCGAAGTATGACTTTCGCAGACACTAACGTGTTCATGTACGCGGTGGGAGATCCTCACCCGTTGCAGCAGTCAGCCTGGGATTTCTTTGATGGTTCGTATTTGGATGGCGTCCAACTGTGCACCTCCGCCGAGGTCTTGCAGGAATTAGCCCACGCTTACCTGCGTGTGCGACGGTATAACAACTATGACCTGGCAATGGATTTGGTCCGGCGGTACGGTGTGGAAGTATGGCCACTGGAACACGAAGACGTCCTTCTCGCCCGACAACTGCACGAGCGTCATCCCGACCTATCCGCCCGCGACCTCTGCCACCTGGCATCCTGCCGACGCCGTGGAATCGGCGAGATAATGACCTTCGACCAGGGCCTCGCTTTGGCGTTCCGCAGCCCGGACGAGGCATAGTCACCTACTTGCCCCGTGGAAGCCCACACCGCTCGCATGCATTTTCAGGAATGAGTCGAGGCCAAACTCGTCCAAATACATCATCCTGCCGTTCCCGCTACAATAGGCGCACTCAACACGCTCAGGTGCGAGGTGCGCTTTTATGGTTCAGCAGGGACAGATTGACCATCTTTTGCAGGAGGCCGGGGAGATCTCGCCTCCGCCCCACGTGGTCGAGCAGGCCACCATGGCCGACTACGACGGCGTCTACGCCCGCTCGGTGGAGGACCCCGAGGGATTCTGGGCCGAGGCCGCCGAGGAGCTCCACTGGTTCCGCCGGTGGGACGACGTGTTCCAGTGGGAATACCCCAACTTTCGGTGGTTTGTGGGCGGCCAGACCAACATCGCCTACAACGCGCTGGACCGCCATCTGACCACCGAGCGGCGCAACAAGGCCGCCCTCATCTGGCTGGGCGAGGATGGCACAGAGCAGGTCTACACTTACGCCCGCCTGGCCCAGCAGGTCAACCGCTTCGCCAACGGCCTGAAGTCCCTGGGAGTGGGCAAGGGCGACCGGGTCGTCATCTACATGCCCCTGACGCCGGAGGGCGCCATCAGCATGCTGGCCTGCGCGCGCATCGGCGCAATCCACAGCGTGGTCTACGCGGGATTCAGCGTCGGGTCCCTGCGCGACCGCATCCAGGACGCCAACGCCAAGGCGCTGATCACTGGCGACGTGGGCTACCGCCGGGGCAACCGGGTCGATCTCAAGGGCATTGCCGACGAGGCCGTGGAGGGCTGCGACAGCCTGGAGCACGTCATCGTCTTCCGCCGCGAGCTGGCCCCGGAGGACCTGCGCGACGGCGAGACCGACTTCGACGGCCTGATGGCCCGCAGCAGCATCGACTGCCCCGCCGAGGTCATGGATGCCGAGGACCCGCTGTACATCCTCTACACCAGCGGCACCACCGGCAAGCCCAAGGGCGTCGTGCACGTCCACGGCGGCTACATGGTCGGCACCCACTACCACTTCAAGAACTTCTGGGACGTCAAGGACAACGACGTCTTCTGGTGCATGTCCGACATCGGCTGGGTCGTGGGCCACAGCTACATCGTCTACGCGCCCCTGGTGGCCGGAGGCACCACCGTCTTCCGCGAAGGCGCGCCGGACTTCCCCCACAACGCAGTGTTCTACGAGGTCATCGAGAAGTACGGCGTCAACGTCATCTTCACCGCCCCCACGGCGGTGCGGATGCTGATGCGCTACGGCGAGGAGCCGGCCAGCCGCTACAACCTGCGTTCGCTGCGCTTCCTCACCTGCGCCGGCGAGCCCTTGAACCCCGAAGCATTGCGCTGGGCCTACGAGCACATCTGCGGCAGCGGCGAGTGGGCGCACATGGTCGACAACTGGTGGCAGACCGAAACCGGCGGCCCCTGTCTGGGCACCACCGCCACCATGACCGCTCGACCCGGCAGGGTTGGCAAGCCTCTCCCCGGCGCGGTCATGGACATCGTCGACCGGGAGGGTGAGCCCATCGAGGAACCGGACAAGGGCGGGTTCCTGGTGATCCGCCGTCCCTTCCCCCATTTCTCCCGCACCGTGTGGGGCGACCCCGACCGCTACGCCGACACCTGGAGCCAGATCCCCGGCGTGTACTCCTCCGGCGACGTGGCCCTGCGCGACGCCGACGGCTACTACATGGTGGTGGGTCGCGCCGACGACGTGCTGAACGTGGCCGGCCACCGCATCGGCTCCGCCGAGGTGGAGTCGGCGCTGGTGTCGCATCCGGAGGTAGCCGAGGCGGCGGTGATCGGCAAACCCGACCAGTTGCGCGGCGAGGTGATCAAGGGCTTCGTCACCCTGCGCGTGGGCAGCGAGGGCTCCGACCGCATGATCAACGACCTGCAGCTCCACGTGCGCCGTGAGTTGGGCCCCATCGCCGTCCCCTCGGAGATCGAGTTCACGCCGACGCTGCCCAAAACTCGCTCCGGCAAGATCATGCGCCGCCTGCTCAAGGCCCAGGAGCTTGGCCTGGACCCGGGGGACATAACGACGCTGGAGGAGTAGCTCGTAAAGCAATAGTCTGAATCAGGATTTGCCGGATTTCGGGATTCACAGGATTGAGTTGATTTTGCCCGGGATGGCAACAATCCTGAGCATCCTGATTCAGACAATTGCCGCCAGTTGAGAATAAACCCCAGGGAGTTTTGGCGATGAAATATTTGTACCCATGCACCATTGAAGGCAATCCGGACGACGGGAGCGGGTTTGTGGTGTCTTTCCCGGATATTCCGTGGGCTCGCACCGGAGGCTTCACGTTCCGGGAAGCCCGCATTCTCGCTGAGGATTGCCTGGTGGTAACACTCAGCCACCATGTCAAACACGACCTGGACTTGCCCGCGCCCAGCCCTTTTCGGGAAGGGCAGGAGCTGCTGACGGTTCAGCCCGTGGTTGCCGCCCAGCTGGATCTCTACACCGCCATGCGCGAGCAGGGCATTAGCTGGGGAGACTTGGCGCAGCGGTTAGGCATCTGCGAGGACGACGCGGCCGCGCTCGTCAATCTGGATTACCGCACTCCCATTGGGGAGGTCGCCAAAGCGCTCAAAGCCGTGGGCTGCGAGCTGGCAGTTGCCGAGCAGGCCGTGCGATAGTCCGCGTATGAACGGCCGGGAATTCGTGAGGCGCGCCCGGCGTTACGCTCGCCGCAATAGGCTGGAATGGCGGTTTGACCCGGCACACGGCAAGGGCAGTCATGGCAGGTTTTGGATCGAGGAACGCTATGCCACCGTCCAACATGGCGAGATTTCGCGGCCAATGCTGTTTGAGATGCTGCGGCAATTGGGCATCAACAACCGGGAGTTCTGACGATGAAGTATCTCTATCCTTGCAACATCAAAGGCTCTGAAGAGAACGGGGAAGGCTTCGTCGTCACTTTCCCTGATATAAGTGGGGCAATTACGGGGGGCTTCACCTTCCGGGAGGCTCTGATCTTTGCTGAGGATTGCATGGTGGTCGCCTTGAGTTGCTATATTGACCTTGAGCACGAACTGCCCACACCCAGCCCTTATCAAGAGGGGCAAGAGCTGCTGACGGTGCAGCCGGTGGTTGCCGCGCAGCTGGACCTGTACACCGCCATGCGAGAGCAGGGCATCAGTCGTGCGGACCTGGCGGCGCGACTGGGCATTAGTGGCGACGACGCCGACCGGCTGTTGAGCCTGGACTACCGCACGCCCATCGGCGAGGTCGCCAAAGCCCTCAAAGCGGTGGGTTGCGAGCTGGCGGTTGCCGAACAAGTCGCCTAATAACTCCGGGAGTAGATGACATCATGCCCTTGGATGATCTGGTCAGTGTGATCGAAACGCTGCAAGAACGGATCCGTGACCACGGAGCAACGCTGCGAGAAAACGAAACGCGGACGCGCATGGCGCTGATTGACCCACTATTGACGACTTTGGGTTGGGATGTGTCCGACCCGGCGTTGGTGACGCCGGAGTACAACGTCAGCGGACGTTGGGCAGATTACGCTTTATTGGGACCGGATCGTAAGCCCGCCGCCACGGTCGAAGCGAAGAAGTTGGGCGAATCGCTGGCATCTCACCAGATGCAAATGCTCAACTACTCCAATGCGTCGGGCGTCGAATACGCTGGTCTGACCGACGGCGACCGTTGGGAGTTGTACGAAGTGTTTAAACCAGTCAGGCTTGAGGAAAGGCGCATTGTGGACGTGTCGATTGCCGATATGCCGGCTCACCAAAGTGCGTTGCAGTTGCTCCCACTCTGGTGGATTAATATGGCATCTGGGCAGCCAGTGGTGGCGTGGGATCTGACTACAATAGTGCCGGCGGTTGCTGCCGAACACAAACCTTCGGTGTCGCCGGTTGTGGAACCGATACCAAATGTGACGTCACCAACGGTTAGCACACCAACCACAGGATGGGTTGCGCTATCATCACTCAACCCGCCAAAAGGCACACCCTCTCCAACCTCGGTACGGTTTTCGGATGGGAGCACACGGAAAGTAAAGAATTGGCGATATCTGGTCGTGGAGACGGTGAAATGGTTGTGGTCAAACGGTCTGCTTACGGAAAGTGACGTTCCGGTTCGTTACAAGTCAAGTAGCGACCGATTTTCTGTCAATACAGAACCTGTGCATGGAACAGGCGCAAAATTCCATTCACCAGTCCGTATTAGCGAAACGTCGCTGTTCATCGAAGGCCAAGGCGGTGTTGAATTCCCCGGACGCACCAGGACCTTGCTTGAACACTGCGGCATCGACCCCGCAACTGTACAATTGCAAATGGGGCAATAATCGCCAGGGTGTCGAATCACGGAGAATGACATGGCTACCGCATTGAAACCGGAGATGGAAGCCCGCGTCGCCGCTTTGGCCGAGCGGCTGGGTTTTGCCGGCCCGGACGCCGCCGAGCAGGTAATCATTGCCGCGCTGGACTACCTTGACCATAGCACCGGCAAATGGGAGCGGTGGTACACTGACAAGGAAATCCGGGCGATGCAAGAATGCTGCCGGGCCGAATATGTCGCGGGCCTCATAAATGCAAACCCGGAAATGAAATCGATTTCCCAATTGTTGCAGGACGACCTCTACGACGAGTTCGGGCTACCCAAATGATCGCGGAGGCACTGACATGGCTACATTGACCGGAGCCAATATTGAAGTCCGCATCGCCAGGCTTGCGAAACGGTTGGGCTTTACGGGCACGGACTCCACAGAGCGCGTTTTGGATATGGCGCTCGAATATCTCGACGACAGCACCGCAGAACCCAAACCGCTGTACACGCGTGAGCGCAGGGACGCTGTTGCCCAGAAAAACGCCGACGACATGGCGAAGGCCGGCTATCTGGATGACGACACCAACCGCCCCCGCGGAATACCGCCATGATGGTCGCCGATACGTCCGCGCTGATCGCGGTGGCAGCCAAGGAACCCGGCTACCTTGAGATCTATCACACAATGCAGACTGGCGGCCCCGTCCTGATTTCGGCGGCAACATTGCTGGAACTGCATATCGTCGCCATGGGAAAAGGCCCCGACGTTCGCCAGCGCGTTCAGGAGTTGCTCGCCGAACTATCCATCGTCATAGTCCCATTCGATGATACACAAGCCGAACTAGCCGCTGCTGCCTACGAACAATACGGCAAAGGCCGCGGACATCCGGCCCAACTGAACTTCGGCGACACCTTCGCCTACGCCCTCGCCTCCGTGCGGGGGTTGCCGCTTCTCTACAAGGGCGAGGACTTTGCCCGAACGGACATCGCGGCGGTGACGTGAAATGACAGGCGGTCGGCTGCGGCGTTTCCACCGCAGCCGACCGCTCAAAGCTGTCTGCGGTATCTGGCCCTAGCCCGCGGCCGCGCCGCCCACGGTCTCGATGATCAACCGGGTCACGGTGTAGGGGTCGCAGTTGGCGTTGGGACGCCGGTCTTCGATGTAGCCCTTGCCGTCCCGGGCGACCTGCCACGGAATCCGCACTGAGGCACCCCGGTCGGACACGCCGTAGCGGAACTCCCGGTACGAGCAGGTCTCGTGCAGGCCGGTCAGCCGCTCTTCGATCCGGTCGCCGTAGTTGGCGATGTGCAGGTCGTGGCGGGTTGACAGCGCTTCCGCCGCAGCAAAGCAGGCGTCCAAGTTCTCCCGCATCAGGCTGGTCGAGAAGTTTGTGTGCGCGCCGGCGCCGTTCCAGTCGCCCTTGACCGGCTTGGGATCCAGCGTAGCGCTGATGCCCCGGCGTCCGTCAACGGTCAGTACGTCCTCGCCGATCCGGTACAGCAGCCAGCGGGCCAGCCACAGGTGGTCGCCCACCGTCGGGGCTCCGATGGGACCGATCTGGAATTCCCATTGGGCCGGCATCACCTCGCCGTTGATGCCGGCAATCTGCAGGCCGGCATACAGGCAGGCGTCCATGTGCTGTTCCACCACGGGGCGGCCGAAAACCTCGTCGGAGCCCACGCCGCAGTAGTATCCGCCCTGGGGCGCCGGGAAGCCGTTGTCCGGCCAGCCCAGCGGCTTGATCCCGTCGAAGAAGGTGTACTCCTGCTCGATGCCGAACCAGAAGTCCATCGAGGCGTACTGCTCGGCCGCGGCCGCGCAGCCGGCCCTGGTGTTGGATGGATGGGGTGACATGTCGGTGAGCAGCACTTCGCACATCACCAGCTTGTTGTTCCCACCCCGTACCGGGTCAGGAACCGTCAGAACCGGGTTCAGCACGCAGTCCGAATTCTCTCCGGGCGCCTGGTTGGTGCTGGAGCCGTCGAAGCCCCAGATGGGCGGGTCCTCGCCATCCGGTACGATCTTGCCCTTGGACCGGAGCTTGGCAGTCGGCTGCTGCCCGTCGATCCAAATATATTCCGCCTTGTAACTCATGAAACAGACCTCAATGTCCAGACTGTACTGATATTGTACCTGAACCGCCCGGGTTAAATCGCCCTGTCGCAACCTCTCACATGTAAAAAGTTTGTTACCACGGGCAGCGGATCAGCGTGAATCTCAACGCCGACCTACGGCGCGCCAGCACTCGCGCAAAGCCGCCTTATAACCAGTTTCCGCTCATCCTGAGCTTGTCGAAGGATGCCTCATGAGTACCCAGTTCGTCATCGCGAGGAGCGCAGCGACGTGGCGATCTCGTTGCCGCAGCGACGACCATTACTCTGACGAGATTGCCACCCCCGTATTCGGAAGCGGAACTGCCTTCAAGAGCCTGCCCCGTACTGGATACGGGGGGCAGAGCCAAACGCTGTTGCATCCTGCGGGTGGTCTGGTGCGACGACCAGCCGGAACCCTGGATCATACTGACCAGCCAACCTCCGGAGACGGTTTGCGTGAGTTGGCACGCCCTGCGGTTCTGGACCGAACTGGGCTTCAAGGCCATCAAGAGCCTGGGCTGGCGATGGCATAAGACCCGGCGGACCGACCCAGCCCGCATCTCCCGCCATTGGCTGGTGCTGTCGGTGGCCACGCCGCTGGCCCTGGCCTATGGAACCCGGGTGGAGGACGCCAATGACCGGAAGCTGGCTCCCAGCAATCTCAGAGCCCCCCAAGATACCGTTTCCCCAGAACGGCTACCCCCACCACCAGCCGGTAAGGACCGTCAGCGTAATCCGGTACGGCGTAGGCTGGCGGCGGCGGTTGCTGTGCCAGGGTCGGCTTTGGCGTCGAGTTGGGCTGCTGCCGGAACCTTGGCCTGAACCCAGGCCCCAGACGAACATCACTTGCCACTCCCCGCCATGAAAACCCTTTACATACCCCTGTCAGGTATCGAGTACGGGGCAGGCTCTTCCAGGAAGCTCATACCCATCTGGGCTTGGAAACCCAGCGCCAATGGTCTGACCTGGCCATCGCCCGCACCACGCCCATCCTGCTGGGCTTCTTCTCCTTTACCACCTTGGCCGCCCACGCCTTGCAGAAGCATCATCCGACCACCCAGCGCCCTGCGGCTTGGTACGACAAACCGTCGCCGACTTTTGTCGACGCCATCGCCCTGGCGCGACGACACCTGTGGCTGGTATCGGAGGGTTTTTCACTGTCCGCAGTCAGCACCGATACGCCGGAACTCCCCGCCACCCTCTACCACCAAAAAGTCCAGGTTGGGGCCAGGATCGTCGCCACACCAACGGGATTGCCACGTCGCTTTGCTCCTCGCAATGAAAGGTTTGAGGAAACTGGGTACGCATGACCGCGCACGCTCCACAACGCACGAGACGACAAGGTCGATCAGGGGCCCGTGTTCGCTTCCGTATGAGCGACAATTCCAGGTCGCTATGCCTGGTCATAGGCGAGCAAAGCGGCAGCGCTGTCACCAGCGGCGTTGCGATGCGCTAGAATGTGGGTCGCCTGACGGCTGGGTGGGCGCCCGCCCATTCGAATCCGTCAACAACATTTCGAAGCAGGAGGCTCCTTTCATGGAATTTGTGCGCATTTACACCGGCGATGACGGCCAGACCCATTTTCAAGACCTCGACCTTCCCGGCGATCGCGCCATCCACAGCGGGATGCAGGTTACGCCCGGCGTGAACTTCCGCCGCTTCGAGCCCGGCTACTTCTCCGACTGGCATACGGCCCCACGCCGGCAGTACGTGATCACCCTGGCCGGAGAGATGGAAGTCGGTATCGGCGACGGCACCAAGCGCCGATTCGGGGCCGGCGACGTGCTGATGGCCGACGACCTAACTGGTCAGGGTCACACCACCGCCGTGGTCGGAGACCAGCCCCGCATCTCGGTGACCATTCCCATCACCCTGTGGTCGCCCTGGCTGCCAGCGGACGAATAATCCGCCGGGCCTTTCTGGACGCTAGGCCGGCGCGTTCTCGCGAATTATCCGTTTCGCCGTCGCGCCGGCGTTGGGGCCGGATACCCGGGGAGCGATGATCGGCAACGTGAGGCCCGCTTCCCGGTACTCGGCCAACCTTTCCCGCCTGGCTCCGGCCTCCGTGGGCAGCGACATGCGGTCGATCAGCCCTTCCGGTACGAGACGCTCGGCTAGGGCAACGTCGCCCGAGCGCCAGGCGCGGCGCACCTCCTCCACCTCGTCCGCGAAACCTGCCTCGGCCATTAGTCGGCGATACCTGGGGA
Source organism: Dehalococcoidia bacterium (assembly GCA_034428455.1). Lineage (GTDB taxonomy): Bacteria > Chloroflexota > Dehalococcoidia > Lucifugimonadales > UBA3495 > Bin87. The sequence goes on from DAOUHZ010000065.1 coordinate 12,057, forward strand.
ACCGCCCGGCATAGGTCGCGGCCACACGGCGCATGCCGCCATCGTCGGCGCCCGGCGCGGACACGGAAACGAGCGTCGCCACCTCAACCGATTCCGGCGCAACCCCCGCCCGAGCGGCCCCGGCGGCGACGTGCCGGCTGGCAGTCCTGGCGTGCTCCGGCGTGCACCAGGTGAGCAGGACTCCCTGGCTGATCTCGCCGGCGATCTCCAGCATTTTCGGGAAAACCGCTGCCAGATAGATGGGCATTTCCGGCCGAAGCGTCGGGAAATGCAGATCGAAGGTAGCGATGTTGATGGCCTCGCCTTCGTAGTCAGTCAACGCGCCGTCGCGCAGCAGGCAGCGCACGATGTCCACCGTGTCGCGCACCCGGGGGATGGCGCCGGAGAACTCCAGGCCGTGTTCGGGCTCAACCTGGACCTTGTGGCTGCTGCCCAACCCGAGGATGAAGCGGCCCTTGGAAAAATGGTCCACGCAAGCGGCCGCCATGGCGATGGTGGGCGCGCTGCGAACGAAAACGCTGCTGATGCTGGTTCCCAACCGTATCTGAGAGGTCGCCAGTGCGCACGCGGTCAGTATCGAAAATTGGTCGCCTCCGTGGCCCTCGGCAACCCAGGCGGACTCGTAGCCGAGTTCCTCGGCCAGTTGGACGCACTCCACGATTTCCGGCGGCGTCATGCCGCCCCCGGCAAAGGCTACGCCGATACGTTCCATTGCGCGACCTCCTTTGTCATTGCGAGCGCAGCGTGGCAATCTCGTTACAGACAGACCCCTCGCTGTGCCAACGGGGTTGTCACGTCGTTGCGCAATTGGCTTGGACTCAGGTTGAGTTCTTCCCCTGACAGTTAGAGTTCTACGTCGGCGTCCAAAATTGTTCGACTTCGACCAGCTTACAATTTTTCTGGTCGGCTATGCGCCTGCACGACTTGATGCAGGCGAAATAGGTCGCCTCGTTCAGGCCGCTAATACCCCCGTCGCCTGCCTTGAAAGACGGCAGGCCATCAATCAATTGAGGCAATTCCTTGAACTTTTTCTTCAGGTTACGAACCAGGATGCGGTCAATGGGGGGATGGATCACATTGTCAAGGTTTTCTCTGCCGAAACCGCCCACGTAACAGGTCGTTTTAAAATACACAGCGATCATTTTGGCAGCCCACCCAAACGGCATCTTTCCTTTCGGATTGCTGTCCCTGTCTTTCAATTCAAGACTCTGTATCGTCGTGATTGCCCTAGCGTGCCACCGTTCAAAGCAATCTTCTTCGATCCGGCCGAGTTCGGTGTCGAACAGCGTGCTGAAATCGAGTTGTCGGAGAGCAAAATCAACGTTCCCTTGATTCCATCCTCTCATGGCAGATTGAGCTGTCCAGTGGCCAAACTGGTCTGCAATTTGCCACTTCACGGGCTCGTCTTTCCTATTCAGCATGCTCCTCCGTCAGTGACTGCCCGTGGGTCTCCCACGTGATCATCACTTCCCGCGCCCGGTTGAGCCAGCGCGGGGTCAACCCATCCGGTCTGCGTTCAAACAGGCGGTCAAAGTTGGCTTCGATTTTGCGACGGGTGGTCTCATTATCCCGTTCCAATCGGCCCATCGCCAGATCCATGGCCTCGCCGTCGGACAGCCCGCCCGCCGCTTCGGGAATCCACCACGGCGCTTGGTCGATGACCTGTATGTCGGGCAGAAGGCCCACTTCCCAGAGGACGGCGGCCAACTCAGGCAGGCCGGGCCAAGGGGGAGGACGCTCACCGAAAAGGACGCGCCGCAGCTCACTGTCCATGTCTCCAGGCGTGGGTCGCCAGACGCATATGATCACCTGCCGCGACGCGGAATTGTGCAACTTGGCGACGAATGGCCGGATCTCACGAACGAAGTAGACCACGTCCGACGTGATGGCGACGTCGCCGGTTTCGGCCGAGTCTATCCACCAGTCGGGCGACACGCGCGCGTTGGCAATGCCGCCCTCGTCGCGTGACTGGATGAACTGTCCGCGCATAGTCTCGGACGGCTCCACGAGCACTACCTCCCGCACTTGCCCAGCCAGCGGCAGGGACACCCGACCGGCTCCCCCGCCTACGTCGAGCAGCACGTCCGTCGGTTGCAGGTGGCCGGCGATTGCGTGCAGGTTTTTGTCCCACGGACGGTGGGGATCCAGGCGGAACAACTCCGCCAGGTCGGCCCAGTGGTCGGCTCGGCGGCGATGGTCGGCGAAACGGGCCGCCGCCAGTGCCGCGTCGTGGACGGCCGCGTAGCGTTCGGCGGCGGAACTCACGGGGTCAAGATCACCTTGCCGCGGGTGCCGCGGGAGGCCAGGTGCAGATGGGCGCTGCCTGCCTCCGACATCGGGATGACGCGGTCGACGATCAGCTTCAGCCGTCCGTCCATGATCATTGGGACCAAGTCATCCATAGCGCTCTGATGGTCCAGGGAACCGATGGGCGAGCGGCCCATGCTAAACCCGATGACGGTGCGGTTGAGGGTTGTGATGTCGGACGCCGCCAGGTTGGCCGGCTGACCGCTGGCGTTGCCGTAGCTGACCACCCGTCCGTAGGAGGAGACGCAGCGCACCGACTTTTCCAGCACCGGGCCGCCCACGCACTCCAACACCAAGGCGACTCCCCTGCCGTCGGTCATATCCCTGACCTCGTCCTCGAAGTCTGCCTCGGTGTAGTTGATGGTGACGTCCGCGCCCAGGGAGCGGCACAGGTCCAGCTTATCCTGGGTCGAGGCCGTCGCGACCACCCGGGCGCCCCATTCCTTGGCCAACTGGATCGCAATGGTACCCACACCGGACGCGCCGGCCTGGATCAGCACGGTGTCGCCCGGCTGCATCTGGCCGCGCGTCTTCAGCAGGTGGTACGAGGTGAGAAAGGTTATCGGCATGCCGCCGGCATGGATTGGATCGATCCCGTCTGGGTAAGGGAAAACGAAGTTGTGATTAACCGCAACGTACTCCGCCTGGCCCTGCGGCCCCATAGCCATGACCCGCTGACCCACCGCCAAGCGGCCGTCAGTGACGTCCGAACCCAGGGCCGTGATGGTTCCCGCGGCCTCCAGCCCCAGCGTGGCCGGCAGGTCGGGGCCGGGATAGTTCCCCTGGCGGCGCATGATGTCAGCGTAGTTGACGCCGGCGGCGTCCACCTTGATCAACACCTGGTGCGGGCTGGGCGTGGGCTCCGGCGTGTCCTTCCATTCCAGGACCTCGACACTGCCGTATTCTTCGATGCGCAGGGCTTTCATTCTGGGATTCTCCATCAGGGGTTAGGTTGGTTGGCGGTGGACGTGACCCAAATCAGGCTGTCCGCGACAAGACGCATTGGCTGCGGAAGTTGAGTGTTGAAAAAATCCAGCACAATGCCGGTGTAGTACAGTTCCGAGCGGAGTTCGTTTTCGGGCAAGTTGGGCTTGTGCTGGAAGTTGTGAAGCCGAGCCAGATTTCTCCAATAGCGAAATGTGGTGTGCGGGTAGTTATGCCTGGCGTACTGACGGAGGTCCGATGATACGCCGGTTGCATTCTCTCCGTCCGAAAGAGCCAGCGCAGACAGAATGTCAATGGCGGCATCCCACACCAGTGAGGCCACTTTTGCCACTTCGCCGATATTGTCCACATAACCCAGAACAATGGCCCTCTCAAACTTATCCCGCGCCTCCGTCAACCTGGAGCCAGCGAGTCGGCAATATTCTGCCGCCGTCGGGTCAGGCATATTTTGATTCGAGCATCCCTATGATTGCCTCAGCGCCGTCAAAACAATCTTCCCATTGCTCGTCGTTGAAGTCCCCGCGGTCTCCAAAGTCCTTCTCGAACATCAGCAGGCTCCAATACACAGACTCGATGCCGATGTCGTCTATATCCTGCGCCAGTTTCCGGGCGGCAACCCAGAAGTCCAGGTCGTGATCCGGCGCCACCTCGCGGATGCGCTGTTGCAACGCCTCCAGCAACAGCCGGGGCGCAATTGCCGGGTTCCGATCTTTCGCCAGTGCAGACTGTTTCAAAAGCGTTGCCGTAGAGGTCAGCGCAGGCGGTTTTTTCTGCATGGCCATGGACTGTCACCTCCCTTGACAATTTTACACGGCCGGGCCGCGCAGATTGGGCGACTGGAGCACGTCGGGGTTGATGACCCGGATCGACTCTCCGGAGGCGAAGGCGCGGATATTCTCGACCACGCCGCTATAGAAGGCGCGATAGCCTTCCTGTGTGACGTATCCCACGTGCGGGGTGATGAGCGTGTTGTCCAACGTCAGGAACGGATGACCAGCCGGCAATGGTTCCACGTCGAAGGTGTCCAGCGCGGCGCCGCCGATGGCCTTGCGCTGGAGCGCGTCTACCAGCGCCGCCTCGTCAACGATGGGTCCACGGGAGATATTAACCAGGATCGCCGACGGTTTCATCAGCCCAATCTCGTGGGCTCCCACCAGGCCCCGTGTACGGTCGCTGAGGCGGACGTGGACGGACACGACGTCGCCCTCCCCGAGCAGCGTGTCCTTGTCGACCAGGGTGGCGTCGCACTCCGCGGCCCGCTCCGCCGTCAGGTTCTGACTCCAGGCTATGACATCCATATCGAAAGCGTTGCCGACGCGGGCCACCAGCGAGCCGATGTGTCCCAAGCCCAGCAGCGCTAAAGTCTTTCCCCGCAGACCGTGGCCCACGTGGATGCCCCACTTGCCCTGGTCGCGGGTGGCCCTATCCTCTTCAGCGATGCGGCGCATCAAGCCTATGATCAGGCCCCAGGTCAGCTCGGTGGGACCCTCGCCCTCGCCGGGCGTACCGCAAACGGTGATGCCCAGTTCGGTGGCCGCGTCGGTGTCGAACGATGCGTTTCGGGCGCCGGTGGTGATCAGGCAGCGCAGCGCGGGCAGTCTCTCCAGCAGAGAGCGCGGGAATGCAGTCCGCTCCCGCATGCCCATGACGATGTCAAAGCCAGCCAGGCGCGTCGCCAGTGCATCCTCGTCGGCGATATGGTCACTGAAGAAGGTGACCTCAAGGCCGTCGGGGAGGCTCGACCAATCGGCCATGCTGGAGGCGACACTCTGGTAGTCATCGAGGACAGCGACTTTCATGGGTCTGATCACCTCGTTAATTCGGTTGAGCCGGGCTGTTCACTTGAACGCCGGCATGACTTTTGCTGTTCAGAGGCAGCGTGTGCACTGCCATGCCGATAAGTAGCCGCCGGGTCCGCGTCGCAATGGTGCTGGGCGACGACAGGGCCGAGCGGTCGGGGGTGAAGTGCATTTCCGCCTGCCGGCAACATTGGGGCGAATAGTTCGGCAAGTAAAGCACAGGGCAAATTGGGGGTCAAGTTGACCCGGACGCCGCGCACGCGCTGGCGCCAGACTGCACTTTTGAGCCAGAGGGCACGGTGAGTTTCGCGCCGGATTCCTTTACATCCTTTCCGGGCTTATGGTACGATCACAGCAAGCGACGCACAGCCGGCGGAAGTGGCTCAGTGGTAGAGCGTCTCCTTGCCAAGGAGAAGGTCGCGGGTTCGAATCCCGTCTTCCGCTCCACTTTCACCGATTATGACGGCTCCGTTTGGAGCCGTCGGTTTTTTTGCCAGTGGCAGTTCGCCGCGCAGCAGGTCAGCCGAAGAAGCCCTGGCCGCCGTTCACGTGAATGGTCTGGCCGGTGATGAAACCGCCGTCGTCGGTGCAGAGGAAGGTGACCGCCGATGCGATCTCATCGGGCTTGCCCTGTCTCCCCAGGGGCACGGCGGAAGCGTCGGGAACCCGGCCGGCGTACCATTCCGGGTTGGCCCGACTGGTGTCGATGCTTCCCGGGGAAACGACGTTGACGCGAATGTTGTTGCCAGCAAACTCCGAGGCCAGGCTGCGAGCCATGCCGACAATACCCATCTTCGCCGCCGACACGTGAGCGCGCAGCGGGCTGCCCCGAAAGGCCCCGTCTCCGGTCAAGAACACGATGCGACCGAAATTGTTGTCCACCATCTGCTGAATGACGCCCCGGGTGGTGTAGAAGGAACCGTCCAGCACCACGCCGCGCACATGCTCCCAGTCTTCCACCGTCACTTCGGTGAAGGGTTTGTGCGGGCGAATGGCGGCATTATTCACCAGGATGTCGATGTGCCCGAAAGTGGACATGGCGGCGTCGATCATGGCGTCAACCTGGTCCTTCTGGGAAACGTCGGCGAGGACGGGCAGAGCCTTCACCCCCAATTCCTCGACGGCAGCCGCGGTAGCCTCCGCCTCATCGCGGTTGCTGCGCGCGTTGACTACAATGTTGGCCCCTTCCGAGGCCATCATCAACGCCGTGGCCCGGCCGATGTTGCGGCCCGATCCGGTTATCAGTGCTACCCTGCCGTCCAGCTTGCCCATGTCTGCAACTCTCCCCGTGAAGTTTCCACTGCGGGTTGAACCCGGTGGCGGCGATTATAGCGTACCTGATAGCACACGGCCCTTTTGAACTCTATACTTTCGATCATGCGTTACGTACCAGCCTGGTTGGCCTTTGGCTTGATGGGGGTGATCGCCTGCGTTGGCTGCCTCTTTGGCAGCGCCCCGTCAACCGAGCCAGCCGAAGTTGACCTGCGGGCGACCATCGATGCGGCACTGGCGAGAGTCGCTGCATCGCCGGAAACCGGGCCTGCGCCCACTGCGACTCCGCCGCCGGCCACCGCTGCGCCCACCGCGCCGCCGGCAAATGCCCCGTCGCCGGTCGTTCCGGCCACGGCGATACCTCGCCAACCTCCCACCGCTACCCCGGTGCCTTCAGCATTCAGCCTTTCCGAGGCGCGCAATTGGGAATTCGCGGAACAGGCTAATCCCGTTGTCGCCGCTCAGATTCGCAGCATCAGTTGGATTGCGGACGGCTTGCAGACCGTGGACGAGTTCAACGCTGCCGAACGCATGGTCAACCTGGGTCTCGATGCGCCGGAGGCCCTGAGCGCGTTGCTGGCGTCCGACGAATTCAAAAACGGCCTGCGACCAATGGATTTGCCCGCATTATTGTCCCTGCAGCGGATGGCCCGGGACAGACCGGAACGGTTGGCGCAGCTCGTCAGCGCGGGCTGGTTCCGCGATGGTCTGACTACCACCGAAGCCGCGATTGTGGCAGTCCTCTACGAACGTTCCCGGTTCCTGTCCCCCGAATTCGATGCGACAGTGGCCAACCCCGAAACCCTCAACGTAGAACTGGGAACCACAACCGACAGGAGCGGATCGGCAGTCCCAATCGCGATAGTCCGCTCCGGGCCCACGCCAGCCGACTCGCCGGTGATGGCCGTCGCCCAGGCTGCGGTGCCCGTTTTCGAGGACATGTTCGATGCCGATTTTCCGGTCCCGGCCATCGTGATACACGTCACCGACTATGTCGTGGGGGTGGCGGCCGGCACCAACTATCAGACGCACGTCACGCTGTTGCCAGAGATCGACGACAACTCCAAACCGGATTTTGCTCCGCATGCCGTTTTTCACGAGATTGCGCGTTATTATCTGTATGCGGAACCCGTCTGGTACGCCGAAGGCGGGGCGGATTTCGCCGCCACCTACGCTCGCCACATCACCGCCGGCGCGCCCCTGGAGTCGACCAACTATCCCTGCCCCGGCGCCTCGTCTCTCAGCGAACTCGAACTGAGGTCACCGGACAATCTACAGGAGGCGCAGGCGGATCCCGGCTTGTGGCGATGCAACTACTACCTGGGCGAGCGGTTGTTGCTGGCCCTGTACCGCCAACTAGGTGAGGAACGGTTCCTCCAGGCTTGGCGCGCGCTATATGCCACGCTGGCGCGAGACCCTTCTTATCCGTCGCAGCACGATTTCACGGAAACCGATATCCGCGTGGAATGGCTCCGGGCCGGCGGCATGCAGATGCAGCCTGACCTGGAGCACATCTGGGACCAGTGGTACCGGGGTCGCACACCCACCGTGGTCGAAGCAGTCCCTGATCCGGCTCCGGTAGATCCAACCCTGCCGACGGTTAACGGCCGGGTTGACCAGGCGTACGTCGCGCTGAGCGTTGACGGTCAGCCGGTCGACGGGTTTTCGGCGTCGGATGTAGAGGGTTGGGTTTACCTGACGCTCAAATACTCTTACTCGGTCTCCGGAGATCCCAACCAACTGGATTTCGAGGTGGTCGAGTATTTTCAGGATGGTTTCACCAACAGCCGGCGCCGAGTGCCTGTGCAGCTCGAATCACGGTTCGCCGGCGGCACCCAGTGGCTATCGGTAGGTCCAACCGCTCCGCTGCGTTGGGCGCCGGGGCGCTATTGGGCATACGTGTACGAGTCCGGCCGCAAGATCGCCGAGGTGCAGTTCGACGTCACGCCGTAATCGCTCCGGCCATTGCCCCGACTCAACTACCATAAATGAAATAAGGAAGCAGACGGCATGAACTACGAACGCTTGGGATTGTCTGACCTGAAGGTCCCCGAGATTGGCCTGGGCACCTGGCGATACACCGGCGGATCCGAACCGCTGCGACGCGGCGTCGAGCTGGGCGCAAACCTCATCGACACCGCGGAGATGTACCGCACCGAGGCCGCGGTGGGCGAGGCGATTAGCGGCATCCGCGATCAGGTCATCGTGGCGACCAAGGTGCTGGGCAGCCATTTGCGCTACGACGAGGTGCTCAAGGCAGCCGAGCAAAGCCTGCGTCTGCTGGCCGTGGACCGCATCGACCTGTACCAGATCCACTGGCCGAACCCGAGAGTGCCGATTGCCGAAACCATGCGCGCCATGGACCGCCTGGTATCCGACGGTGCTGTAGCGTACGTTGGCGTCAGCAACTTTTCGGTGGACGAGATGCGGGAAGCCCAAGCGGCCATGCCCAACGTGCCCATCGTCTCCAACCAGATCCTGTACAACCTGCGCCGCCGCAGCGCCGAGCGCGACGTCATACCATACTGCCGCCGGAACAATATCACGGTGATCGCGTACTCGCCGCTCCACGAAGGGGCCCTGGTGGGCAACCGGGGCGGACGCCTGCGCCGGGCGCTGGGCCGGAACCGCGACAACGACATATTGGAAGAAATCGCCGGCGAGGTCGGGAAAACGGCGGCCCAGGTAGCGTTGAACTGGGTCGCTGACCAGGAGGGGATCATCGCCATCCCCAAGTCCAACAGTGTGGAACGAACCGAGGCCAACTGCGCGGCCTCGGGCTGGAGCCTTACGACGAACCAACGCCAGGGACTGGAGCAGGCTTTTCCCATCTAGGCAGCGTGGGCATCCGGGCGGTTGCGCCTCGCTCCGGCCCGTGCGCGGGAGCCCGGTATGGTACGCTTGCCGGCACGAATCTGACGATGACCCTGCCTGACTGGAGGTGCACTCAAATGTCTCTGCGTTCCGACCTGAAAAACCGATTGACCGCCGGTGAAACCATTGTCGCCCCCGGCGCCTACGACCCGATGTCCGCCCGTGTGGTGCAGTCGCTGGGGTTCGACACCGTGTACGTGGGCGGCTACATGAGCGGCGCGCATCTGGCCGTCACCGAGCCGCTGATGACATTGACCGAGCAGGTCGACGTCGCCCAGCGCGTGGCGAAATCCGTGCCGCTGCCGGTGATCTGCGACGCCGGCGCCGGCTACGGCGATCCGGTCCACACCATGCACACGGTGCGCACCTTCGAGCGGGCCGGTATCTGCGGCATCCACATCGAAGACCAGGTGTTCCCCAAGCGGGCGTCGTACCACGCCGGCCTGGAGCACGTGATTCCCATCGACGAGTTCCTGGAAAAGATGCGCTATGCGTTGGAAGCCCGCAGCGATCCGGATTTCCTTATCATCGGCCGCACGGACTCCTTCACCGCCGTCGAGGGCGACATGGAAGACGCCATCGCGCGCGGCAACGCCCTGCGCGACCTGGGAGTGGACGTAGTGATGCCCCGGGGCGTACGACAGCGTGAGGATCTGGCAACCTTCCGCGCCGGCGTTCCCAACGTGCCGCTGCTGGTCATCGCCGGCACCGACGACATCACGGTGCAGGAGTACGAGGAACTGGGCTACAAGGTCATCATCTACGCCACCACGCCGGCCATCGCGGCGGTGCAGGGCATCCAGAACGCATACACCAGCCTGCGGGACACCGGCCACATCGGGATCGGCGCGGCGGAAGTTGCCCAGCGCCGGGCCGAGGTGGAGGCGCTGATCAGCCTGCCCGAATATCAGGCGGTGGAAGCGGCTACGACGGAAAGGGAATTCCAGGACCGCGTGGGGCACTAATTGCGGCAAACTCTTGAGACTATCGGCCCCGGCGTCGCTGCCGGGGCCGGCGACTCCGTGCCGTGCCTTGGAAAAAGGAGAGGAGACTTTCATGGCTACCGAGAATCGCCAGCGCAGCGATCTGGCGACCCGCGCCCACGCCATCTACGATGCAGAGCTGCGGCACAAGCTGGAACCGCACGAACACGGCCGGTATTTGGCCCTGGAGGTTGAGACGGGCGACTACGAGATTGCCGACCGTTTCAGAGACGCCAACGCGCAGTTGCGTGAGCGGCATCCGCTCCCCGCCATGTTCTTCACTTTCCGCATTGGCTATCAGGCCGCCCTAAAAATGGTCGGGGCGCGCTACGGGAGCAAGCCATGATTTTTGGCTACGTCAACCGGAACTTGGATCCAATCGTTGCGGTTTTCGTCGTGGACGGCAATGGCTACCGATGGCGTCAGGAAGTGGTTGTTGACACCGGCTTTAACGGGGACCTGACGTTACCGGCAGAGTTCGTTGACCATTTGGGCCTCGTTTTGGTAGGTCAAACGGAGCTCACATTGGCTACCGGACAGACAGCCGATGCTAATCAATATCAGGCGACAGCGATTTGGGACGGAGAACCACTGGACGTTGACGTGATGGAGTCGGAGAACCAATACCTGCTGGGTACGAACCTGCTCCACGGTAGAACCTTGACCGTCCAAATGTGGGAAGGTGGCGACGTGGTTATTGACTAGGCAGCCCGTCGCACCAAACCAGCCGACCGGACACGATGGTCGCCACCGCGCGCACGTCGGGTAAATCCCCCTCCGAAACCTCAAACGGGTCGGGTTCCACCACCGCCAGGTCCGCCGGCATCCCCGGCGCGATACGCCGTTGACTGGAGTGCAGGGCCAGCACCCCGACCACTGACGGCACTTTCATTCCTCCAATATCGGTCCCGCCGGCCGTTTGCCGCGAAGCGGCGGCTGCCATCGACGCCCACGGGTTCGGCTCGATAACCGGCGCGTCGGAGCCCAGGGCGGTGGGAATTCCCCGGGCGACCAACGCTCCCACCGGGTAGAGGTGCGGCAACAAGTCGGTTGCCACCGTACTGAGGTACCGCTCGCCGTCGTAGTGCAAAAACCCCGGATTCGGGACCACCATCGCCCCGCTCTGGGCCACCAACTCGAGAACATCCGGCGGACACTCGGCGCAGTGCTCGATGCGGTCCAGAAGCCGCCTGCCATCTTCGGCAACGAGCAGCGGGGAGGAGTCGCCGATGGCCAGCGCGGACGCGACCACGGCGTCGTGCTCCACCGCGTGGATCGCAACGGGAAAGCCCAGTTTGTGGGCCTGCGCCACCATTTCGTATAGCCGTGCCGGGTCCGGGCGCAGCGCTCCGGTGGAAGCGGTGAGCATGATCTTGGCGTGGCCCACAGTCAGCAGACCGTCGTTCGCGGTGGCACCGAATCCCAATCCGGCGTTCAGCATTTCTTCCAATCGGTCGAAGCCAACCATCATGGTCAGCCGCAAGGGGAGCGTGCCGTCGCCCGTCTTCTGCTTGAAATATTGCCAGCGATCCAGACCATTGCTCGGCCCAGCATCCGTGACGGCCGTGACTCCGTACGCCAGCATCTGACTGCCAAAACTCCGCAGAACGTCCGACGTTACCCCCGGAGACCGCTCATCGGATCCTCGTGTGCGATCACGCAGCCAGTCGGACATTTCCAGCAACAATCCGGTGGGCTCTCCGTTCTGATCCTTCACAATCACGCCGCCGGGCGGATCCAGTGTCCGGCGATCAATGCCCATAGCGGCCAGCGCGTGCGAATTGAGCACGCATGCGTGTCCCGAGCGATGCTCTACCCTGACGGGTCGCGAGGTGGAAACTCGGTCCAGGTCGTGGCGGTTAAGTTGTCGTCCCAAGCCAACCGGTGAGTCGTCGTACCCATAGCCGCGTATCCATCCACTTTGCGGAGTCGCATTTCCGTGGAGCGCCGCAACAATCTCGTCCACATCACGCGTTGCAGCCGGCTGACAATCGACCCACAGGCTGGTGGCGGCAGCGGCCAACACGTGGCAATGGGCATCCACGATTCCGGGGATGACCGTGCGGCCACCACAGTCCAAAACCGTCGTGCTCGGCGTCGCCAACCGCCGGATGTCGCGATCGCCACCTGTGGCGAGAACCCTTCCGCGGGCCACAGCCAGCGCAGTCGGGTTGTCGTCCCCAGCGAGGACTTTGCCGTTGTGCAAGACGATTTCGGCAGCGGGTGTCATTGGAGAGTATGAAGAACGGCTTCGCGAGTTACGCCAGGCGCGATGCTATAATCGCGCGGACCGGGATATTCAGCAGCAAGTTGCGACTTCTGGCGGAGGGACATTATGCCGGAACTGGAAATCATCATGGGCGGTTACTCCATCAACACTGACCAGACGCGGTTGGGGTTATGCACCGTGACCCTGATCCGCGGCGAAGTGCTATCCATCGTGGACGTGGCGCACTTTGGACGCCGCAACATGCTGGTCGACGAGCTGGCCGCTCACGGCATTTCCACAGACGACATCGGACGGGTGATTCTAACGCACGCGCACTGGGACCACTCCCAGAACACCGATCTGTTCCCCAACGCGGAGATCGTGATCCACGCCGACGAACTGGAATACAGTCGCAACCCGCGGGTTGGGGACCTGGCAACCGCGAGGTACTTCGCCGACACGCTGCTCCAGCAGAAGGTCAACGCCGTCAGCGGCGAAACCGAGCTGGAGCCCGGGGTCAGAATCATCGAGACGCCCGGCCATACTCGTGGCCACATCAGCGTGGTGGTCGAGACCGAAGCCGGCTCAGTGTGCATCGGTGGCGACGCCATGTCGGATGCCGGCGCCATCGGCCGGGGCACTCCGGCGATCATCTTCTGGAGCGAAGCGGACGCCCGGTCCAGCATCCAGAAGATCGTCGCTGCTGCCAACACCATTTACCCCGGCCACGACCGCCCCTTCCGGGTGGAATCTAACGGCGACATCACCTATCTCGCTGACTCGCCCACCCTCGAGGTCAGCGGGGTTCTGCACTACGCCAGCGGAGCCGTCACCGTAAAACTTGGGCGAGCCGAGCACCCCGGCACCACCGTAATGCCCAGCGCCATCGACTACCAAGGCGGCGGACAGAGCCACCCGGGCCACTGCTAGGACGCAGCATAGTCCTCGCGCTCGAATCCGGCGCAGTCCGGCTGGGCCATCGGAGGTGGTGATGCAGGCGGTTGTCTTTGACTGGGACCTGACCCTGTGGAACAGCTGGGGCATCCACTTGGGTCTGATGGAAAGCACCGCGACGGAACTGGGCATGATTCCGCCCACCGCCGAGGCCATCGCCGCCGAGTTCCATCGCCCTTTTCACCAGCATCTCCTGTGGTTTTTCGGTAGTCGTCCGGACGCGCAGAACGAGTTGGATGACATTCTTCCGATTTTTCTGAGCCACTACCACGCTATTGACGGGCATCGCCGTTACCTGTATCCGGGAGTTGCCACGCTGTTGAACGCTTTACGGCGGCGCGGAATCCGCGTGGGCATCCTGTCGGATAAAATCCCATACTTTGGGGAGATCGAGCTTCGGGAGTCCGGGCTGGCTCCGCTGGTCGAGTACGCGAACTTCAAGACCGACGCGAGGCCCTACAAGCCGGCGCCCGACGGGTTGCTGGATGTCCTGGAAAATATGGCGGTCGACCCCGAGGAAGCCATGTACGTCGGGGACGGGCCGCAGGACATCGCCTGCGCCCACAGCGTCGGCGCAACCTCTGTCGCCGCTTTATGGGCTACCATCGACCCGGAGGTGATTCTGGCGGAGCAGCCCACTCACCGGGTGTACCGTCCCCATCAGGTGTTGGCGGTGGTCGCCGAGGCCAACGGATACGGAGGATCGGATCCCTGGCGGCGGCATCTCCCGTGGCCGTGGCGGCCCGACGCCGACAACCCCGACGATGATCAGGACACCAGACATGTAGACCATGCCGACACCGCGGGCGATGTGGATCGACCCACGCTGCTGTCCTGGCCCCTGGCGGACCGCTGGCGCGGGCGCACCCGGGATCTTGCGCTGCCACCACGGGACGCCAACCCCATCGCGCCTCTCAGATTGCAAACCGACGAGCAGGCCGGCGGTTGAGGCTACAGAGGGCTCGCGGTGTCATCGAGCGCGTTGCCAGAGGTTATGTTGCTTGTATAATGGCCGCACCCGTCGCGCCTCCCCTGCATCGGCCGCGACACCAGAAATGGGAGCCCACCCCAATGAAGAACAAGGTTTTCCCCGATTTCGACTCCGCCGTTGCCGACATGAAAGACGGCATGACCTTCATGTCGCCCGGTTTTGGCAACGTGGGCCTGGCCCGCAACCTCCTGGCCGCAGTGCACCGGCTGGGGGTCAAGGACCTCACCGGCATTTCCAACAATGCGGGCTCACTGGACGACCGCGTGGACGTCGGTACGTTGATCGAAGCCCGCCAGGTCAAGAAGATGATCTGTGCGTTCACCGCGCCGACGCATCCGTCGCAGATCACCCCCTTCGTCCAGATGTACAACGACGACGAGTTGGACGCGGAACTGGTCCCGCAAGGAACCCTGGCCGAGCGCATGCGGGCCGCCGCGGCTGGCATCGGCGCTTTCTACACGCCGGCCAGCGTCGGAACCGAGCTGGCTGAAGGCAAGGAACACCGGGAAATCAACGGGCGCACCTACGTGCTGGAATACCCGTTGCCGGCCGATTTCGCGCTCATCCGCGCGTACCGGGCGGACACCTTCGGCAATCTGCAATTCCGCCTGACCCAACGCAACTTCAACCCCGTGATGGCCATGGCCGCCGACATCACCGTCGTCGAGGTCGAGGACAGCATCGTTGAACCTGGGGACATTGACCCGGACTGCGTGCACGTTCCGGGAATCTACGTTGATCGACTGGTAAAGATCCCGGAAGATGGGATCTGGGACTGAAGACGTCGATTCAGGTCAGCGTCGGCGCTGAAACGGGTACGCGATCAAGAACACAAGGAGTACTGCGATGACTACCGCGGACAAGCCTCGCCTCTCCAGGCAAACCATGTGCGACCGCCTTGCGATGGAATTCCAGGACGGCTGGATCGTGAACCTGGGCGTGGGTATGCCAACCCTTTGCTCCAACTACCTGGAGTGCGAGCCGGACAAGGAGATCATCTTTCATTCCGAAAACGGGGTGATCGGATTTGGTCCGCTGGCTCCTGCCGGGGAAGAAGACAGGCACCTGGTCAACGCTGGGGGCCAGAACGTGGTTGCCCTGCCCGGCATGGCCATCGTGCACCACGCCGATTCGTTCGGGATCATCAGGAAGGGCATGGTGGACGTGACGGTGATGGGAGCCTACGAAGTCTCCGAAAACGGCGACTTCGCCAACTGGCGCATACCGGTCCGCAAGGGTGGCGGCATCGGCGGCGCGATGGACCTGGCCGCCTGCGCCAAGCGCGTGTTCATCGCCATGGAGCACAACCAGCGCAACGGGGCGCCCCGCGTGCTCAAGCAATGTAACCTGCCCATCACCGCGCCCGGCGTGGTCAAGCTGCTTGCCACCGACCTGGGCCTCTTCGAAATCACCGAGGATGGGTTCGTCCTCCGGGAGCACGCGCCCGGCTGGTCCCCGGAAGACATCCAGGAGCAGACCGAGGCGCAGCTCATCATCGCCGACGACCTGCGGGAGATGCGGTTGCGGCCGGCGTAGCCACGCAGACAACCATGTACACGTCGTTCAGCATCGAAAACTTCCGCCTGTTCGACCAACTGACGGTGGAACCCCTGGCCCGCGTCAACCTGATCGCGGGCCAAAACAACGCCGGCAAGACAGCGCTGCTGGAGGCGCTGTGGCTGCACAACGGGCAGAACAACCCGGAACTTGCGCAACGCATAAACTTGTGGCGTGGCTTGCCAGGCGGGGAACCTGGAGAGTTGTTTTCGGAGCTGTTCCGAGATTATCAAACTGACCTGCCCATCAGATTGACCGCCGTTCGGGACAGTGCAATGGGCGCCCAAACCTTGACCATAGTCCGTCAGCGGATAGCAGAGCGCACTAGTACACTAACCCCGACACTTTCTACTGGCGCTGAAACCCGAAGAACTCCACCGCAAAACATATATGAACATGAAATCGTGTTCGAGTACGTGGATAAAATCGGGGACTTATTCTCGTCCCGCGCTTGGGTAGAACTCACTACGTTACCGTTTGAACTGCCCGTCCCTCCCGGCGTTCAATTTGATGGTAACGTAGCTGCCCTTCGCGCCGAAAGAGGGGCCAGTAGCAGTGACCGGAAAAGTAGCGTTTTTATGCAATCTCTTGGACGCATTGGTCCGCCGGAACTGGCGGCACGCTTTGGACGAGCGGAAATCGGAGGCTACTTAGGCGATGTGGAAGAGGTGATGCGTTTGATAGAACCTCGCTTGCGTCGCCTAACCGCTGTGCCAAGTGCAGAGGGATCGGCATTGATATATGGCGACGTCGGTACTGGCCGCATAATGCCGGTGTCCTTGATGGGCAGCGGTTTCGCACGTTTCTTGGAATTAACACTTGCGTTTCAAGAAGTTCGCGACGGTTCAATTCTGATTGATGAAATTGAGAACGGACTGCACTACGCAGTGCTGAACGGTGTGTGGTGCGCGATCAATCGCCTTTCCCAGAAGTTCAACGTCCAAGTTTTCGCCACCACCCACAGCTACGAGTGTATCGTCGCCGCAAACAAAGCATTCACCGAGCTGGAATCGGATGATCTACACCTGCATCGTCTATACCGCCGCAGTGCCTCAGAGCCAGTACGAGCAATAACGTACACCAAGGATATGTTGGATACCAATATCGAATTCTTTTGGGAGTTGAGATGATGGCGACGCGACAAGAAGGTTCGCAAGTCATTCATCTCGAACGCCCCCGTCTGCTTCTGGTTGAAGGGACGGATGACTACTGGTTTTTCCGGCGGATCATCGAGCGCCGACAAAGTGCAGGCATACAAATTATCGAATTCGGTGGGAAGGATACGTTGGGTGAGTTTTTGACAAACGTCCTTGTTCCCCGTATCCGGGGTACTGATATAGTCCGGATCATTGGCATAGCGAGAGATGCTGATGACTTTTATAACCGCGCCTACCAGAGTGTTGGCGACTCTCTGCGGCGTGCTGGCTTGCCCGTCCCCCAAGAGCCACTAACATATGCGAATGGGATGTTAGATGACACTACCATTCGAACAGCAGCGTACATAATTCCCGACAATGGTTCGCCGGGCGACCTCGAAACCTTGTGCCTTCAAGCAGTCCGTAATGCGCCGGCAATCCCCTGTGTTGACGGTTATTTCGACTGCCTGGAGTTAATAGGCCACGTTCCCCGACAGGAAAGCAAAGCCCGCTTACAAGCATTCCTGGCGGCGAACCCGGGCAACCCCACATTACGGATTGGGGAAGCAATAGCCGCCGGCGTCATCTCATGGGACAGCCCAGCCTTCGACGACGTCCACAAGTTCCTGGACATGTTGGACGCCGCCTGACGATGCTGCGGCTCGCCACCTCGTCTTCAATCACCGCATCACGTTGTTCAGCGCCGCGTGCCGCCCCGGGTCCAGGTCCTTACCGGCCAGCGCCGGGTGGTCCGCGCTGTAGCGGTGGCAGCGGAAGGTGGCGTTGGTGTATTCCATGCCGCCGGCGCCGCCGGCAGCCCCGCTGTAGAGGAAGAATGGGTTGATGTATTCCCAGACGATCTCGCCTCGGGGAGTGACCTCGAACATGCGGCCCGGGGCGCCCTCGCAGATCAGCGTGTTCCCGTTGGGCTGCCGCTCGGCGCTGCTGATGTTGTAGCTGTAGAAGGAGATGGCCGGCATTCCCCGGTACTCCCAATGGATCTCGTTGGTTGCCGGGTCCACCTCTACGACACGGGAGAAACTGGTGCCGGGTCGGTGGGACCCGTTGTCGAAGATCAGCACCCGTCCGTTGTCCAGCCAGGTTGGATGATGCTGTTGGTAAATCTCGCCCGGGCCCCACTTCCACTTGAAGGCTCCAGTGGCGCGGTCGACGATGCCCACGGTGCTGGTCAAACGGTAGCTGACCAGCAGGTCACCGTCTGGCGTGACGTTCAGGCAATTCCCGTGGGTCCATTCCCGCCGGGCATCCGGACCGATAATGTCTTCGGTCGGATCCAGATGCTCCCAGGATTTCCACTCCCAAACAGTCGCCCCGTCCGGTGTCACTTCGCGAACCACGTCGCCAAGCATCCCCGGGGCGAAATCCACATCGTAGCCGCCCTGTACCTGGGCCACGATATCCTCCGGGATGGGATCCCACATGAGCAGCAAAGTGTTGCCGTTGGGCAACCGCTCGTAGTCATGGTGGAGCGTGTTGTCCCGGTAGGCCCAGACCAGGTTGCTGTCCCAGTCCAGTTCGATGATGCTGGCAGACGAGCCGCCCACCGTCTCGATGCCGCCGGCGTCCTCGGGCGGTAAGGTACGGCACAGCAGGTTGCCGTTGTCGAGCAGGTATGAGTAGTGGATTCCCTCCGGGGAGTGCCACCGGTGGACGACGTTGCCCTGCATGTCGATCAGGTAGGCGTCCTTGCCGCCGCGCGTGGTGGAAAAAAGCGTGTAGCCGCGATTGCACGCGGCGGGTGTGTGATGGATCAGCCCGACTGGATGGTGAATCGACCAGCCCATTCGTGTACCTCCGCTATGTCAAATCCGGCGCGATTATAGCAGGCAGACCACAGTGGCAATTTGCGATTGCACGTTGAAACTCAGTGGTGATATGATCACCTCATTACCGTAACTGGACTCCAAGACTGGCGTGTATGGAAAAGGCATTACCATGTCTCTGTATATTGAAATCGGCTCCGAAACGGAATCAAAAGTTGCTGGGTCAAGAGAGTTCCAATCTGCCACCCCAGAGTCTGTCCACCAAGATTCTGACTTGGAACAAAAGGTTTTGGGGCCAAGCGAGCCACCCTCGGAGAGGATTGCTCAAGTGAGGGGGCTTCGCAACGCTCCTGTCATGGCTATCGACGAAGGGCAATTTCAGGCTGAGTTGGCAAAGATGGATATGGACCTTGAGCGTTCCGTCGCTGAAGAGGGATTAGAGGAGTATTTGGCCTTATGCCCCTCGTACTGAGAGGTGAAATCCACTGGGTTGACCTCGATCCGACACGAGGCCACGAACAACAAGGCTTACGTCTGGCTTTGGTGGTCAGCAGCGACCAATCGAATACTCGTCTCGGATCAGCGCTCATATTGCCTATTACCAGCTCACCACAGCGCGCCGGTTTCCCGTACACAGTACCAATCCAGTCGGTTACAATGCCCAAACAGCCATCTTGGGTATTGACGCGCCAAATCAGGCTTGTGTCCGATCAACGCATAGTAGGTCGCATCGGGATAATTTCCAACCAAGAGATGCAAACGGTAGTGCAGGCATTGCTGCATCATATCTTGCCTCCGGGCAGCACGGTATCTATCGCAGACTTCGGATCATTGCCATAACACGCCGTCAGTTGCTATCAACCCGTAATTTCCGGCAATAGTACCGGCTGGCCGTGTGGATATTCCTGGCCATCTGCAGCGCCGCTTCGCTGGGCCTCGCCAACATCGCCCACAAGCGGTTGCTGGACAACTATCTTGATGGTGTCGGAGCCCTGGTCGCCGGGTCGATCCTCACCCGGTCGATATGCGCGGCAATTATTCTGATCGCCGTGGGCTGGCCGGTGGACGCGCCGGCCCAATCGGTTGCCATCGCCCTGCTCTCGGGCGTGAGCCTGGGATCGGGGCTCCTGCTGCTGTTCCTGGGCTTGAAGCTCGGCGAGGCTTCGCGCGCCGTGGCGGTAAGCCAAACCAACCCGATACTGGTCGCCCTGCTGGCGATGATGGTGCTCGGCGAGACCATCACCGCCCCACAGTGGGCGGCGATTGCGCTGGTGATCGTCGGTGTCGCGCTGGTTTCCATTGAAGGATTCGGCCGGGGATTGCTGAAACTGACGCCGGGGCTTACCGTGCTGGTGGGCAGTTCCATCACGCTGGGCCTGTCGTTCTTCCTGGCAAAACTGGTACTGACCGACCTGACCCCGTGGGAAGTGTTCGGGTTGCAGGAGCTGGGAATGGTGCCAGCGTTCGCGGTTTACGGACGACCAGAAAACTGGCGCCGGTTGTTCAACGGTCTGCGTTCCGGTCCGGGCTTGGCGACCTTCGTCATCGGAGAGGGCCTGCTGCCCCAGTTGGCCATCATGCTGTTCATCTGGTCGTTCAGCCTGGGGCCGGTGTCGTTGGCGTCGGCGATCCTGGCCACCCGTCCGCTGTTCGTGTTTGTGGTGGGCACCCTCTTGAGTTGGCGGACCTTCGGGATGATGCAGGAATCGCTGCGGCCCGGAGCGCTGGCGGCCAAGGGCATCGCCATCCTGATGATCGTCGGCGGGACGACAGTGCTGGCCGCGCTGTGACAAAGGGCTCTCTATCCGTAGCCGGTGGTGGCTCCGCTGGCCGGCCGGCGGGAGCGCACTGCCCAGAAGTGCACCGCACCCACCACAATGAAGATGCCCAGACAGTAACCAATCGCCGCCCAGCCGACGCCAAAAACCGCTCGGGCCAGCGCCATAGAGGTCAGATAGATGAACGGCAGCGCGATAATGGTGCTTCTGGTAAGCAGCAGGACCGCGATGCACGGCAATGCCATAATCAGCACCGCGGCGGGCAGCGCGGCGCCGGTGATCCCCAGGGCCGTGGCCGCGCCGCGACCGCCGTGAAATTTCAACCAGACCGGCCAGATTTGCCCGGCCATGGCAGCCGCGCCGGCCAGCATTCCGGCCGGCGTCAAGGCGAAGACCGGGACCAATGGGTCGGGCGAACCCGAAGGGCTGCCGGCCTGCGCGGGGTTGACCAGACGGAACAGCAGGTTGAACGCCAGCACCGCTGCCACGCCTTTGGCGATGTCCACCGCGCCGACCAGAATAGCCCACCGCCGGCCGCAGATGCGGTTTACGTTGTTGGCCCCGGCGTTGCCGTCGCCGGCCTGACGGATGTCAACCGCACCCTTGGTGGCCCAGCGCACCACCAGGTAGGCGGTGGGTATGCTGCCCAGCAGGTAGCCCCCCAGGGCGGCCGCGCCGAGCAGCACGAGCATCTCCGCTTCTCCGGCGGGGTTATCTCCCTAGGCCGGTACCAGGCCCGCAGTCTTTACCGAGGTGCACCAGTGCCGGTACTTGGGATTGTTGCCGACCACGATGTCGAAATACATCCGCTGCAGTTGCGTCGTGATCGGGCCGGGCTGCCCGTCGGCGATTGGTCGGAAGTCCAACTCCACTACCGGAGTCAGATGGGCCGCGGTGCCACTGAGGAAGACCTCGTCAGCGAGGTATAACTCGCTGCGGTCGATGGTGCGCATCTGCACTTCCATCCCCATCTCGGCGGCAGCCAACTGCATGATGGTGTCGCGGGTTATGCCGCCGAGAACGTTGTCCTCCAGCGGCGGGGTGTAGATGACACCCTTCTTGACCATGAAGATGTTCTCGCCCGACCCTTCAGACACATGGCCGTCGTGGTTGAGCAGGATAGCCTCGTCGAAGCCGGCGATGGTGGCCTCCGTCTTGGCGAGGATGCTGTTGATGTAGATGCCGCAAGCCTTGATGCGCGCCGGAATCATCGGGTCGTCGACGCGACGCCAGGATGAGGTGCAGCAGCGCAGCCGGTCGCTCCCCAGGTAGTTGCCGAAAGGCACGGTGATCAGGGTGAAGTCCGACGCCAATTCCTGCAACTTCAGGTTGGCCACCAGCTCCTCGCTCTTGTACGCGAGGGGCCTGATGTAAATGTCCGAATCGTGGCGATTGCGCTCGACCAAATCAACCGTGATGTCGCAGAGTTGGTCGGCGGAATAAGGGATGTCCAGCATGAGAATGCGGCATCCATCCAGCAGGCGCTCGTAGTGCTCCCGCATGCGGAAGATATTGATCGCGCCCTGTTCGTCGTTCCAGTTGCCGCGGATACCCTCGAATACGCCCGTCCCATAGTGGAGGGCGTGGGTCATTACGCTTACCCTGGCCTCGCTGGCTGGTACAAACTGCCCACGGAAAAACACTTGCAGTTCATCGGCGTTGAAGGAAGCCTGGCCATTGGTAGTCACGTAATGCCCCCTTTGAGCAAAGAATTCGAGGCATTATACCGTCGCGCGGCTAGTGTTGCCAATCGAACTCGGCGCGCGGAGAAACGAAACCCGGCGGCGGCGAACCGGAATTCCACGCCATCGCTGCTACGCTTGTCGTCTTTCCCTGCGATGCGCGCCCGGTCCGGTGGCCGAGATAAGCCGTCGAGCAGACAGGTAATCCATGATGGTATCGACGCACTCGCTAGGGGTGCGCCCGCTGGTGTTGATGGCGATCTCCGGGTCCTCCGGGCGCTCAAAGGGCGAGTCGATACCCGTGAAATCGCTGATTTCGCCGGACCGGGCGCGACGATAGAGGCCCTTGTTGTCCCTTTGCTCACAGAGCGCCAACGGGGTGTCGACAAACACCTCAATGAACCTGCCGGCCGGCACCAGGCTGCGGGCGAAATCTCGTTCCACCTTGAAGGGAGAGATGCAGGCCGCCAGCGTGATCAGGCCAGCGTCGTACATCAGGCCAGCCACCTCGGCCATGCGCCGCACGTTTTCGTGGCGCGCCGCCACGCTGAAATCCAGGTCACGATTGAGGCCGTGGCGCAGATTGTCGCCGTCCAACACATAGGTCGCATATCCGCAGTCGTACAGGCGCTTGGCCAGGCAGTTGGCCAGCGTCGTCTTGCCGGCGCCCGACAGACCCGTAAACCAGAGCGCCAAAGGCTGCTGCTTGAGCAGCGCGGTCCGGTCGCGTTGGGATACGGCGTAGTCCTGCCAGAACACTTCAGATTGGTTGCCCATATCGCACACCGAGGATCAATTATCGCGGGCGATTATAGCGCAGACGAGCGTGTGCAACCGCCACGAAAGCCGATTGCTAAACTCCCTCTCCCCTGGCGGGAGAGGGCTGGGGCGAGAGGGTTTGCAGCGGCCTTCACCCTCACCCTGACCCTCTCCCATCAAGGGAGAGGGAACTTTCGGAGTTTCGCATTTGTCTCGCCACGACGAGGCTCATGCGTACCCAGTTTCCTCAAACCTGTCATTGCGCGGAGCGAAGCGATTTGGCAATCCCGTTGGTGTAGCGACGATTCTGGTCCCAACGAGATTGCCACGCTGCGCTCGCAATGACAAAGCGGGTACGCGTGAGACGACGAGGTTGTTGGAACGATTCTTCATTTGTGATAGAATTCTCAAAGCAGGCGCCGAGAAACCGGCTCCAAACGGAGGAAACATGGAAGGCAAAGTCCAGATCGAGATTACCTACTGCGTGCCTTGACAGCACCACGCTACCGCCACGTGGATGGCGAACGAGTTTTTCCGGGCCTACGGCGGCGACGCCGCTATCACCATCTCCCCGCGCGGCCAGGGCATCATGGAAGTGTTCGTGGACGGCGAGAAGATCTTTGACAAGAAGGCCGAGGGGAACATCTACCCCGAGTTGGGCCGCATCCGCAAGATGAAGGAAGTCATCTCCGCGAAGATCGCGCAGGCCGACTTGGCTGTCGCCGCCGACAACTAGTCGAACGCGCCAAACGGATTTGAAGGCCGCCGCCCATAAGGGCGGCGGCCGTTTTTGCATCCCGCAGTGGGTCAACTCGTTTCGGCGCTCGCGAGTTTGGCGACGATCTGGTCACCAAGCAGCGGGCACACCCGAGCCCAAACCGCGGCGGCCACAGCCTCGATTGGGTGGTTCCCTTCCACTAAGCACCAGGTGTCCATGCTGGCTTCCTGGTCACGGAACCCCTGGCGAACGGCATTGTGGAAGGCTATCTCCTCATCTTCAAAACGGTCGCTGGTGTCCGCGACGGGTAGCGGGAGTCGCAGTTGCCGGCTGCTGACACGACCCAGTCCCACCTGTGGATCAACATCCAGCAGAATAGTGAGGTCCGGATAACGTCCGCCGGTCGCATAATCGTTCAGCCATCGGATCCGCTCCAAATCGATCTCACGACCGTATCCCTGATACGCGACGGTCGAACCAGCGAAGCGGTCGGCCACGATTATTGAACCAGCATCCAGTTCCGGGAGAATGCGCTGCTCGATCAGCTGAGCGCGGGAGGCTTCGAACAGCAGCAGTTCGGCTCTTGGGTCGGGTCGGTCACCGCTTATCAGAAACTGTCGCAGGTAGTCGCCCAAAGGGGTGGAACCCGGCTCATGCACCAGCACGGCCCGGTAGCCCCGGCAACGCAGTTTCGCTTCAAGTATCGCGGCCTGCGTTGACTTGCCGGCGCCCTCGCCACCCTCAAAGGCTATGAACACCCCTGACATCGCCGTGACCCCCGCTTGCGTATCAACGTAAGGGCGTCAGGGTATCAGAAGCGGGGACGCCGTTATGCGTGTCGCTGCCCCGCATTTCAGGCAACACGCCGCTACGGCCGGTAAATCAA
Organism: Dehalococcoidia bacterium; assembly: GCA_034428455.1. GTDB lineage: Bacteria > Chloroflexota > Dehalococcoidia > Lucifugimonadales > UBA3495 > Bin87. The sequence continues at coordinate 36,691 of DAOUHZ010000065.1, forward strand.
CACGCCGCGCTGCGGGTCCCGGCCCCGGCTGGTGGACGCCAGGTTGAACTCTTCGGCCAGCATGTGCTGCAACCGTCGGATGTAAGGCCGCTGGGGTCCCAGCTGCACGCTGAATTCGCCGTCCATCACTCGCCGGGCGGCGTCCTCGACCTCGGCACGGGCGGCGGCCATGGCGTCGGCGTTGGCTTCTTCCCGTTCCTCCGACTTGCTGCGCGGCGGAGTCAGGTTGATGCCCTGGTCGCGGGCCAGGGAGGTCAGAAACTCCGACACCTGGGGCACGGTGTTCTTGCGCAGGACGTACACCGGCACGTTGTTGCTCTCGGCGATGCGCACCAGCTGGCTGCCGCGCCGGTAGTGGTTCTTGGTGGTGAGCAGCAAGCTGGCGCGCCGGAGTTCGCTGACGATCTCGGCGGTGGCCTCGCGCTCAGCCAGGGCCGTCTCTACCTTGTCGCGGCTGACGCCAAAGAGGAATATCCGGGCGTCCAGCCGCCGGCCGGCTGTGCCGTTGGCGTCCGGTTCATCGCGGAAGGTCTCGGGCGGATACCGGTCGTACTCGGTGCCGCCATCCTGGGATCGCTTGCGTCCTCTCCGGCCTCGCACGTCGTTGCCGGACCACGGGGTTTGTCCCACCTCGCTGGGGCGGGGGGCCGCAGTGCGCGACACGTTGCCATCGCCGTCCATGCGGCGCACCTCGGGCTCGACCGGGTAGCCGCGCAGCCACTGGTCCACCACCTGGGCCACGTCCTCGTGGACCAGAACCTCGTCCCAGTCGCGGATTTCCACCACTACGTCAAAGGTGGGAGGGGCCTTCCGTTCAAGAACGGTCTTCTGGGTTCCCCGGAACCGGGCTTCCTGGTCACCCAGGGTGACGGTCTGCACGCCGCCCACCAAGTCGGACAGCGTGGGGTTCATTATCAGATTGTCCAGGGTGTTGCCGTGGGCCGTGGCGACCAACTGGACGCCGCGCTCGGCGATGGTGCGGGCGGCGGCAGCCTCCTGGGTGGTGCCCATCTCGTCGATGATTATCACCTGGGGCATGTGGTTTTCCACCGCCTCAATCATCACGCCGTGCTGTTCGGTGGGCGTCGGCACCTGCATGCGCCGGGAATGGCCGATGGCCGGGTGCGGAATATCGCCATCGCCGGCGATTTCATTGGAGGTGTCAACGATGATGACGCGCTTGCGGGCCTCGTCGGCCAGCACGCGGGCCACCTCGCGCAGCATGGTGGTCTTGCCCACGCCGGGGCGACCCAGCAAGAGGATGTTCTGACCACTGTAGGCCAGGTCCTCAATGATCTTGATGGTGCCGAATACGGCGCGCCCGACGCGGCAGGTGATGCCCACGACGTTTCCGCCGCGGTTGCGGATTGCGGAGATGCGGTGCAGGGTCCGCTCCATGCCGGCGCGGTTATCGTCGCCGAAACTGCCGATGCCGGCGACCACGTATTGCAGGTCTTCCCGGCCCACGGGCTCTTCCCCCAGCATCACGTCGCCGTGGGAGAAGCGGGCCTCGGGGAGACGGCCCAGATCGAGGATAACTTCTAACAGGTCATCAAGCTCTTCCTGTTCCCGGAGTTTGCGGGTGATGCGCTCCGGGAGCACTGCCAACAGTTGTTGCAATTCGTCCTGGGCCAGCTGTTCGACCGTTACCAACTATGCCTCCCGGTGGAGCTGCGTATCGCTGATCTATTCTGGCGGGCTCTTTGGAAATGACAGGTTATTGATTGGGCTGGCGGCTAACGTACGCGGGGCGCATCGATCAGAGGAGCCTCGGGATCAAAGGCCGGTCCGCCGGCCAGGGATACAAAATAGCGGTGAATGCGCGCATCGGCGGTGAGTTCCGGGTGGAACGACGTTGCCATCATGTTGCCCTGCTGCACCGCAACCGGCCGACCATCGGGGAGCGCCGCCAGGACATCTACCGCATCGCCAACCCGGATTATGACCGGCGCGCGGATGAATATGGCGTGATACTCACGCTCACCCAACGCTTTGATGTGCAGGTCCTGTTCGAAGGAATCGACCTGGCGGCCGAACGCGTTGCGCTGGACGCCGACGTCCATGAGGCCCATGGGCACGGGGTCTTCCTCGGTGATTTCATTCGCCAGCATGATCATGCCGGCGCACGTACCCCACACGGCCTTGCCCCGTTTTGCCATATCCGCGACCGGTTCGCGGAGGTCATACAGCGACATCAGCCGGCTGAGCGTAGTGCTCTCACCTCCCGGGACGATGAGCCCGTCCAAGCCTTCGAGGTGCTTGGGCAAGCGCACCTCCGTGGCCGTAACGCCCACGCTGCGGAGCACGTGGCAGTGCTCCGCGAAATCACCCTGGACTGCTAAGACGCCGATGTTCAACTAACCGAACAGCCTCTCTGACATGAGCTCGATAAGTTGGTACTGATGAGAACCCGATCAGACGCTGCGGGTAGCCAGCAGTTCCTGGTCGGATAGCTCGCGGACGCTGCGCCCCACCATGGGCTCGCCCAGGTCCTTGGACACGTCGGCCAGGATATGCGGGTCATTGTAGTGGGTGACCGCCTGGACGATGGCATGACCCCGGCGCACCGGGTCGCCGGACTTGAAGATGCCGGAGCCCACGAAAACCCCGTCGGCTCCCAGCTGCATCATGAGCGCCGCGTCGGCCGGGGTGGCCACGCCGCCGGCGGCGAAGTTCACCACGGGCAGGCGGCCCTCTTCGCGGGTCTGCATGAGCAGGTCCAGGCTCACGCGCATGTCCCGCGCCTCTACCACCAACTCGTCGTCGGGCATGTTACGCAGCTTGCGTATGGCGTCCTGGACGGCCCGCATGTGGCGCACGGCTTCCACCACGTCGCCAGTGCCGGCCTCGCCCTTGGTGCGGATCATGGCGGCACCTTCCGAGATGCGACGCAGGGCCTCGCCCAAGTCGCGGCAGCCGCAGACGAAGGGCACGGTATAGTCGTGCTTCCAGACGTGATGCTGCTCGTCGGCCGGTGTCAGCACCTCTGACTCGTCCACGTAGTCCACGCCCATGGCCTGGAGGATCTGCGCTTCCACGAAGTGCCCGATGCGGCACTTGGCCATCACCGGTATGGATACGGAATTGATGATCTGGGCGATCATGGACGGATCGCTCATGCGCGCCACGCCGCCGTCGGCCCGGATGTCCGCAGGCACCCGCTCCAGGGCCATCACCGCCACCGCGCCAGCTTCCTGGGCGATGCGGGCCTGGTCCGGGGTAACCACGTCCATGATGACTCCGCCTTTGAGCATCTGGGCGTGGCCGGATTTGACGGTGAAAGTACCGGTCAGGACGTCAGCAACCATGTGCGCGCCTCCTAAATTACAAAACGAAAGGTTGTAGCCATTATAGCCGCCGCCGCCGGGCCAATCAAATGGCGCGGTACGCATTCTGGCCGCCAGTTTGCCGGTGCGCAGGCCGCTACGCAGCCCGGAGCGCGTCGATCAGCCCACCGCCAGCGCGTTCAGGGCAGCGCGCGCGGCGGCAACTTCGGCGGCGCTCTTGCTCGGCCCAACGCCGGAACCCAGAACCCGCTCCCCGGTGGCGACCTCGACGTCGAAGCTGGGCTGATGCGACGGCCCGGAGGATGCCACCACGCGGTAGACCGGGGTGGGTTGGCCCTGACCCTGTAGCAATTCCTGGAGTTCCGCCTTGGGGTTGTCCGGTCGCCATCCGGGCTTGCAGGCCGCGATTAGAGGTTTCGACAGGGCGCGCAGCACCAATTCGCGCGCCGCGGCGTTCCCCTGGTCCAGATAAACCGCAGCGATGACCGACTCCATGACGTCGCCCAGCACGGCGTCGCCGGCCCGGCCGCCCGACGCTTCGAATCCGCGCCCGAGGAGAACGTACTCGGCCAGGCCCAGATCTCGGGCCGCGTCGGCGAGGGCGCGCTGGCTGAGCAGGGCGGTCCAGCGCCGAGTCAGGCCGCCTTCGTCGCACTCCGGCAGGCGGCGGTACAGCTCCTCGCTGACGACGAGGCGCGCCACCACGTCCCCCAGGAACTCGAGACGCTCGTAGGAATCGGTGTCCGAGCCCCCGGTCTCGTTGACGTACGAGCGGTGCGTCAGCGCCTGAATGAGCAAGCCCCGGTCCTGAAAGTTCAGGCCCAGGGCTTGTTCCAGTTCGGCGACCGGGCGGTGCGCGCCGGGCGAACTCATAGAGTGTCGAGCGCCGTTATCCGCGCACACCCTCATAGGGCCACGGCGGAGACGGGCGCTTGACCTCACCCACGTGCCGGTGGTCGGCCATCATCTCGACCAGGTTGTCGTAGATGGGCCCCGACTCATCGTCCGACGGAATAAACATCTTGACGAAGGCGGAGTTGCCGTTGGGGAACACGTAGAGGGGCACGCCGAAGGCGCCGTGCACTTCCACGGCCTCGGTGTGGCTCTCGCCGATCTCGCGCAGCACGTCCGGATCGGCCAAGTCCTCGGCGAACTGGCCCATGTCGACGCCGGAGGCCTCGGCCACGGCGTTGATGGCGTCCGCGTCGGTCAGGTCGATGCGATCTTCGTGCCGGGCCCGCAGCAGGTTGATGAAGAAGCGGTCGAAGATCTCTTCACCCTGGCGCTGGGCGGCGATGCCGGCGCGGAGCTCGAGCAGCGTGTTGTCCGAGTCGTCCTGCTCCCAGTACTTGAAGCCGTCGTCATTGTTGTTGTCGTGATTTACCTGAACCAGCGAGAATGGCTTCAGATCCACGGCGATGTCGTGGTCGGTATTCTCGCGTACTTTCGCCCACCACATGGCAGCGTTGTACACGAAGGGTCAACGAAAGTCGTAATAGACGGTGAAATCGGATTCGGCCATGATTTGGACCTCCCTGCTGTGATTGACCGTCGGTTCCGGGATGGTAGTCCCGGGTTCGCCTGGTTCGTGGGCGGATTGTAGCACAGACAGCGTCGGGCTGGGCAAGCGTCAAACTCAACGGTAACTGTTCAGGGTTGCGGGGGGCGTCATCGCGAGCTCAGCGCGGCAATCTCGTTGGGGCAGGAGAATCGTTCGGGAAAAGGTTCTGGAGAGAGGAGGAGATTGCCACGGGGCTCGTATTACAACGACAGTTGGGATGATAGTATGATGACCGAATAAGGAAAGGCTTCAGGAGGTGGGGCAGGGCGATGGATGCGGCCGCGTTGGAGCAGGTGTATGTAGCCTTTCGGGATTTTCAGACTATTTTGCGTCAGCCTGCGGCCGCAAACAGCTGCGGGAGTTGAGCCGTCACTATTTGCAGGGTCTGCCGGTGCAGTCTCACGAGCGGAGCAACGCGGAGAACCTGTCCGAAGCGGTGGCGTCGTCGCCACGGTCACTGCAACGATTTCTCACGGAGTCCCCATGGGACGATGACTTGGTGATGGGCTGGCTGCGGGAGTATCTGGGTCTTCGATTGGGAGACCCGGCGGGGGTATGGGTGTTGGACGGCAGCGACTATCCCAAGCAGTGGGTGAAGTCGGTGGGAGTGTCGCGGCAGTACTGTGGAGGGCTGGAGAAGATCGACAACTGCCAGTCTGGGGTGTTTCTGGCCCATGTGGGTTCAAGGGGGAGAGCGCTGGTGGACAAAAGGCTGTACGTGCCCAAGGAATGGACTGGTGATGTGGAGCGATGGGCGGCGGCGGGCGTGGCAGCGGAGCGTAGGGATTACCGGAGCAAGAGGGAGTTGGCCTTGGAGATGCTGGAGCGGGCCGCCGCAATCCCCGAAGCTGGCGGGTGGGAGGTCACAATAGCCCAGGGCAACCTGGGACCCCGTATCTGCCGTTGCCACGAGCGGGTGCGGGTAACTCACCGACGCCAACCGGGTGCGGTCCTCGGGGCGATCTATCGCCGGAACCGAGATGGCAGCGAGCCCCGCTACTACCTCGCCAACGTTCCCGAAGACACTCCGTTGAAACCCTGGCCTGCGTGGGCGGCGCCCGCTGGCGCATCGCAACCGAGTTCGAGACCGAGAAAAGCGACGTGGGACTGGACAAGTATGAAGTCCGCACTTGGGCCGGTTGGCATCATCAAATCGCCATGTACCTGCTGGCCGGGGCTTTCCTGCTGAGCCTGCAACAGGATTGGGGGAAAAGATGCCCCAGATCATCCGGCTCCAAGTGTGCCGAGAGGTCCGTGAGTTGACGCCAAGGGAACGGTTCGGTCCGGAAGAGCTGCTGTTATGGCTGGTGGGCGTCCAAGCAACGGAACGAACGGGCCAGACTATCCCATGAGAAACGTCGGGCCGCCCACCACGCCACTACCGGCTTGCCTCCCTAAACCCGTCGTTGTAATACTAGCGAACCAACGCCGGCGCCTTCGGACATAAAATCGTGCGTGGCAGGCTTTCCCCGACGGTCCGCTGGTATCGCGCACACTCCCAGGGAGATTTCTGGGCCGCTCGCCACTGCCAGTACATCCGAGCGGGATCGTAATTCCCGCCCGTCGGCTTTGGCGATACGCCCACTGGCGGATTCGACGGCGTAGCGACCGGCCGGCCAAACTCCCCTTGGCTGTTGCCGACGATCACAATGTCGTGCCGGTACCGGGCTATCGCAGACAGAGTTGCTTCCGATATCGGCCCGGCGAAAACTGCTGGCCGCGCTTTGTTGCCAAACCCGACAGTAATGTCGCGGTCGGTCAGAAGGCGAACTCGCGCATGATCTGATCTGTCGTTTTCCGTGTCGATGTCATGCTCGGCGTCAACCCTGGCCAGCAATTCGTACTCTCCCACCGGATACCGCAACGTCTTCCAGATGAACTGCAATTCCCTCGATTCGCCCGGCTCCAGGCTTGCGCTTTGCGAGTACATCGTGTCGAGGTCGGGCACGTTCAATAAGTAGACTGTGCCTCGGCCGGCGTACTGACCTTGATTGCGTATCACCACGGCAATCTCAACCCAGTCTCCCTTCACGATAGGATGCAGCGGGTCCGGCGTTTCGAAGTCAATGACGGCAAAGTCGACTGCCGGCGGCAACAACTCGATCTCGAACTCGCGCACGGCCCCGGGCACACCGGGTATCTGAACACGGAACACGTGCTCGCCAGGCTCGTAGCGGCTGGTGCGCCAGATGAAGGAAGCGGCGCCAACGGCCCCCGGCGCGATGCGGGGCCGTTTCGTTTCCGGTCGCTTGTCCGCCGAGGGGAAGTGCAAAGTGACGGGGATGTTGGCCGCAACCAGCCCGCGGTTGCGCACCGTAACCTCTATGGAAACCGCTTCGCCAACTACCGGGGAAGCAGGGTGCCAGGATGTGTCCACTATCGAAGCAACTAACCGGGGAGAGACGAGCCTGATCTGAATCGTGGCGGATATTGCCAACTCAGTGATATTGTGCTCGGCCATAAGTGTGGCGGTCAGGAGATGCTCCCCGGCAGCGTAATTTGAGGTTCTCCAGGTGAACTCCACCCGTGCAGTTTGCCCCGGCTCTATCCTCGGGGATTTTGTCTCCGGCTGCTTGTCATTCGACGGGAAGGAAAGCTGCACCGGCACATTCAGGGCGGACGGGCCGTTGTTGACTACGTCGACCCAGATTGTCACTGCCTGACCCTTGACTGCCGTCTCGCTGGGTTCGGAACCCATGCCGACGATGGCGACGTCGATAATGGGCGGGAGCAGTTCAGTCTGAAACCGTTGCGATGCTGGAGGATCGCTGGCCACTTCCACTCTGAAATCGTGCATGCCCGGCTCATAATGGCCGGTGTGCCAGGTGAACACGGCTTCGACTATATCCTCGACATCTATACGGGGACTGCGAGTTTCCGGCTGTCTGCCACCCGGCGGGAAGTGCAACGTGACCGGGATGTTGGCAGCGATTCGGCCATCATTGCGTACGGTCACCGTAATGGTCGTCGGTTCTCCGACACGTGGGGCTTCAGGGCTGACCGCAATGTCCACGATGGTCGCGTTGACTATCAGAGGAGTCAGGGCGAACCTGATTTCCTCGGCGGTGCGCCCCAGGGTGATGTTGTTATCCAGCAGGATCGCTGCGCTCAAGGTGTGCACGCCTGGTTCGTAGTTGGAAGTTTTCCACTGGAAAAAGACCCTTGTGGTTTCGCCCGGATCCACACGTGGCGACGGAGTTTCAGGACGCTTGCCGGCCGACGGGAACGTGAGCCTGACCGGAACGTTAATAGCAAGTGGCCCGTCGTTGCGCACGTCAATCCACACTTCCACCGGTTCGCCGACCATCGCGGTTTCGGCCGGGTACGTACCCATGCCTATAATGGCGACGTTTTGTACGGTGGGCAGCAGGTCCACCGTGAAATGCCGTTGAGGAGAGTTCACTGCGGCTACCTCAATGCCGAACCGGTGAGTCCCCGGCCGGTAGTTGCCGGTGCGCCATTCGAAAACCACCGTCCCCGTTTCACCCGGATCCAGGTGTGGTTTCTTGCGGTCAGGCTGCCGGCCGCCCGGCGGGAAGCGCAGAGTAATCGGGATTCTGGTCGCGACCGGCCCATCGTTGCGAACCGTCACCGCTATTGAAACCGGCTGGCCTACTGAGGGCGTCTCCGGGTATACCGAGACATCCACGATTGTTGCCGTGACCGCCAGCGGGGAGACACGGAACGGCAACTCCATCGATGTCTCGCCACTGGTGATGTTGTGCTGCTCAGGTAAGGTCGCGGTCAGGTTGTGATTGCCGACGGAGTAGTCTCTGGTTTTCCAGGTGAAGGTGGCGGTGCCGGTTGACCTGGCGGGTGTTGGAGCGTGGTCAGTTTCGGGGTTCTTGGTATCTGATGGGAAATGCAGCGTTACTGGCACTTTGACGTCGGCCGGCCCGTTGTTCTGCACCTCCACCTCGATGGCGACCTCTTCGCCCCGCATTGCGGTCCCTGTCGGCGACGCATTGATGCGGAGTATCTCGGCGTCAATGTGAAAGGTGACATCTTTATCGGCGCTGGCGACGGCGCCGAATTCTTCCGAGGACGCCATCAACCTCAGCGTGTGTTTCCCGAGCATTCGTGCCGAAGCCGGTACACGCCAGGCAATCAGCTCCTCGGATTGACCGTTTGGCGCAAGCTCGTCCATGGTTTTCGCGACTATCGGTTCGGCTTCGTCGTCTACGTACAATTCCAGGCTCAGGGGCAGGGCGATCTCGCTTGCATTTCGGATTCCCAGGGACACCGTGGCATCGTCTCCCAGGATCAGCATGTCCGGCGAAATGGCTACGTCTGCCATCTCGACGTTTACCAGCGGGGCCATACGGGTAATTTCAAGGGAAGCCGCGTTGTTTTTCGGGGACTGGTCGACCGCCGCCGAGAGCAGGACTTGGATGGTATGGACGCCGGGCAGTACGTCCCGCAGGGGCACTGCCACGGTCTCCGTCCGGGTTTGGCCGTTTTGAATCACCATGGTGCGCCGGTCCAATTCGAGCGGGTCCGTGCCGTCATCAGGCGCCAGAACGAACCGCACGGCGGCCGGTTCGGTAGCCGGCCCGTCATTCGCCACCGCAACGGTCACCCCGACGGTCTCGGCGGCGAACGGCAAAGAAGCCTGCAGCGGGTCAACCGATACCAGTCGCACGTCCACCGCACCGAATTCCGGGCCGGCCAACGTGCGGCGCATGCTGACTTTGTTGCCATTCTCGTCCCCGAGATCCAGCCAAATGTCGTCGGGATGGACGATGTTCATCCGGTCAGTTGACTCGGCGGAGTTGTTGGCCTCGTTGTCGTCTTCAAAGTCGTTCGGACTAACTACGGTGACGGTGGCTGTGATCGGCTGGTCGCTCAAGGCCTGCAGTGTGGGAATGATCCACGCGACTTCGCCCTCCACCATCCCGCCAAATGGCACAGTGCAGTTGGTGAAGCAGATCGCGGCAGTATCGCTGATAGCGTGATCTTCGGGGCCGGTCATGGCAATTGCGGCGGCAACGTCTGTCTCGCAGCTGTAGTTGTAGATCGTGTAGACGACGCGCAGTTTTTCGCCGACCTGGTAATCGGGCGGCGATCGTTGCTGCCCGACGCTATCTCTGATGGCATCGACGGTTACCCGAACGTCTTCAAGGCAGCTTTCAGGTGCATCATCACCCTCGAATGCCGAGTGGAACAATTCGACGGCCAGGGCGCCGCTGTTGTCGTTCGGCGTGGTGTCGCCCGGCAAATCAACGGCTACCTGAAGGTCATACGTCCCTGATGGTTTGCCGGTGGTATCCCACGTCAGCGTCGCCGCTTCGCTGGAACCCGGCTCAATGCGCGGCGACGTTTCGCTCGCTACAACCGTCGTGTCATGCAGATCTTGGACCGTGTACAGGCTCACCGGCACCTCTACGCGAACCTCGCTGTGGTTAGTGATCGTAGCAGTCACGTCCAGCGTTTGACCGATGGCAGCCACGTTACGATTGATCGTCGCCGTCGTAAGAGCCACGGCCATAACCGGCCTACGGAGAGTTACGGTCATTGACGACTCATCATTCGCATCACTGTCGTAGCCAGCCAGACTGGCGACTATTTTCAGTTCGTGATCACCGGGTTCGACATCGGAGGCGTCCCAAGTCAGGTTGGTTGCAACGTTTTCGCCGGCTGCTATCGACTCGATCGTTGTGGAATCGTCCGCGTCCTCTGAATCCTCGACAAACAGATCGACCGCTACGTCGGTGACCTCAGCGTTGCTCTCGTTGAGCACTTGGACGTTGATTGAAACCGAGGTTCCCGCAATGTTGTCCGCGGACGCCAGCGTTGCGGATGACAACGCTATGGGGTTGCGAATAGTTGCGTTGACCGACTGGCTATCGTCCCGGTCTGGAGCCTGTCCATCGGCCCCGGCGATGACGAATAGTTCAACCTGACCTGCGTCACGCCCGGTCGTGTCCCATCGGATGCTAGCATCGGCTGTTCCATCAGCGGTTATCGAGGCGAAGTCCACGTCGGCAAGGGCGTCGTCAGTCCCCGATTCGTACAAACCAATCGTCACGCCGGTCAGTTCGTCCTGCCCGACGTTTTCGACTTGCGCCGTGAACTCTATGGTATCGCCGGACACTGCCGGGGCGCTCGTCGGGGAGACGTTTTTCAGCAGGAGCCAGTTTCGTATCTCGATGCTGGCCGAGACTGAGTTGTTCGTTTCGTCTATATCGCTGGCGGTCTCGGCAACCACTTCCAGCTCATAATCCCCTACTGCGACGGCGGCGGTGTCCCAGGTCAACGTGCCGGATGTCGATCCATCGACGGCCAGCGTCGAAATGGTCGTGGTCGCGGAGGGTTCATCGTCTTCCTCCTCTGCATCGTCAGTTCCGTCCGAGGTCGCATCCTCCGTTGTCTGACCCTCGCCGACTTCAGCGACGTACAGGTTGACTACCACCTCTCCCGTATCGTTCTCTCCCGAGTTGGTCACGGTGAACGGCACGCTCACTGAACTTCCCTTGATCGCTGTGGAAGCAACGGGGCTGGTGAAACTCAACGCCACGTCTACCGGATCAAGCAAGGTCAATGACGCGGTCGCGCTGTTGTTGCTTGAATCGTCGTCGTTAGCAGCTGTTGCCACCACGCGCAGGCCGTACGTACCGGCTTCTGCCTCGTCGGTATCCCACGAGACGGTAACGGTCTCCGTACCGTCCACGTCGATGGAGTTTTCAGCCTGATTCGATGCCAGCGGGTCAGCATCTTCGGCGGCGTTCGCGTCGAACAGCGACACTTGAGGCCACGGAGCCGGAACGTTGCCGTCGTTTTCCAGCGTGACGGTGAAGTCAACCGTATCCCCGACCACCGCTTCAGTCGCTGATGCTGTGACTGACTTAACGGCGACGTCCACCGACGGTTCCACTAGGGTCACGGTGACCGTCTTGCTGTCGTTTTCCGAGTTGCTGTCTCCCTCCGTTTGTGCCAGCGCGCGCAGGGTGTGTTCACCTGCTGCTGCTCCATTGGTGTTCCATTCCAGTGTTACCGTAGCCTCGCCGTCGACGGCGAGGGCGGAGACCGTGTCCGAATCCAGCGCTGTGGTATCCGCGCCGAGGTGGAGGGTTACGGTCGTGTCAGCATCCGCGTCGGCCTCGCCCTCGTTCTGTACGGTTACGGTGAAATCTACCGCTTCCCCGACCACGGCGGTGGTCTTGGACGCGGTGACCGACTTGACGGATATGTCCGGGGCCGGATCCGGTTCCTCATTGACGATGTTTATCGCCTGCGTGGACGTAGCGGTATTGTTGTCCGGGTTGGCATCGATAAAGCCGTCCGGCGCGGTTACGGTTACGGTGGCAACCACTTTTTCGCCGGTGGCGTTGGGGTGCTTGTCCAGATCCCATCCGACGCTGCCATTTAGAGTGACGCCAGAGTTAATTGTGCACCCTTCCAGGCAAGCCATGTCATCGGTCGCGTCGATGTTATGAATTGTGGCTTCGCTGACCGAGCCCTTTAGGGCTACGGTAACCGTTACGTTACGACAGCTGGAATTGGTGACGTCGTAATAGATCCCGATGTCGTCGCCAGCCTTATAGTCTGGTGGGTCTTTTAGCGTGTAGGTAGTACGCTCAATTACCCCCCATTGACTTGATATCGTGACGCTCACGTCGTCGGTGCAGTCCTGCTGCAAGACTGCTCCTTCCGCAACCTCGGCGGGCATAGAAGCTTGCCCGCCGGTGAGATGGGGCCACATGACCGCCAAAGCCATGCCGACGGCCAGCACCGCCAGGATCAAGGCCAGCGGACGAACGCCGTTCACGATTGTGCCCAGTAAACAGTGTCCGAGGGTTTGCCTGCCCTAACGTCAGCTGCTCGGCTTGGTGTACACCAACATGACCGCTCCGGCTGCGGTTGCCGCGTCATCTATGGCGACCGTAACCTCGTAGAGGCGGCTGGCGTCGTCGGTTCGCTGCAATGCAAACCCGGAGACGGCCAGCCGAGCCGGCTGCTGAACCGAGACTACCGGGCTATCGTCCACCATCAACTCGGCAGTTACCGTGGGTTGATTATCCGTCTGCCTGCTGGTGATCAATAGTGAAGCCGACGCTATGATGCTCGGTATCGTAGGCGGTACCACGAACCTGACTGGGTCGGATGTGCCTCCGTTGGAGTCGTGGCTGAACAGGACGAAGGCATTGTGTTCGGGGTGCTGCCAGTGGTAATAGCCAACCGTGCTGTCATCCGCTTTGACGATTTCAGGCACGTCCTGGGTGGCCACGATCAACACCTCGTTAATTGCCAAAACCAAAAGGTTCTGTTGTAAATCGTTGGCCTGTTGGCCCGGCGCGTCGTACCTCCAGATGCCGGCGGCCGGCTCGTCTGCCGGCAAGTACGCCACAACCCACCCGCGATCGTCGTAATAAACTGTTACCTCTCTGGGTTCCACCTGGTTCCCAAATCCGATTGCGGCGTGCATCGGCAGTTTCACTATGGCGAAGTTGCCTCCTAAATCCACGTGGAGGCCTGGTTTGTTGCGGTTGGCGTTCGATTCATCCGGGTCGTCCAACAGGGATTTGGTGATGTCCATGATGTTGAGCCGGGGGCGCAGGTCGTCCGGGCCATCGCCCTGGAGGTGATCGAGCACGCGGTAATGTGCTGAAAAGCCCGCCTCCTCTTCCCGGAAAGCAGTGGTATCGTCGCCTTGGGACGTGGCGACCAGATCATCCGGTTCCGCCAAGTCCCAAACCGTCGCTGCGCTGGTGGGCGCATAACTGGTTTCTGCCGGAGTTCCATTGCCTAACCAGAAAAGCAGCGCCGCCGACAGCGCAACGATCAAGCTGGACTTTCCGCAATTCAAGCGGCGTAAGCGAGGGAATCGACAAGTCGGTGGTACAGAGTGATGGGGAGTTCCTGTACGTCGGGG
>DAOUHZ010000066.1:0-3367 GCA_034428455.1 Dehalococcoidia bacterium
GGGACGAAACCGAGGCCCGAAACTTTCACCGGTGGCAGAAAGGGTTCGAGATACTTGCGACCCAACGTAAGGCGGCGGCGAACAGATGCACGATCATGTAGGGGATCCATGGACCATCTGAATATGCACATGTGCAAAATCATGAAATGCACAGACTTGAACGACCGGGGCGGATATTATCCGTGGCCGGCCGTCTCGAACGGTCAGCAGAGGCCAGTCGGCCTGGCATCCGGAGACGCCGGCATTCAGATGGTGTTTCCGCCGCTGCGGACGATTTCCTGATGCGTCGCATGGTTTCGGTGCGGAAAGAGAACGACCACATGGACCTGGAATGGGCAAAGGCTATGGCGACCGCTTTCGCTGCGGTCGATAACCCTGGGATGCATCCCACCGTGTGCGGCGCGGGAACACCGGCGTCCCTGCTATTCGGAGAGGCCGAACCGGTCGGTCCCTCCGGCGGTGGGCAGGAACACCCCGCAGCCTGATCCCCCCGCCGCTCCATAAATCCCGCCTGACCCGCTGAAGTCCCCAATTCCCAACGATTGCAACATGTCTCGCTGACCGATAGTTATTGATACTTACTCTCAAATATGGCGATTATCGCCACCCGAGGCCGATGAGCGCTTTGGGGCGAATTGGACGGCCGGCCGGCCGACGCCCGCAGCACAGCCGCGCCCGGGCACGCAGACCCATCCGGCGGCAGCGGTGTCTGGGCATCCTGCCAGCCTCGCACCGTCATCCGTCAACTGACCCTTATTGAGGCGAAACTCCACATGACACCTCCCGATTGGATGCCATCCCCCCGGAAAATCGCGGCAAGGCTAATTTCGCCGCCATCTATCATGGCTGCGGTTCTGTTGGCCTTGATCGTTGGGTTCGCATTTTTCGACGCCGGCTCAGTACAGGCCCAGGGAGGAGATAACGACTATGTGGACGTGGCTGTGATCCTGGAAGTTGCCGAAGAAGCTACCTCAACTTCCTCTCAGCGTATAAACCTTATCGTTGTGAACCAGGGGTCCAGGACCGCTTATGACGTGGAAGTCACAGTGGATGTGGTGGAACCGGACAAGTCATACTATTTCCAGTTCGATAATACGTACCCAGTCGTGCCCGTCGGGAGCGCGTCTCTGGAGAACAACGAACGTTCCTTCCGTTGGTCCATACCCGCGCTGGGGGGGCTGCAGCGTGCAGAGATTAGCCAGGTGAGAGTAACCCATGTACATACAACAGATCCTAATCTTGCATTTGATAACAGGTCAATCCCGCACGAATACTTCGGAGAGGTGACCACGTCATCCTTCGAGAGTCACCTCCACCAAGGCAACAACACATCCCGGATCTGGTCATACCGTTATTCAGCATCGAGTTATTATTATAGACAGGCGGCGGGAAATTATACGGTCGCCGTGTCAGTGGACGAACCCAATCCTTCACCGGGAGGCGCCGTCAATTTCACCATCGCCGCAGATAGAACAACGCCAGCAGATTATTCTGGGATTGACGTGCCGCCGATTGATATGCAGGTTGATATTGGGCTGACCGGCGGTTTGTCCGTTTCCGGCACGCCAACTTATGCTTCCGGCGATCTGGGCGGTTCTACCGTGCCTGCCTCGGTGAGGTACGAAAACGATGTGTTCAATATCGGGACACTGACAGCGGACGATGTAACCAGGCACTCCGTGACCCTGCCGGTTACGGTGTCAAGCAACGCCGTCGTGAATGAACAGTGCCTGACGGCGACGGTAACCGGGAATCCCCCGCCAGGCGCCGGCCCCCGTGACGACGACATATCGGACAACGTGGCGAAGCTGTGCTTGGGCGAGCATCTAGTCGGGCCACTCGTGAGTGGTCAATTCGATGCTTTTACCATATACCCCTGCGTCGGCGTCACCACCTCGCCGTGCGACAGCACGGACGATGTTCGAGTGCGGGCCGTCAACCCAAGTGGGCGGGTATTTACGCCAGGTACTGCGCTTTTCCAGATCAACCCTACGGATTCTAGAATATACGATGGCCATACGAACACCTCCAATGTTCTGCAAAGCGTCAATGACGGGAACACCGTATCGTGGCAGACGGCGGTTAGTGACGGCAGACCATACACAAATGGGCTATCATCAGGCGTCGAACTCTACTACTCCAGAACCCCGTGGGCGGACAATACAAGTGGTTGGGACGGGCTTACCTTCGGGATTTCGGCCAGGAATTCGGATGGAAACACCCCGCCACCGGGAAAAGTTTTCTATCGGAGCACGACTACCGGCAATGAACTCCGAAAAGCCGAAAGCCCAGATTATCAAGAGTTGAGGACGGCCCCCACAAGTAGCGTAATCTCAACTTCAAACCTGAACTTAGTTTTGGAGTTCGAGAAGTTGGGCACTTACAAATTCACCTGGCACGCGGTAGCCAAACGCTTAAGCTTGCACGGTTCCGAGAACTGCAACCCCGATGGCAGCGCCGTCAACCAAACATTTTGCGCCTCCGAAACCTACACCTTCCACCTCGGGCCGATGGCCGAGTTGGAGGTGCGCGACGGCGGCGCCAGCCCTCACGCCGCTGCTGACCAACACGCGCTGACGATAGTCGCCATCAACAACGGGCCGGACGAACCGTCAGGCGGTGCGCGGGTAACCGGATTGCCCACTGGGGCGGAAGTGCTCCATATCAGCCAGGGCACCTACGACGATTCCACCGGCCAGTGGGACATCGGCGAATTGAAGCTCAGAAGCCGTTACCAGTCCGCAGGGGAGCCTGACCCAACTTTGGTCCTGAGCGCATCTGCGGGAGACACCGCCGACGTGAGCATCACCAACTCGGAAAACTACGAGGTCTGCGTCGGCCCCATGGACAATCCCGGGGACCTGGACCACGACAACCAGACCGATTGCGAGGCCGTGGCAAACGCCAGCTGGAATTCCACGCCGTGGTACGACCAAAACGACCGCAACAACACGGCCACCATCACCGCGCAAGCGGGTACCGGCGGCGTTGGGAAAGGTATTCCGACGTTGCAGACACCGACGGTCCATGCGCCGGCGGTGGACATCACCTGGTCCGAGGTTGAGTTCCTCTACGGCGTCCCGGTGAAGGACTATGATGTCCAGTGGTCAGCCAACGGAGTCAGCGGCTGGACCCAACTGCAAACCGAACTCACGCTCCCCGAGCTGTTTGACATCACCATCCAGTCCGGCGTGACCCGCTACTACCGGGTGCGCGCCGTGAACGAGGCTGGCGTGGAGGGCCCATGGTCGGCTCCCATCGCCGCCATGGTGGAGCGACAGGCCACCGCCGGCGCGCCGGACGCTCCGGTCCTGACGGCTGTGCCCAACGAGCCCAACGGCCGCACCGAGATTCTGATCACCTGGAC
>DAOUHZ010000067.1:0-10272 GCA_034428455.1 Dehalococcoidia bacterium
GTGGTCAAGGTGGTGGGCCATCGCCAGACTGCCGCAGGCGGGACCAGTCAGCCCCGCTACTACATCAGCAGCCTGGCGGGATCAGCGGAGCAACTGCTGGCCGCCATCAGAAGCCACTGGAGCATCGAAAACTCGTTGCACTGGACCCTGGACGTGACCTTCCAAGAAGACCAGTGCCGAGTGCGCAAGGATCACGGGCCACAGAACATCAATACCCTGCGGCAGATCGGCCACAACCTGCTGAAAAACGAGACCACCCTGAAAGTAGGTATCCAGGGCAAGCGCCTCAACGCCGGATGGGACGAGAACTACCTGCTCAAAGTCCTCCTCGGATAAGACGCGATTGCCCTGGCGAGAAGCGCTGCTGTCCCCATCCCGTGACAGGTATTGATGATCGGAACCGCGGTTGAACCCGGCGGAGTCGATACTGGCCGGCAGAATCACCCTCCGATTACCAGTCCCTCTCCCCGGAGCTCTTCAATCAACTCGTCGGCAATCGATTTTCGGACCTTGAATCGCCGCTCCAGCATCGCCGACGTCAGCCTGGGATTGCGCAGAGCAAGGTCCCGCGCTTGGTCCAGGATGTTGCCCTGGTAAATATCGTCGATATTTTCGGGGTCGGGATCTCCGGCTGGTTCATCCTCTTCCGTCAGGTCGATGGGAGGCAGCGGCGGTCCCTGCTGGTTACGCCAGAAGTCTACCAAGCGGTCCATCTCGTCGTCGTATACGAGCGTGCCCTGGCCGCGCCGGGCTTTGGGGAAATCGTTGTTCAGCAGCAGCAAATCGCCTTTGCCCATCAGCGCCTCTGCGCCGGCTCCGTCGAGGATCACCCTGGAGTCGACCTGCGAAGCCACCGCAAAAGCGACCCGCGCGGGCACATTGGCCTTGAGCAGACCTGTGACAACTTTCACCGATGGCCGTTGCGTGGCTAGCACCATGTGGATCCCGGCCGCTCTTCCCAGCTGCGCCAGCCGGACCAGCTGCTGCTCCACCTCCAGCCCGCCCGTCATCATCAGGTCTGCCAGCTCGTCCACGATCAGCACCAGGAAACACATCGGCTCGCTGGCCTTGGCGTTGTACCCGGCGATGTTGCGCACGCCCATTTCTTCCATGAGTTTGTAACGCCGGGTCATCTCGTTAATGAGACCTCGGAGCGCCGGCTGCACGTCGTCGGGTTCGACGATGACTGGCATCACCAGGTGCGGTATGCCGTTAAACGGCGTCAGCTCCACCCGCTTCGGGTCGACCATGATCATCCGCAACTCGTCCGGCGGGCGCGTCATCAGCAGGGAGGCCACCAGAGAATTGATGCACACGCTCTTGCCAGACCCGGTGGCGCCCGCGATGAGCAGGTGGGGCATCGCGGCCAGGTCCAGAGCCAGCGACTGCCCACCGGCGTCTTCGCCCAAAGCGAACGCAAGTCCTCCCTTGTCCACGATCTTGCTGAACTCCGGGCCTTCAACGATGGAGCGCATCAACACCTTTCCAGGCGTCGGGTTAGGCACTTCGAGACCCACCAGACCTTCGCCCGGTTCAGGCGTCTCGATGATCCGGATGTACGGGCTCTTGAGCGCCAGCGCCAGATCTTTCTGACGCTTGGCGATATCGCCAACGCGAACCCGGCTGGGGCGTTGCTTCGACGCGTCGCCATCCTTGCCGACCCTTTGCGGCATGTATCCGGGGACCAGGCCAAACTTGATTACTCTCGGGCCAGCCTTCACGTCCTCGACATCGACGTAAACCCCGTGCTCCGCCAGGGCGTCCTTGATCTCCTCAGTCATGTCGGAGATGGCGGCGCCGTTCATCTGATGTGGCTCCGGGGGAGCCAGGGTATCCAGGGGCGGCAGTTGCCATCCGCCGGAACGGGACAAACTCACCTTTTGGGGCGTTGCCGACGGCTCCGGTTGGTCCGGCTCCGTGGGTTCCTTGGACAAAGCCGGCGGGATCACGGGTTTGGGAGCGGCGGGGGCTCTACCGGGGCGCATCCCGACCAGGCGCCGCACCCCGTGAGCAACCGCCAGGGACGCCAGCGCCAGTCCGATCGCAACGTATTTGGCCCCGATAGCGGCGAAAACCAACGCAGTCCAGGCACCGATCCCAATATAGCGCCCAGCGACCAAGTACCCTTTCCACGCGTGCGGAACCAGCAAAAGGGTGACGATAATCAGCCCGCCGAGCAAATGGATCAACCACATCCAAAGGTGTCTACCGGTTAGCGCGTACCCCCATTGGCCGGCCATGCCATAGGCGTAGGAAACGCCGCTGTCTCCTTGCCAGAAGGTCAAGCCTCCCACTGCGACCACCGCAACTACGGCCAGCGCCGACCACCATCTCCACGCTCGCAGGAGCGATGACGGGCGGTAAACCATGACGAGAAATGCGGCTAGTCCGTAACCTGCGGCCACTGCCCAGCCGATGCCCAAGGATGCTGCCAGCCATTCCTGGAAATCCGGTACGGCCAGGTAGGCCACTGCAAACAGCATGGCGGCAACCACCAGCACGCCGGCCGTGATGCCTGTTTTGAACCAATTGAACCCACCGGTGAAGGCGGCCGCAGCCGTTGACATGTCCCCGACTCCTAAACTGGTCCGGCCGCGGCCGTTCACCGGCAAACAACAACGCCGCCCCTGTCAGGCGCGGCGAAATATCCGTCACGGTGTATTGACTTGCCGGCGGCGCGTCACGTATCCAAGATTACCGGAATTATCATAGGCCGCTTGTTCAGATCGTTGCGTAGGAACTGTCTCGCGACTTTTCTGATGTTTGCCCTCGCTTTGTCGGGGTCGTCGGCGGGAAGATCGCCCGACACGCCCATCTCCACCGCCTCTGCAAGGCGCTTGAAGATGTGCCTGGCTTCCACGGGATCCATGAAGCCGCTCCCGGCGACCTGGATGGGGCCGGTCAGCTCGCCGTCCTGGTCCACGCCGGCACAGACAACGACCACGCCGTCACGGGCCAACGACCGTCGCTCCCGCAACACTACGCTATCAGTATCCATGACCGTGGGTCCATCCAGGTATATGGGCCCGGCGGGTATGGAGCCGGTTATCGCAGCGCCGTGCTGGTCAATTTCAAGGATGTCGCCGTCCTCCAAAACAAAAATCCCGTCCGGCGCCGCTCCCAGTTCCCAAGCCAGTTGCGCGTGGGCTCGGAGGTGTCGGTATTCCCCATGCACCGGGACGAAGTAACGTGGCCGGGTGAGGTTGAGCATGAGCTTCAACTCTTCTTGGCTGGCATGTCCGTGGACGTGTACCGGGGCGATACGGTCGTACAGAACACGCGCGCCCTGCCGCAGAAGGTTGTCGATGGTCTGGCTCACCGCCCGCTCGTTGCCCGGAATTGGAGTGGCCGAAATGACCACGGTGTCGCCTTCCATGAGGTCGACGTCCCGGCTTTCGCCGTTGGCAATGCGCACCAGCGCCGATGTGGGCTCACCTTGACTGCCTGTGGTCATCAGGACTACCCGTTCCGGCGGCAGTCCGGCCACGTCGCGCACGGGAACGATAGTGCCCGGCAACGCATCCAGGTAGCCCATCTCCGTGGCCATCTGCACGTTGGCGAGCATACTCCGGCCGACAAAGGCCACATGGCGACCGTGATTTTCCGCGGCGGTGATGACCTGCTGGATCCGGCTGATCAATGACGCAAACGTTGCGATGATCACCCGGCCGGGCGCGTCTCCGACCGCCCGGTCCAGGGATTCACTCATAATCTGCTCTGAAGGCGTATACCCAGGCAACTCGGCGTAGGTTGAATCGGAACACAGCAGGAGCACGCCGTTTTTGCCCCGTTCGGCGAGCGCGGGCAGGTCGATGGTATGACCATCCACCGGGGTGTGGTCGATCTTGAAATCGCCAGTGTGTATCACGCTGCCCAAAGGGGTCTCGATGCAGATTCCCATGGCGTCCGGGATGCTGTGGCAGACGCGAAACCAAGTGGCCCGGAAGCTGTCGCCGAACTCAACGGGTTGCTCCGGCTCAACGGCATGCACCACGGCGTCGCGCGTGGCTCGTCGTTCATTGAGTTTGACCGTGATCAGCCCGTGCGCCAGGCGGGGCGCGTAGACCGGAGCGTGAAGGTCGGGCAGCACGTAAGGCAGCGCGCCGATATGGTCCTCGTGCCCGTGGGTGATCAGGATGCCGCGCACTCGATGCGACCGGGCGGCCAGATAGGAAACGTCAGGGATGATCAGGTCGACGCCTGGCATGTCCTCGGTTGGGAATTGCACCCCACAATCCACGATGATGATGTCCTCACCGCATTCCAGAACCATCATGTTCTTGCCGATCTCGCCCAGCCCTCCCAGGGGCAAGATACGCAACGGGTGGTCAGGCAGGGGGCCGGAAGCGGGAAGCGCGGTCATGCTGGATGCGGATCAGAACAGTCTTTGCTGGCCGGGCAGCGGTTCGTTTGGTTCGTCGACCTCATCGGTGGAGGGTTGCTCAGTCTGGGAGCCGGCGACCTCTGTTTCCGCGGGCGCAATCGTGTCCCAAAGGGAGCGAGTTTGTTGTGCTGGCGAGGGTTCGAAGGAAGCGCTGGCCTCCCGGATTTGAGCGCCTTCAGAAGCCGGTTCGGACTGGATGCGCAATACGTCCAACAAGCCAGGAATTTTTGCGAAGTCCTCCTCAATCGCAGCCCTCATTTCCTGGCGACGCAAACCGGCCGCTGGGTGCATGATGGGGAATATATGACGACCGTTCACCCGCCGCAAACGTCCTCTCACCCGGCTGATGCTCTGCCCGGGGATAAATCGGGCGGTGGAAAATCGACCCAGGGTGACGATCAGCAGCGGGTCGAGCAGTGCTATCTGGCGGTCAAGATATTTGCTGCACGCGGCGATTTCTGAGGGGACCGGATCGCGGTTATCTGGCGGACGGCACTTTACCATGTTGGCTATAAAAACCTGTTCTCTGCTCATGCCGATGGATTGGAGCAGGTCTTCGAGGAAATTGCCTGCCGGTCCGACAAAGGGGCGACCTTGACGGTCCTCGTGGAACCCCGGACCTTCACCAATGAACAGGAGTTCGGCCGCATCAGGACCCTCTCCGGGCACGGCGTTCGTTCTGCCAGCGTGCAACTGGCAATCCGTGCACACATTGACGACACGAGCGACCTCGGCAAGGGTGTCCATTGCTAAAGTAACCCATGTCCAATGCAGCGCCGGCGCCCAGTCGCGGCCTATTCGTCCGTCACGCCCTTGCCTTTCAGGTAATTCACCGCGTCGGCGATGGTGTGAATCTCGCCGGCGTCTTCATCGGGGATTTCGATCGTGTTGTCGCTGGAACTGAATTCCTCTTCAAACGCCATGATGAGTTCTACCAGATCCAGTGAATCGGCCCCGAGATCATCCTGGAAAGACGAGCTTTCGCTGACATCGCCGGCGTCTACGCCGAGTTTGTCAACCACAATGTCGGTAATCCGTTCGAGCACGGTACTCACAGGTTCATCTCCGTGAAAAAGTCGTGGGTTCAACCACGCAAGGGGTCTAAGGCGTGCGGAGTCTAAACTAATTTACCGCACTGTCAACGGATGTTTGCGAATCGTGGGTGACTGAACCCAGGACGCCGTTGACGAACCGAGCGCTGCTTTCGCTGCCAAACATGGATGCCAGTTCGACAGCTTCATTGATGACAACGTTCCTTGGAATGTGATCGCGATTGAGCAGTTCATAGATTGCCACACGCAATATGTTGCGGTCAACGATGGACAATAAACGAACCGGCAGGGCGGGAGCGTAGCGGCCGATGATCTCATCAATGCCCGAGCTTTCTGCGGTTATTCCGGCGACCATCGATTCCGCGGCTCGTCGGGTACTGGTTGTGGCCGGGCTCTCGGCGCATAACCATTCCATCGTGCCAGCGGCCGAGTCGGACCGGACGTCATCGGCATAGAGGGACAGGAGTGCGAGTACCCGGGCCTGCCGGCCCACCGGACCCTGTCGGACGCCTGAAGTGAACGGACTATCGGTCAAAACCCTTCACAGCCGCAACGAAGGACATTGCGGCTGGCTCCGGCAATGGGCAGGCCCTGGAGGG
Organism: Dehalococcoidia bacterium; assembly: GCA_034428455.1. Taxonomy (GTDB): domain Bacteria; phylum Chloroflexota; class Dehalococcoidia; order Lucifugimonadales; family UBA3495; genus Bin87. The sequence goes on from DAOUHZ010000067.1 coordinate 6,036, forward strand.
TCAGGGGCCGTCCGAACCTGCTTTGTGGATCGAATCGGGGTCGGACAACGTCAACGCTTCAACCTCGGGGTCGATGCGACGGACGAGGCTGGACAGCACCCGCGCCGGCCCGAATTCGACGAAACGGTTGACGCCGGCGTCGACCATAAAGCGCACCGGGTGTTTCCACATGACGCAGTGGCACAGGCCGGTGAGCAATTCGTTACGAGCCTGCTCCGAATTGATGATCGCCGTTCCGGTGGAATTTGCGATCACCGGGAACTGCGGGTCATGCAACCGGATCTGGTCAATGGCGGCGGTCAAGCCTTCCTGCGCCTCGGCCATCAGCCGCGAGTGGAAAGCGCCGCTGACCGCCAGCGGAACCACCTTTTTGGCTCCCCTAGCGGACGCCAGATCCATGGCGCGCGCCAGGGCCATCTTGTCCCCGCTCACTACAATCTGGTCGTCGGAGTTGATGTTTGCCATCTCAACCCCGGCGTCAAGGGCAACTTGCGCCACATCGTACTCATCGAGGCCGATGATCGCCGCCATGGATCCCGGGTGCGACTCGGACGCTTCGTGCATCAGTCGCCCGCGCTCCCGGACGAGGCGGATGCCGTCGCTGAAATCCATCACGCCGCCAACCACCATGGACGTGTACTCGCCCAGGCTGTGGCCGGCGACAGCCACAGGATCCGGGGCCTGTGGTCCCAGATACTCCTGCCACGCTCGCCAGATGGCGATACACACGGTCATGATGGCCGGCTGAGCGTGAGCAGTGTCCTGTAGGTCCTCCGCGGGACCTTCGAACATCAGGTTCGAAAGGTGTATGCCGAGGCTGTCGTCAGCCTCGCTGAAAACTTCTCTTGCGGCAGGCGACCGTTCGAATAGCGAACGGCCCATGCCAACTTTTTGAGTGCCCTGTCCGGGAAAGATATATGAGTAAACCGGAGTTCGGGCGATGTCTGCCATGATGACCGATCTCCAAACTAGCGATGTAAAATCGCGGCCCTGTCATCTCGTCGTTATGGTTTTGTTTCGCAGTCGTTCAGCCTCCGACTTGCCGGCCTCTGTAGTACCCGCATGACGGGCACGCTGCGTGCGGACGTTTGGCCGCCCGGCACCTCGGGCAACGCGCCGGATGCATGGTCCTGAGTCGGTATGCCGGAGACGAAAGGCGTCGTCCCTTGCGTGCTCGGGTCAATTTCTTGTTTGGTAGCGCTCCCATATTCTCAATCCATTCTTGGGTCCGAAGTCATAGGAACGATGGTCGCTGACGACCAATTTCCTCTTCGGGCGATAGCCTTCAGGTTTGCTGCTCATCCATGAGCGAAAGTAGCGATGCCCATCTCGGGTCGATTTCCCGATTATAACAGTCGCACGATTCAAGGTTGCGGTCTCGACCGCAGCGATCGCAGATGCCAACGCAATCGGGTCGGCACAGCGGTTTCAGCGGAAGAGCGGCCAGCGTGGCTTGGCGTGTGGCCTCTGCCAAATCCAGGTTGTGGTCCGGGCTGATGAACAACGCCTCCCAGTCGTCGGGAAGCAAAGTTCTGGCTCCCGTTTTGACATCGATCTCCGGGAAGTACTCTTCGTCGAGTTCAATGCCAAGCGTGCCCGAAAAACCTTCGAGGCACCGTGAGCAGTCTTGCGGAACGCGCACGTCGAGGCGTGCCTGCACCCAAACGCCCTGGTGCGTACGCACCATTTCCACCGATCCTCGTACGTATTCTACAGGATGGTCGGCGTCGCTTATATCCTCCTCAATGTCGAAATTCCGATGCGAACCGATTGCTTCTCTCAGCAGTTGCGCGACGTTGTATTTCATGGCTAGACGCGACCTGAAAACGCAAGCGATTCGTAAATTGACGCCAGATTATAGGAACACCCCAAGCTTGCTTCAATAGAATCGCGGTTCAATTTTGCCAATTTTATGAATCTTCAAGCCCTGCCGCCAGCGCCCTGCACACCTGACGACCGTGCGGCCGGAGGGCCATCAATCTGATGCGTGGGTATTGATGTAATCGATGATGTCGTTGGTTGACGTGCCCGGCCCGAAAACCGCAGACACTCCCATCTGGGACAATGCTTCCCGATCTTCTTCAGGGACGATACCGCCCAGGACGACTAACACGTCGTCCATTCCTTGTTCGCCCAACAGTCGCATGATTTCGGGAAGCAACTCCATGTGTGCTCCCGAAAGGATGCTCAACCCCAGGACCGACACGTCTTCCTGCGCGGCGGCCTGCACCACCATTCTTGGAGTTTGACGGATGCCCGTATAGATGACCTCCATGCCGGCATCCCGCAACGCACGGGCGATCACCTTCGCTCCACGGTCGTGTCCGTCCAGTCCAGGCTTGGCCACGAGGACCCTGATCGGGTTAGCGCGTTGGGTGATCATACAAGCGTTTCCAGGAATTGAGATGCAGTGTGCTGCATCAAGCGCGAATTTCGCCAAGGGTGAAGCTTCTGACCATTCTACTACAAATTTCGTCTCCCTCTCGGCGATGCCGCGTCAACGCCGTATGGTGTCGCCTGATCCGTGATTTGAGCGCTGGACTTTCTGCTGAGCAACTCCCCAGATGAGGGAATGTACCCGGAGCGCGCCATACGGCGCTGCCTATTGATCTCAACGGCTCTCTGCCTCCGTGCGCTCGAGCAGGGCCGCCGCATCGAACGTTGACAGTCCGGCGCCGCTGTTACTATCCTAATCTTGGCGCGTCCCAGTAGCTCAGTGGATAGAGCGGCTGCCTTCTAAGCAGCTGGCCGCGGGTTCGAATCCTGCCTGGGACGCCATTTCATCCTTGCCTTGAGTAGGGATTTTGCGTTTTTAGTTTTTTTGCCCACTTTGTTGCCCACATCTGAATTTGGTCGCGGCACCGGTTCCAGCAGTCAGGCCAATTGCGTGCGCCGGGTACCGGTTTCGCTGCGTAGGCCGCCCTTCGCGTGAAAACGCGCCGGGTACTCGTCGGTCAGTTGCCTTCTCTCCGGGGTCCATTCCCCCGGAAGTGCGGCTACTGAGTCCACTGGCGGTCTCTCTCGGCCGCACCGTGGTTTCCCAGGTTTTGGTGTATCCAAGCTCGGGACCGGTACGCTTCCGGGTCGCAACCTGCGAACAGCTCGATGTGCCGGTTCATGTCGTTCAATGACTGTTGCCAATCCGGCGTTGGAAGCTCCGTCAAAGCGACCGCGCGGTGTCCGTAGCCCATGGGTTGGTGTGGGTCCAGCTCGATGGCTCGGCTGGCGTCCTCGACGCCCCTGTGGGGTTGAGGGGTGGGCGCGATGGTGTATGCGTGCGCTCGCCTGCGCCAGTGCCCGGCGGCGTTAGGTTCGAGTTCAATAGCCGTGGTGTAGTCCGCGATGGCCTCGTCGTGGCGCCCTCCGTACATGTAGGCGGTGCCTCTGGCCTCGTACAGGCCAGCCACTTCTGGCTGGATACGGATTGCTGCGTCGAAGGAAGCCACTGTGGCGAACCAGGCCGCGTCCCTCATGTGGGCGTAGCCCTGTCGGTAGGCGGAGACCGCATCCGGGTCGGTCAGTCCGGAGGGAGTTGCCCCGTCAATGATCAAGACCTGTGACCGTTCCGGTGTCGGCAGAAGAGGCTCCTGATGACTGGTGTCATCTTGCGGAACTCCGGGCTGGCAGGCGAGTACGGTCGTTAAAGCTATGATGACAACGGCTATGTTTTTGAGTCGCACCTTGGTCATCCTCGACGAATGAGGAGCCTGCGTCCATGCTGGCAGGCCCAAGCGCGACGCCGATTCTAACGGGTTTTCATCAGTTCGTCTGAAGGCGGTTCCGCTCGTTTGAGTGGCTCACCGTTTACTTTTCTCAGACCACGCCATCTCCGTCACCGTCTCTGGTGCTGGGAACCATCCACTTCGGGAAGCCCCTGCCACCTCCCTTGCTGCCCTGTACGCGGTGTTCTCCCGCTGCCTGCGCGGCGTCGCAGTTGGCGTAGGTTCTCAACTGGGGTGTTGGCGTTGCAGTCGGTTGTGCCGGCCGGCTGGTGGGAACCAGCGTCGGGCTGACCTGTCGTTGGTGGGACACCCTCAGCTGGGGACGTTCTGCGCAGGTGTTGAGCATTTCGACGAGGGCGTCGTGCTCCCGCTGAGTTACCGTGAATTCCTAAACCGAAGCCAAAGTGATATCTACATTTGCAGGGTGGACAGGGTTGGCTTGGGCATCACCAATTAATTCGTCGGCTTTTGCTTGCAGCACGGTGCGGCAGCGGCGCTTGACTTCCTCCCTGCGC
>DAOUHZ010000068.1:0-1783 GCA_034428455.1 Dehalococcoidia bacterium
CCAGCTCACCCAATGACAGACGACGCGCCCCTCCCTCTATCCCGCAAATTGGCCTATCTACGGGACATTTGCAACATACAAATGACAAAAGGGAACAATCGGCGCGGCCAGCCGGGGTCGAAGAACACCAATGACAGTCCGATCATCAACCAGGGGAAAACGCCAAGCTGCGGGAACAGCGCCCACGTCGCCAAGTGGAAGGCGACCAGTGCACCGTAGGCAAACGGCCGGGTTCGCCGCCACAAGAGCGCGGGAACAATCGCCAGATCAAACAATGCGCCGCCCCAGCTCATCGCGTAGGCCACCCAGATTTCTTGAAGCAGCGGGCCGATCAGCGGCAAATCCCCGTGTCCGTAGAGCCAGATGCGCATGGGCAGGGCGTGGAGCAGCCAGTCGGGGTTGAGCTTGGCCACGCCGGCGAAAACGTACACGACTCCAATCTGCGCGCGGAGCACCCAAATCGTCCAAAGGGATACGCTCCCGCGATGCACCGGAAGCAGCGCCAGCAACAGGCTGGCCAGGCTCATCAGGTAGTAGTGGTTCAGGTAAGTGGCGCGGTCGAGCAGTTCCACGTAGGTGAACCCGGTGCAAAACAGCGCGGCGCACAGGCGCGGGCGGTAGCCCGCCGCTATCCCCAGGCTCAGTACGCCCAGGGCGATGAAGTGCGCCTGCATCCCCCAGCCGGGCCATGGCCTCACCCAACCGAACCCCAGGTAGGTGAAGTGGTGGTCCGGCTCCACGTACAGCGGGCCGATCCAACCGTGGGCGAAAAAACGGACCACGACCAGGATGCCAAGCAGCCCGAAGATGACCCGAAACGCTGCGACCGATGCGCCGTCAACCTGGGCGCCGTCAAACCACTTGGCGAGATTCAACCGGCCAGCCGGATTGATCCTCATGTCCAGCCCGAAATGCTCACGCGCACCCGCTTTCGTTCAACTCGTCATTGCGAGCGAAGCGCGGCAATCTCGTCACCACAGGAAGCACGGATCAAGCAACGGGATCGCCACGTCGCTGCGCTCCTCGCGATGACAAACTGGGTGCGCATGAGGCCCGAAACGGTATCGAACGGTAGCGGTCCGCTACTCGGGCTCGTTGGGACGAACGATTATCTGCCTCGCCACGTCGTAACCGATGGATACCCGGTCCACCTCCGTTTCCACCTGCATCACGCCCAGGTACGGCATTGCCTCCAGCAGAGTGACGCGGTGATACGGCACCAATCGCGCTCCGGCCAGAAACCTCAACAGTTCGGCGTTCTCCTCGGGTACCCGGTCAATCGAGTAAGCTGCGCCGGCGGCCGCGTTGTCCAGCGTCACGGCGTCGGTTGTTGCTTCTGGAACGCCGCTGCCGGGTATGGGCCATCCGAACGGCGAATGGGTGGGATTGCCCAGACGTTCTTGCAGCCTCGTCACCAGGGTTTCCGACATGCCATGCTCCAGCTGGTGGGCCTCGACGTGCGCTTCGTGAAGCTCCATTCCCAGGAGGCTCACCACCAGCCACTCGGCGAGCCGGTGGCGTTGCGCGATGTTCTCGCCCTCGGATATGCCCCGTTGGGTCAGCCGGATTTTCTTATCCGTTCCAACGTCAATCAGTTCCTGTTCCTGCATCCGCCGCAACATTCCCGCAACCGAGGGCACCGACGTGCCCAGTCCTTCGGTGGGGGGCAGCTGCCGCAAGGCTTCCGCAAGTTGGGTCAGGGTGGGAGATTCCGAGACCTCCCACATCTTGTACAACGACAGGAGATAGTTCTCCGTTACCGGTGACAGCCGGTCGGATACGG
>DAOUHZ010000069.1:0-8125 GCA_034428455.1 Dehalococcoidia bacterium
AAAGGAGGCACACTTGCGGCAGTTGCTCAGGATTCACCTCCCGAGCAGGACGGCTCGGCCCGCCACTTCGAGATGATGGTGGCCCTGCTGCTGCCGGAAAGCCAGGGAGAATTGACGCTAACATCGTACGACCACCGGGTTCAACCCGCGATGCGATATAACTATCTGGCCGAACCTTTCGACCGGGAGAGACTGCGGGCCGGAATCCGCCTGGCCCTGGAATTGGCGGAACGACACGAACTCGCGCCTATGCTGGGAATACGGATCGAACCGGAGGAGGGCGATCTGGTCAGCGACGACGCGTTGGAACGGTGGCTGCTGCGGGAGGCGACCACCTACTCGCACATATCGTGCACGTGCCGGATGGGGCCATCCGGAGATTCGCTGGCGGTGGTGGACCAGTACGGGAGAGTCCACGGCATGGAAGGGCTGCGCATCGTAGACGCGTCGATCATGCCCGACCTGGTGCGCGCGCCCATTAATCCGGCAGTGATCATGGTCGCGGAACGGGTTGCGGACTTCATCAAGGCCGGCCGGTGAGCTGGCGCGGAGTGCGCGACTTGCGATAGCAGCATCGGCGATATATGCTCGCCGCGATTTTAGACTACACGGTTGAACGACAGGCGGAATGAGATGAGGCTTGACGGCAAAGTAGCGATAGTGACCGGCGGCAGCCGAGGGATCGGCCGTGCAATCTGCCTGGGACTGGGCGAAGCCGGCGCGAGCGTGGTCGTAGCGTCGCGTACTGACGAAGATAGGTCGGCCGGCACCGAGTACGAGAAGTACGGCTCGGGCGACATCCGCGACACCGCCGCGCAGATCACCGCGCGAGGAGGCTCGGCGCTGGCGGTCCGCTGCGACGTGGCGCGGGTTGAGGACATTCAAAATCTGGTCAATGCCACGCTGGAGCACTTCGGACGCATCGACGCTCTCGTGTGCAACGCGGGTATGGACTGCGAGTCGCCGGTGGTAGACCTGGACGTCGATCTGTTGGACCAGTGCCTGGCGGTCAACGTGCGTGGCCCACTGCTCCTTTGCAAGTATGCTCTGCCTTCCATGATCGCTCGCGGTGAGGGTGGTTCCATCTACTGCGTCACCTCGGGCTCGGCCCGGAACTATCGTGAGGGGCGGGTCGGCTATTCGATGAGCAAGGCGGCGCTGGAGCGGATGTTTTTCAGCCTGGCGGAAGAGGTCAGGCCGCACAACATCGCGGTCAACGTCTTCGAGCCCGGTCGGGTGGATACCTGGATGAATCGTCGCGGGGACTGGCCCGGAACCGCCCACATACCAATGGTCCAACCCGAAGCTCTGGCGCCGCCGGGTGTATGGCTGGCGGGGCAGACGGCGGAAACCCTCACGGGCGAGCTGGTAGCGAGGGCCGAATTTGGAGTGACTTGGGGACCGCAGTCACAATAGACGGCCTGATCTCGCTGGCCCGACCGGCGCTCGAGGCTGTCGCCCATTCGGTGGAACGCAGCTGGCAAAGAAAAAGCGTTTCGTGCTCAAATCAATCACGAAACGCCCTTCTTTAAGCGTTATTTGGAGGGGGAAGTGGTGGAGCTGGCGGGAATCGAACCCGCTACCTCTTCAATGCCATTGAAGCGCTCTCCCAAATGAGCTACAGCCCCACGGGGCCACCTTCGCTTCCGCTTGGGCGGGCTGTTATTGTAGCAAACGAGGCTCCGTAGCCGCAACCGATGCGGCTGGTGCCAAACCGGCGCGGTCAGCCGGAAACCCGCTTGCGCCGGTTGTTGATGTAGTCCACGAGGACGTATTCGCCCAGGTTTTCGCTGCTGCTGTAGAAGGCCCGTCCCCGGTTGATACGCGTCATCCGGTCCACGAAGTTGACCAACTGGTAGCTGTTTTCCAGCATAAACGTGTTGATGACGATGCCTTCCTGGGTGCAGCGTCGCACTTCTTTCAGGGTCTCCAGCTCGGTGCGGTAGCTGGGCGGATAGGAGAAGTAGGCCTGCTCGCCTTCCAGGTGAGCGGTTGGCTCACCGTCGGTGATCACCAGGATCTGGCGGGTGCCACCCTTTTCGCGGGAGAGGAGCTTGCGGGACAGCATCAGGGCGTGGTGCAGGTTGGTGCCGGATACCCAGTTGTTCCAGGTGAGGCCGGCCAGGTCTTCTTCCTCCAATTCGCGGGCGTAGTCCGAGAAACCTACGACGTGCAGCGTGTCCCGCGGATACTGCTGGCGGATGAGGGCGAACAGGGCTAGTGTCACCTTTTTGGCCGCTGCCCAGTTGTTGAACAGCCCCATGGAACGGCTCTGGTCCAACAGTACGATGGTGGCGGCGCGGGTCATGTGCTCGTTGCGGTAGATCTCGAAGTCGTCCGGGCGGAGCTTGACGGGTACCTGCGGCCCGCCCCTGACGATGGCGTTTTTCACCGTCGTTTGCAGGTCCAATTGCAGCGGGTCGCCGAACTCATAGGTCTTGGTGTCGCCGAGCAGATCGCCGCCGGCGCCGCGAGTATTCAAGTCATGGTTGCCGATGCGATCTTTCTTGAGCTGCTGGAACACCTCGCGCATGGCCTTCTGGCCGATACGCCGGATGCCCCGGGCGGTCAGGTTGAGCTGGTCGTCGTCGGTGATGTAGCCGGCGTCCTTCAGCAGTTGGCGCAGACGGTCCAGTTCCTCCCACGCGCGGCGGGCTTCCTCGCCCAGGAGCTCGGCCAGTTGTTCGGGATCGACGTCGTCCAGGTTGCCGGTGCGCATGGCCTGCTGGAGTGACTGTTCGAGCCGGTCCAGGTCCTGCATCTGGCGCATGGCCTCCATGGCCTGCTCCAGGGTCATGCTGTCGTCGCCCAGGAAGGGGTACTGGCGGGCCAACTCGTCCGGCGGCATCAGCGACTGCATCAAGCTGGCGAACTCGGACATCTCGTCCATGAGGCGCGGGTCCATGGCCGACTGCATGGCGTCTTCCAGCTCGCGGCGCATGTCTGGGGACAGGCTGTCCATGAGCGATTGCATCTGGGCCATCTGTTGCTGGATGCGCTCCATGAGCTCATCGAGGCTCTGGGGCGGGTCGTCCCCGAACATGGGGCCCCATTTCTGCATGAACCCTTCGAAGTTGGGGTCGCGGCCCTCCATGCGGTCCCGGAGCATCTGGTTGAGGTCCTGCATCATCTGACGCATGGCTTCCATTTGCTCCGGCGTCATGTTCTGCATTTGGTCCTGCATCTGCTGGGATATGTTCTGGGCCATCTGACCCTTGAGCATGTCCAGCAGTTCCTGGAACATTTGCTGTGCGTCCGGGTCCATGAAGTCGTATTCCATCAACTCCTGGATCTGCCCGCCGAGACTGTCGGGTAGGTCGTCCAGCTTGTCGAGGTTGCGCTGGGCGCGATCCTGTAGCATCCGGTTCAGGGCTCGCTGCTGCTCCTTTCCTTCCATGTCCGCCGGTTCCGGCATGTCTGCGGCCTCGTCGAGCCGTCGCTGGATGCCGGTCCGCTCGGTGCGGAGGATTTCGTCCATCCGCTCTTTCAGGTCATCGACTACCGAGTCCAGGTTGCTCTGCTGCAACTGCTGGCGGCGCTGCTGCTTAAGCTGCTCCATGAGCTGACGCAGGTTGGGCATCTGGGCCCCGTCGCGGTTCTGCATGCCGTTGCGGAACAGGTCGCGCAGGGCGCGCGCCAAGTCGCCGTGCTGCAGCAGGTCATCCGAAAGGGCGTCCATCACCTCGCTGGCATCGACATCGAAAATCTGCTGGGTGCCATCCCACTGGGAATAGCGGTAGCGCTGGTAGAGCATTGGCGACCTCCGGACGTGCCGGCGGGAGAAGAACGGGCAATGGCGGGATGATAACACACGGGGTGGCGGCGCCCGTTAGCAACGGAACGGTCAAGCTGGAGTCAAGTGAAAAGGCGCACCAGCCAATCGAGGAAGGCTCGCGACAAGTTGTTGTCCACCTGCAAGTATTGCGTGCGTATCGCCAAACCCATCGGTCTCGGATCTTCCTGGACCGCCAACCAAGCGTGAACCTGTGCGCGGCGGGTCTTGTTGTCCGTGAACCTGCGCTCCAGTAGCGGGATCTGTTCTACGTAACGGCGCGAAAGGGGCCAAACCCGGTCATTGTCTGGGATCATTTGGGCGACGAAATCTTCGAGTTCTCCCGGTGAGCCGTTGTCGGGCATCAGCCAGATGCCAACGCGAGGCTCACCGCTATCGGTATTTCCGGGGATGATGGTACCGTTAGGATCGGGCTGACCAGACAGCGTGACTGAGCGCACCGCCTTGGCTAATTCGCCTTGAACTCGCTGCCAAGTTTGGCTGGCGTCTCGATCGGAGTCCATCACAAAACCCACTGCGGGCCGGCCCGGCGTGTCGACGTGACCGTTGATGCTACCGAGCACGTTGTCAATGCCCTCGTAATCTCTGATACCGAAAGTCAGAGATGGAACTGCGCGCTCAGACAGGTGCGTAACGACATGCAGGTCGTCTTTGCCTTCAACCACCAACAGGGGATCGGATGCACCCGGTTTGGGGATTATCACGATCAGCGCACCTCGATGTCGTATTTGGTCACAGAGGCCAAGCGGGATTCGTCGTAGGTAATCGCCCGCAGGCCAATCGGCACACGCTCGATACGAACGAGAAGCCCCTCCACATCCTCCAGATCGTTGGCCGCCTGCGCGAAGCCGACCACGCAGTCCCAGCTGTGGGTGGTGGCAATGACCTGCACGTTGTTGCGCTGTGCAGTATGCAGCACCATGTTCCAGAACTTGGCCTGTATGGAGTGGTGAATGCCGTTTTCGGCCTCGTCGATGAGGAGGAAGCCGTCGCTGCTTTTGGCTAGGGCCAAGGCGACAGCGAACAATCGCGTGGCCCCGTCTCCCAAGGAACGCAGAGGCACCGGATGATCCGTACCCTCTACTCTTACCATCAAACGGCGTTGCATACGCAGGCCACCTGCGACCGAAGGATCTACCACTGCAAACCGCTTTACCGGAGCTTGCGAGATCAGATTCAGAGCTTCGACGGCGCGATCTTCATGAGGAGTGAGGGCTACATCGTGCCAATGCCGTTCGATAATCTCATCAGTAGGACCACTGGGTCCTGTAATGTTGCAGGTGATTGGGATCGGCCGGGCATTTTCATTTTCATGAAATCGAAACTCGATCCCAATGTTCCCGACAGTATTACTGAGAGTAGAGCCGGTGAGGGGATGACCAAACCGATCGGTAAAGCTCTCCCCGAGCCGGACCCCGCCAACATTATCGCCTTGTGGGCCGATGGAGATTACTGGCTCGGAAGCGTAGTCGCGGTTGGGGAATAGCGCTACTCGGTCTACCAGAACCGTCGATTGATCATCCCCAATTTCCGTGAAGGAGTCGCCTCTGTCGATCAATACCGAGTCAAATGCACTGGAGCGTCCACCAGCCGCCCAGATCCGCACCGCATCCAGCACCGTCGTCTTGCCGACGCCGTTCTTGCCCGCGAGCAGCGTGACGCGGCCCAGGCGGGGGATGGTGAGTTCGTCGATGCCGCGAAAGTTTTTGATGACCAGGCTGGGGAGGTGGAGGTTCTGGTCTGGTGTCTGATCGGACATGATGCTCCCCTGCGGTCTCCTGGGAAACCTCTGCGCTATAATCCTATCGTTCGATTTTAGCCCATCAACTCTGCACGGGAAAATGATAGCCCAAAGGAGGGCGTATGAAGTACAACGTTATCGTATGTGGCGGCGGCGCGGCGGGTTCGACGCTGGCGAGTCGGCTGGCTGAGGACATCAACACCTCGGTGCTGCTGCTGGAGGCCGGCAACGACTATCCGGACGTGGCCACGCTGCCGGACGACGTGAAGTTCGGCGGCACCAGGTACGCGGAGGCGCAGGATTCCATACACAACTGGGCGCTGCGCGGCACCATCACCGAGGAGCAGGGCGAGATTCACGTCGCCCAGGGCAAGGTGATCGGCGGCGGTTCGTCCATCAACGGCCAGGCGATGCAGCGCGGTTTCCCGGAGGACTTCGACGACTGGGCCGCCCGGGGCAACGACGAGTGGTCCTACGACAAGGTCCTGCCCTTCTATCGCAAGATGGAAAACGACATGGACATCCAAGACGACTACCACGGCTCCGACGGCCCCATGCCGGTGCGCCGCCGCATAACGGGTACCTGGGCGGACATCCAGAAGGCGTTCTACGATGCCTGTCTGGCCGAAGGCTTCCCTGCGGTGGAGGACACCAACGGGCCGAATCCAACGGGCGTCGGCGTGTCCCCGACCAACAACCTGGGCGGCATCCGCATGAGCGCGGCCATGACGCACCTGAACCCCATGCGGCACCGGCTCAACCTGACGGTACGCGGCAACGTGTACGTGCGGCGGGTCCTGTTCGAGGGCACCAAGGCCGTCGGTGTGGAAGCCGAAAGCGGCGGCGAGATCTTCACGGTGGAAGCCGACCGCGTCGTGCTGAGCAGCGGAGCGATCCGGTCGCCACAATTACTGATGCTGTCCGGCGTCGGGCCTCGGGAGCACCTGCAACAGTTTGGGATCCCGGTTGTCCATGACAGCCTAGGGGTTGGGCAGGGGTTGTGGAACCACTTGAGCGTCCACATCACCTACAAGGTGAAGGACGGCAAGACCCTGGTCGGCGACCTGGACGCGCCGCACTTCGGACTGCACTACTCCTCCGAAGGATCGGGCTACACCAACGACATGGTGCTGCGCGTCAGCACGGTGGTGGACGAGCGGGAAGAGAAGGTCGCCGGCGTTCGCACCCGCTACAACACTGGGGACGTGCCGGCGGAGCGGGCGGCGCGCATCTCCTGCACCCTGGGACTGCCCGATGGCTCAGGCTTCGTGCGGTTGCAGTCGTCTGACCCCGACGTGCAGCCGGAGTTCAACTACCAGTACCTCAGGCACCCTAACGACGCCCGCCGTATCCGGGAGGGCCTTCGCAAGGGAGCGCGGATGCTGGAGTCCGAAGCGTTCAGCGACGTGTGCGACTTCCGCATTAACCCGACCGACGAAATCCTGAACGATGACGATGCCCTGGACCTGTGGGCGCGCCAGACCGTGGGCACGGCCCGTCACGTGTCGGGGACTTGCCGCATGGGGCCGGACGGCGACGACATGGCGGTTACCGACCAGTATTGCCGCGTGCGTGGCGTCGAGGGTCTGTGGGTCGTCGATGCTTCGGTGATGCCGCGGGTGCCCCGATCCGGTGGCATCCATCCCACCGTGGTTATGGTCGGCGAGCGCGTGGCCGATTGGGTTGCGGCCGGATAGTTCCCAGCGCCGCCCGTCCAAACAGGCAGATCAAAGAATTGACCCGGACAAACTTGTCCGGGTCAATCAATAGAATCTTCACATCGTTCTCGGAAGCATCACGAGGAGTACTTGCCCAGCATCAGCCAGCCACCGCTGCTGGGGGTCGTGAAGGCGCACAGGGCGGTCTCGGCTCGCACGGTTACTTGGCGGTCGCCGGCGGTGCCCCGCAGTTGCTCGATGCTGTCGGTGTACATGGCGGTGCGGGTGCGGCCGTTGCCCAGGTTGCCACCGCTGGAACTGAATGGATGCGGACCCTTGACGCTGATGTCTCCGGCGTAGAAGCGCAGGGCTTCCCCCCGCTTGACCCCGTGCCACTGGAAGCCTTCCAGGAAGAACTGGGTCATTATGGAGTAACCGTCGTAGGGGTTGAAGATGTCCACGTCGGCCGGACCCAGGCCGGCGCCTTCGTACATCCGCGCTGCCTGCCGGTCGGTCCACATCTCCACTTCGTCCAGGTCGGGCTGAGTGGTTCGGAACTGGAAATTGTGCTGGGAATGGTTGAGGACGTACACGGGTTGGGATTTCATGTCCTGCGCCCGCTCGGAGGTGGTGAACAGGTAGGCAGCTGAGGCGTTGACGGGACGGTCGCAGTCCCAGATGCGCAGGGGATTCAAGATCGGCCGGGAGCCGATGTAGTCTTCCACCGATATGGGTTGGATGTTGTGGGTGGCGTTGTACCCCCAGGGAGTGAGCATCCCGTTCTTGTGCTGGTTTCTCACAAAGTGGACCAGGTCCTCATGCTCGCCGCCGTACTTCATCAGGTACTGGCGATGGGGGAAGATGTTGATGAAGTCGTTGCCGCCGTGGTTCCCCCAGGGCACCGTCCACTGGCGAGCTCCCCGGGCGTAGTCG
>DAOUHZ010000070.1:0-27313 GCA_034428455.1 Dehalococcoidia bacterium
ACGCCACGCAGCAAGCTGTCGCTCATCGCCGCCGAGTTGAGCCGGCGCAACTACCACGGCCGGGTGTACGCCAAGGCCCAGAATGTGCGCCCCACCTACATCAAAGCCTATGACGCCGTACTTGCTAACCTCGACGTGCTCGTGATGCCCACGTGCATCATGACGGCGCCCAAGAACCAAACTCCGGGCAGCTACCTGGAGGCTGTGGAGGAGAACCTGGCGACGATGAACTGGAGCGGCTCTCGCAACACCCTGCCCTTCAACTACACTGGGCATCCAGCCCTCGCCCTTCCCGTGGGCAAGTCGTCAGCTGGTCTCCCAGTCAGCATGCAGCTGGTCGGCCGCTACTTCGACGACCCGCTCCTCATGAGGGCCGCCTACGCCTACCAGGAGTCAACCGACTGGGACAAGATCATCGGCGTCCAATCTTGATCGGGCTAGGTAGTGTTGACATTTGGAAAATACACCGTCGTTCCTGCGAAAGCAGGAACCCAGTAACGTTTGACATCGACAATTTGGCCGGATTTACCCCACTTCAGCCCCAATCCACCGAAAATTTGACCTCGACGGTCCAATCGGGGTTTTGCCGACGGCGGAGTGGTTTGATGCCCTCATCCACTACCGCTGGCGCGGCGGGATTACGCGAGCAGCATGAACGTCGAAAGCGGCATGGCGACGATACGCGGATCGTCGATGTCCGACCCGTCCTCTCGCGTTATGAGCACCCCAAACGGGGCACGTTTGGCCGGCTTTTCGACAAACGCCCTGATGCCCCGTGTGTCGCCCACGGAGTCGATGCTTCGCCGGTAGTTGACCTGCACGGGGATTTGCTGGTCGCCGACCTCGAGCACGAAGTCCAGATCAGGTTCTCTGGGCGGCGTCGGTACCCGGTCGATGTCCAAGCCGCGGATGACGGACGCGGTGGCGCCGAGTACGCTCTGGGCTATGTGCCCTGCCAGTGTCGTGAGTTCTGGGCTTGCGTCCACCGCGTCGGGAGCGAGGAGAACCCGTTCCCACAGCCAGCTGGCACGCAGCACGTGGTCCGCTAGGCAGAGTTTGATGGCGTCAAGTGGTCGATTGAGGTTCAGCACTGGCCAAGGCAAGAGCCGTATCAGCGCGGTGTCGGCCAGAGCCTGCACGTAGCGGGCGAATTCTTCGAGGTCGGCGTCTTCGCCGGACGAATGGCTTGCTGCGTGGACAAGTTCGGCGACGGACGTTGTCTGTCCAGCGTACCGGCAGGCGATTTCAAACACCGTCTCGAGCAGTGTTGCTTCGCGGTCTTGGCTGTTGGGTCCAGTCAACAGGTTCTGCTGCAACACGGGCCGGATGACGTCTGCGTTCAGCCGATGGGCGAGGGTTGGCCAATCGACGGGCGGTTGGCTCGGGTCGTGGGCCCCTGGGTAACCGCCGCGTTCCGAGAACAGACTGAAGGCTTGGTCGCGTGCCGCCGAGTTTCTCTGTCCGTGTTCGGCCAATTCTTGCCAGAACTCCAGTCGGCGGAATTGCCCGAAGCGTTCTTCGGGCGGGAAATGTTCGAGGGGTTCTAAGCCCCGAAATTCGGCGATTTCGGAGAGCGGCAGAGTGGCGGCCTCGACGGTCGACATTCGGCCCGCCATCCGGTGACCGCCACGCTCGATGCGCAGCGCGGAGCTGCCGGTGGCGACGACCTTGACGGCGGAGTGGTCGACAAGGAACTTGAGCTGGTTGCTCCAGTTCCTGATGTGTTGAGGCGATTTCGCTACTCGAGATTTGACCAACAGATGGTCGGGACTGATCATCACGGTGACGAATGCCGTCACAGCGCATCAGCTGTCGCGGAGCGTATATCGTTGCCTGCCATCCAGCCGGCGTTGCGCCCGAAATGAGAGCGGCAGGTTTACACCGTTGTGCTGATTTCCGGCGTGGATCAGTGGTGCAGCGGGCAGTTCCTTGGTTTCGGCGGTCGGTTGGTCTGATATTTGGGTGAATTCGTGCGGTGACTGCGAAATGCGTGCCGCTTCGTCGGGTACCATGGCTTCTGGTGTGCTCATTCGAGTTCGTTGGTCGCCTGCTTGGGCCAGTTGTCGAGCACCGGGAATTCCCGTTCGGGGAAGGTGCGGGAGTAGAGCTCGAAGGCGGCCTGCCAGGCGGGGTGCTGTGGGCCGCCTGTGGACGTCGCCTGCACGTCGTCGCCTAGGTGGTGCTTGATGGCCAGCAGGGCGGCGGCGACCAGGGCGTCGTAGGCCTTGGCGTTGGTGGTGCATTCTCCGTAGCCGGCCGGGATGCCGATTTTGACGTTTCGTTCCCGGTCGGGCGGGTAGTCGAAGGTCATGCCGCGGTCGACTTCGGCGTTGAGGGAGATCCGGTCGGGACCTAGGGTGTAGTCCTCGTACTTGCTGCGGGGCTTCCCCATCTTGAAGTCGCACTGTCCGGCCAGGGCTTGGACGTCGGCCACGATGGTCTGGGTCTGGGCTGACGCTTCGTCCTTGATCATCCAGCGGTGGGTGTATCCCCTGATTCCGTGGTAGGGTTTCGGTTGGCCGCGGGCGGCGATGTCTTGCTCTCGCAGTTCCCGCTGGCGTCGTATGGGCGTGAGGACTCGTTCGATCCACGCTTGATCCTCTTCGGACATGCGCCAGGGTTCCGGTGGTTCGATCAGTCCGTACACGTCGTCGTCATCGTGGTTCTGACGTGGGCCGGTTTCGTCGGAGTCGTTGTGTTGCTGGGTCATTCTTCCTAGCCTCCGGGTCGGGTCGATTGTCGTCGCAGCACGCTGAAGGTGAGTTCTTCGTCGAGGCGTACGGCCTCGGCGTAGCGTCGCAGGATTTCCCTGGCCTCGTTTAGGACGTTCTCGTCGTCGCACTTCAGGAAAATGGCGGTGATGCCGTGTGTCTCGTGCTTCATGGGGTCGTCAGGAGCGCCGCGCCAGTCGGCGATGTCGCGCAGCGTGCCGTCTACCACCGCTTGGGCGTGGTGCTCGGGGCAGGCGATGAACGTCAGCGGTTCGTCGCGGTCCTCGAACAGGTGACCCAGCAGCGTGGGAATCTCCTCGAGGTAGAGGTGCTTGCGCATTGGGTTCGCGTGGTCGGTTTCCAAGATAGGGTGTAGTCCGTGCTCGATGTAGACATCCCGGAACAGTGAGATGGGCGCGCCGTGGTCGGCGTTTTTCGTCGGGTCATCTACCTGTAGACGTTCGGTGATGGCTGCGTGGATTTCTCCGTAGTGCCCGCCGCCCAGAGCTTCGTTGAGGGCTCTGGTTACGCAGTCGTTGGTCTCCTCGTCCGGCGTGGGGTGGTCTGTGTTTTCGCGTAGCCATTCTATTCGTTCATCGTTGGCTTTCCCGTAGTCGAGGGCGGTGGGCAGCGCGTGGTACCCTTTGTATCCATCGAGGATGTCCTCGTCCGACCAGCGTTCGGTGATGTCGAGTGCTGCCTCGATGGTTCCCACGCTGTTCTGGTATTCCTCGGTCGTGGGCCAGTTTCGTTGGCGGGCTGCTTCCTGTCTCGTGGTGGCGCCCAGCATTGCTTGGATGGCGATTTCGTCGTCTCGTGTGATGGCGGCCTCCAGCTGTGCCCTCAGCTGGTTGAAGTCATAGGCCACGTTCATGTTCTCGGTCGTGAGGTCTTGGAGACTCCTTCTTCCGTTGGCCCAGTTTGCTGTACGTGCTTCTGATCTTGCAAGTAATTCAACGGTCTCCTGTGCGAGGTTTCGTTCTCTCGCTAGGTCTGCCAGCGGTTCAGCCCACGTGGGTTGGACGAGTCTATCGAAGATCTCGCTCCGCATCCTGAATCCCATGCGGTTCACTTCGTGTTTGACCCTTTCTGCCAGTTGGCTGTCGTTCCACCGGACGGGGTCCGCTGCCTGTTTGGCTTCCACCGTTTCTTGGATGCGGCCCACTTTTCCCACTAGGTCTAGGTAGGCGCTGGTGCCAAACAGTTCCGTGTGGTGCCCCATCATCCGCAGGTCCCTCAGGCTCCTGTTGTCTTCGATGGCTTGCTCCAGTTTCTCGCGTGTCGAGTAGTCGCAGGTTCTCTCGACGTACCGGAGGGCGTCTCTGGTGTTTTCCGTTTCCCACTGCAGGTTGCCGTCCGCCGCATCTTGGGTGCCGGTTTCGACCTGATCCTGTGTCCCGCTTTCTGCTTGTTCTGAGGCGTGCGCTGGTTGGCCGTAGTCGGCTCCTTCGCTGCCCAGCTGGTGGACGGCGTCGGTGATTTCCTGCCGGTAGTCCGGCGGGATGTCTGCCAGCAGTTCCTGTAGGCTTGGCCCTTCGTCCGCGTCGGTGGTGGTCAGGATCTCGTGGATGAGTTCGACGGCGTCGTCCACGGGGGGATTTTCGGAGTTCGACCAGTCGAGTTCCTCGAGTTCCTCGTACGCCGTGGGTTCCGGTTCTCCGGAACTGTAGTGGGTGCCTTCGTCCGCCATGCTGGACTCCTCTGTGCCGTGCGTCGCTCTGGTACAGTTTAGTCGTTGGCACTGGCTGTAGGGCGTGGTCTCCGGGTGGTTCGTCAGTCCGGAAGGCGGCCGATGCGGTTTTGTTCCGTCGATCAGGTCCCGGTCGCCTCCCGGAAGTGCCGGGCCGTCGTGCATTGGGACGGTGCCCAGGTGCAGGTGGCGGATTGGCTAGGAGGTCATGCTACTCGACTGGCTTTGCGACGGACGGAACGGAATTCGTCACATAACTGATCGGTTCCGGTAATGCCTCCCGGAATTCTTGAGTAGCGAAATTTCCTCGATGTGTTGGACTTCGTCGAAGAACAGGTAGGCGGTCTGGCCCTGGTGGGCGAGGTCGTTGAAGGTGGCGGGTGTGATGTTGCGCTGGACCCAGGCGGTGATGCGCAGGATGGGGTACAGCATGTCCTCAGTGATGGCGACCTGGTCGAACGGAACGCGAATGATGTGGTGGGGCGGTATGCCTTCGTCCAGCAGGTCTCGGATCATGTGGAGCTGCATGGAGGTTTTGCCCACTCCGCGCGGTCCGGGCACGGCGACGATAGGCGTGATGCCATAGTCCAAGTGTTGGTGGACCTGGCCGACGAGATGCCGGCGGGTGGCGGGCACTGGCGGCGCAGGCGCGCCTCGCCACCAAGGGTTCGATTGGTGCAGGGTTTCCACCAACTCAGGTGGAAGAGGCAGCGGCGTGTGGGGTGGTAGGAGAGTGGTCACGGAGAACCCGCTTGGAAGTGGCTCAGGGCTGTGCAGCATCTGGTTGGCGCTAGTAGGGTTGATCCTGTGCCGGCTACGCCACGATTGCGTTTGGTGGTGTCCTGTTTCAATTCTGCTCCCGCCGGAGGCCGCGTCCCAAGTGCTGGGAGATCATAGTGGTGCCTCGTCTGCTCCGTTCGGGCGGATAGTGCCCAACGCCCGACACTCCTAAGATGGTCTTTGGGGCCTTGACCTATGATCACGGGATGGATGCGGGCGGGCCGGAGTGGTCCGAGGCTCCAGAGCCCGACTTTCGGTCACGCCGCCTTTTCTGGGTCGTTACTGGTTTGTAGGCCCGGCAGAGTAAGTTGTTCCACGTCGCTGCGGCGTGGGCGCACCGAGCGCCTTCGCGGCGGACTGCTGAATTTGACCTGGCCTGGGTACTGGGTTACGAGTTCAAACTTCTGGTCATTGGGGTTTCCCACTTCGAAAGTGGCTGTTGTTTCGTTTCCCGACATCCTCGGCGACCTCCTGTTGCCAACATCAGGGTCGGTGGAGCGCGGCTGACCATCGGAGATCTACCCGCAACCTCCTTGATTTTACCGCGTAGTTGACGGAGGCGATGACGAAGGAGGTCTCGATAGTGCGCCCTTTAGATCCGCTCGTTTTAGCGCCCCTGCCAGGCTGCGGCCCCGTGCGGGGGATGGTCACGCTCCGACCCGTATCCGGCCTCACGTCTGCTGGGCATGGATGCGGCTGTCGTTTCTGTAGACTTCCCCAGGGACAGGCAGCGCAACAGGGTTGCCTCTACGCCTCTCAGCGCAGCATCCGAACCGTCCCGACGCGGTTTCATACCCTTGTCGGCCATGTCGTTTGATCTCACGAGGCACTGCGCACTGAGCGACCCGAATCGCGAGATAGGTTCCAGAAGTGTACGAGATCGTTAGCAACGCATCCATACCATGGTCAATGTCCTACTCTATGAAAATTCATCGGTGTCTCGGCGGGAGATTGAGCCATTCAATCGACTCCAACTTCCCAAAGACTAGGTCGTATCCCGCGTCGTTCAAAGCTATTTCAGGGTAGAGGTCGGGACTGACGAGAGGCTTCTTGATTTCCTGAATTTCGTCGTATGACAACTGCGAAGCACGGTTCGCAAACACAGATTCCAGCTCTCTGTACATACCAACGTAAAATGTTTTTCGAACGTTTTCCCTTGAGGTCTCAACGGGCGCATTTTCGACGATCCTCTGGATGGTCGCCTCGTCGTAGATCAGGCCTCTATCCCTGTCAATTACGCTGGCCAGATACTTTATCTGGTCCTGCTTTTCGTTGTGGTCTTGGAGATAGGACAATCCCCAGGAAGAAAGGCTTAAGATAAGCCCGGAGGACACTCCTATGACTATGCCTGTCCCGATTATTCCAAGCAATTTCCGCACCTTCGTAACTCCTTCGCCACGCGCGTTTGGCGCAATACCACGAGCGCACCTTCGACCTCTGGTAGCATATCGCTGACTTGCCGCGAGGTTCACCGGCGGACGGCAAGGCGCCATACGAGTTGGAAGCACAACTGCTCCTGCCAGACGTTGATTAAGTCGAGCTCCTCAAAGGAGGCACCTATGTCCGTGGCGGCATCGCATTCTACACGCCGGTCAGGAGATCCAACGCCGAGCCCGCTGTGCTTGGTCTCTGGTTTGGTCAGGCCAGTTCCCCTGCGCAGCAGATTGTAACGAACGCCACTGGCCCGGCCATTTGGAAATTGATGACTGAGGTCCGACTTGTCGAGGACCCCAGCGCCGGGGGCAAGGCTGGAGGGACCGCATCCTCGGTTTCCTCCAGTACATAGTCTCTAACCTGATGATCACCAGCTCCGGTCTTTTTCCGGCGGGGCCTGTGCAAAGTCCTTTCTCATCCGCTCATGATGAGCAGATGAGAGCTGAGAGGTGACCTTGCGCGGTCCCTGTTTTGCCGGGAGGTATTGTGGTTCGATGGGCACGTGGGATGTTAGGCTGTCCGCCCACGAGTTGCACAACTGGTGGGGAAACTCTCGTCCCGGAGGTTGGGACCCATTGCAGCATCAGACTAACGGACGCCACGGTGGGGTGGCCGATGTCCGAAAGAACGCGACCCTCGTCACCGGCGCGGCCGGTTTTGGAGGGTCGCATTTGGTCAGGAAATTGCTGGCGCACGGGCACCGTGTTACCGGCCTGGACATCGTGCCGCCGCTGCACGCGGGTTTGTTGCGCCGCGAACTGGAACACCCCAACTTTTTCTACCTCTGGAAAAGCTTGCAGGACATCCAGCCGGGCGACGTGGAAGGGCATTCGGTCGTCGCCCACTTGGCCGCGCAGGCGGACACCCCCATGGCCTTCGATTCACCCCGATATGCGGTGATGCAGAACATCGAGGGCACCGTGACCCTGCTGGAGGCGGTGAGGAACGCCGGAGGAGTCCGGAAGATGCTCTTCGCCGGTTCCGGCAACGAGATCGGCCGACCACTGACGCTTCCCATTGACGAAAGCCATCCGTTGACCCCCCACAACCCCTACGGGTTCTCCAAGGCAGCCGCCGAGTTGGCGGTGTGGGCGTGGTACCGGGCCTACGGGGTGCCTGCGGTTGTGTTGAGCACCGGCGTCGTGATCGGGCCGCGAATGCGGCGGGAGGTCTTCATCTTCAAATGGCTGTGGAACGCCATGCACGGGTTGCCCATCGTGGTGGAGGGCGGGAAACAGACCCGGGACCTGTCGTTCATTGACGACGTGATCAGCGCTTGGGTGAGGGCGATCCAGGCGCCGGCGCACATGGTGGTGGGCGAAAAATTCTTCGTGGGCAATGGGGATGAACGCACCATCGCCGAATTGGCCGAGTGGTGCCTCGAGGTGTCGGACGCCGATGTGTCCATCGAATACGTCGATTACCGACCGGGCGAGGAGGGCCAGCGGGAGGCGTTCAGCAACGAGAAGGCCAGGCAGGTGCTGGGCCATTCGCCCGAAGTGTCCGCCAAGGAGGCGGTGCGACTAACCGCAAATTGGGTGCGAACCCTCGTCGAGACCACGCCATCGGAAGCGCAGCTGATCTGAGTACGGCCAGACCACCAGGGCGTCCAGATAATCAGGCCAGCAGAAGCCCTCCACCGGCAGGCCGTACAAATGGCCCACCAACACCGCGAGCACGGCATCGTGGGTAACGAAGACGCTGGCGCTGGTCGGCCTGTTCAAAGCCGTCGCCAGTTCCTGCAGGATCAGCTTTACGCCGGATGATGTTGGTCTCATCCCACAAGGCGGTTCGTCCTGCGCCAGCTGCCGCCTCACGATTTCCTCTATCCCGATGTCCAGGAAGAGTCGGCCTGCGAATTCGGGTTCCGCGACGAAGGGACCGGGGTCGCCCAGCAGTTGCTCAGGCGTCGTGCCGACGTTCCAGCCGGCGCCGGCTATGATGCCGTCGGCGGTCTGTGTGCAGCGGGGCAACGGGCTGGATTTGACGATGCCCACAGGTCGGGACGACAGGCCCATGCCGAGGCGCCCTGCAGACATCCGGCCGTGATGGATCAATGGAACTTCGTTGCCGAAGGTGCCTGGCGTGATCTCCTCTCGTTCGGCGTGGCGCAGCACGATGGCAACGGCCGCACCATCCGGGACTCTGTCCAGTAGCTCCAGGGTTCGCGTTCCACCGTCGGATGGGGTCATACGGCCTGGGCGCACATCAGGGTGTTCACGGCGTTTGTGGCGACAACGTCCGACAATCTGAATCCGGTATCCTCCAGCAGTTCGCCGAACTCCCTGAGCGTACGTTCCCTGCCGCCGGTCATGACCAGCATATTGAGGTCCAGCTGTCCGCCGGCGCCGGTGGTTTCGTCGAGAATCATCTCGACCACGTAGAGACTGCTATCCGTCGGCATGGCCTCCCTGGCTCGGCGCAGGATGCGGTGAGCATCATCGTCCGACCAGTCGTGCAGAACCCGCGCCAGAATCACCGCTTCAGACTTGACCGGCCATTCGCCGAAAATGTCGCCCGCAACGAACGCGCAGCGGTCCCTGACTTCGCCGGGCGGTTCATAGAGGAGCTCAACCTCCGGTCGGTCCATCACGATGGCCGTCATGCCGGGGTTGGCCCGCAGTACCGCGAAGGCCAGCTCACCGGTGCCGCCGCCGGCGTCCAGAATGGCGCGATGCGCACTGAAATCCCAGACCTTGGGCAGGGAAGCGTAGTCGTGCCTGGCGTATGTGGCAAAGGCGATGTGGCTGGCGACCAGCTCATCGGGCTGTCCCGCCATCCAGTCAAAGAAGTCTCCGTTCGGGACGTCCAAGGCGGGTTTCCCGGTGCGGAGAGATGCGCTCAATCCCTGCCATGCTCGGAGCGACAGATCACCCCAGAGGCTGGCTGCTGTGGTCAGCGAAAGATCGTGGTCGGCCCGCAGGTGAGCGCCTTTGTGGGTGGCATGGTACACGTTATCGTTGTCGATGCCGGCCAGCCCCAGTTCCAACAGCGCCCGCATCAGTCTCGACCCGCAGCCGGGCGCTAGGTCCAGCGCCCGTTCCACGTCAACAGCGGAAGTCGGCAGCAGATCGAACACGCCCAGCTCGGCTGCGGCGCGTATGACCTGGGTCTTCCACACCCCCACCATGTCGCCGGAGAGTTCCTGCAGGGTGGACGTGGCGGGCCCTCGGAGCCGCAGGATCTCGTGGCCCTCCTCGTCGATGACGCTGAGGGATGCGTCGTGGCCCTCGACCCTCGCCTGCCCGTTGTAGAAGGGTTCCACCATCTTGAACCGACGGTGGTACAGCGCCCGCCCGGTCATATCGACGTGGTGCCATCCTCCGGCGTCGGCGGCGCGGGCGTGGCCTTTGTGAAACACGTCGAGGTTACGGAACCATCTGCCGTGCAGTAGGACGCCGACGCCGTCGATGTGCGTGTGCTCACCGGCGTCGTTCTGCACGACGGCGTACCCATCGCGAAAGTCGCCGGCGTAACGGTAGCGTTCTTCGTACGTCGGTTTTCCGTCAGTTCGGATGTGGAAGTAATGGCCGTGAGCGTCCCGCACGGGACAACGGCCCTCCTGGAAGTTGCCGCACCATTCATAGCGTTGCCGGTATAGCGGGCTGCCGTCGGGCCGGACATGATGCCAACCGGCTGGTGAGTGCACGGCGGCGATGCCCTCGTAGAAACCGAAGGTGCGGATGTGGCGTGCCTCGTAGGCGGGGTTGCCGTCGGACGTGATGTGGTAGGCTCCGCTGTCGTCGATGACGGGCGCCAGACCGGGCGCGTGGAACTTCAGCACCTCGGCGAAGCGTCGCTCGTAGGCCGGCCGGCCACGATGCTCGTGATGGGTGCCATCGGCGGACACGGCGCATTCCCGCCATTTATCAGTCGTGGTCATTGCGGTCGTCGCATATTGCAGCCCTGGCAGAGCGGCTTCGTCATGTAGGTGGCCCGCAGGTTCCGGTACTCGGAGCTCTCCCAGATTTCGCGGAGGCCGCGGTCGTTGAGGTTTCCAAAGTCACCGAGGCTCTTGCGCAGGACATCGGGAGCGCAGCATGGGTTGAAACGCCCGTCGGCGGCCACCCACGCTTCCTGTCCCAGGAATGGGCACTCCCCGCCCGGCGCGATGTCGCCGCTGTCATCTTCGTGCAGCGGGAAGATGTTTTCCAGCAACACCCTGCGGCCGTCGGGCAACCGGTAACGCTCTGCTGCCTCATACGCAGCCGACACCGTTTCGTTCCATCTTGCCATGGCATCGGGGTTTCGGCGCATGGATTGGCCGCGCATTTCGGGTGCGTGGACCCACAGGTGGTGCCCCTTCACCCGGTCCACGCCCAACCCTGCGGCCATTTCAACCACCGCTGGGATTTCCACGTGGTTGATCTCCATGAACGTCAGCTGGAAGGTGACTCGGCACCTGTTGCTACCATCGCGCGCGCGCTTGTCGCGCACCGCGATGAACGTCCGCACGTTCTCCACCACCCGCTCCCAGTTGGAGCCCAGCATGACCCGTTCTTGGGTCTCCCTGGTGGCCCCGTTCCAGGACACCTTGACGTCCGAGCCCACCGGCACGATGCGTTCCGCCCAGGCCCGCGCTCCACGGATGGGAAAGGTGCCGTTGGTGGTCAGGTTCAGCTTCACGTCGTGCACGCCGCACAGGTCAATGATTTCGTCCATGTGGCGGTAGAGCAGCGGTTCGCCCATGGTGGACGGTATGATCTCGCGCAACCCGTTGCCCGTCGCGTCCGCCAGAACCCGTCGGATCATGGCGATGTCCATGCGGCGCTTGGGGAGTCCGGCGGCACGGCGGTCGCTCTGCGTGCTGCTGTAAGGCGAGTGGTCCTCGCACATGATGCAACGCAAGTTGCAGTCGTCCGGGTTGGTGTCAAAAGTAATCCGCCAGGGTCCTTGAAAAAGGCTGTTTCCGTCTGGGGCCGCGGATGTTGGTGGCGTCGACGCAAGGGTCATGTGGTCCCTCTCCCGGACAGGAGGTCGGTGTAGATCCGCTCGATTTCCAGGGCGTGTTCCGCCATGTCGGGTACGTTGCCGTCGTCCGATTGCAGGTAACCCCGGCGACCCAATTGGACCGCCCACTGGGGCGCGTCCACCAGGCGCTGCATCTGCTCTGCCAGGGAGAGCAGGTCGCGGTGGTTGAACAGGAGTCCGTTCTGCTCGTGGCCTACGTACTCCGCCATCCCGCCGTAGTCCGCGGTGATCACCGGCACTCCGGCCTGCAGGGCCTCGTGGATGACCAGAGGCGAATTCTCTGCCCAGATGGATGGAACGACGATGGCGTCGCACCGGTCAAACACGTCGGGTACGATGTCCTGGTTCTGGTACTCCGTCATCCACTCCACCCGGTGGCCGGCGTCGCCACCGAGCGCCTCCGCCATCCGCTTCAGACCTGCGGTTTCGACGCCACGGTCTCTGCCCCAGATCCGCAGACGGGGCTGTCCGGTCAGTTCGCCGAATGCTTGGATGAGGTGGTTCACGCCCTTGGCCGGGATGTGGGTGCCGATGTAACCGAAGGTAAAATTCTCGTCCCGGTTGCGCGCTCTGCCGGCCATGCGGTCGCGGTGGAACCCGTAGTCCAGGTAGACCAGCTTGTCCTCAGGGATGTTGAAGTCGTCCCGGAACCGGCCCAGCAGGTAACGGGCAGGCGCAAGGAACACGTCCACGGCGTCGCAGACCCCCCTGACGTGGGCCATGCGCCGGCTCACCCAACCGGTCCAGTAGGCCGCGTTCCGGTCGAACTCATCGTCATCATTGCCGAAGTAGCGGCGGTAGCAGCGCACGGCGCACTTCCGGTCGTCCTGTCCGTCGCAGACCGGCCAGGGCTGTTGTCCCTGGTCTTCGTACATCTGGATGAACTGCCCCCTGGGGCACATCAGCCAGTAGTCGTGGAGGGTGAACACCACCGGAATGTTCCGCTGCTTGGCTGGGAAGACCAGCGACGTGGACAGGTGGTTCAAGTGGCCGACGTGAACAACGTCGGGTTGCAGTTCGTCAAGCAGTCCGGCGAAAGCGTCGTCCACTTCCCGGTGGCTGTAGCCGTCACGGGCGCGGGCCATGTTGATGATATGCAACGCAACCCGCGGGTCTGCGGAGTCCGACTCGCGCTGCATCGAATACTCAGGAAGGAAGGCGTTTTCCTGCCGGGTGAAGACATGGATCTCGTGGCGGTCCGCCAAAGCCTGGCACAGGCCCTGAGTGTAAACCTCGGAGCCCGCGTTGTACCTCATGGGGTAACCGTGGATGACCTGCAGTACTTTCATGGCTGAGGGAACAAATCCTTTTGACCAGCAGAATAGGGGCCAGCAGGATACTCCAAAACGTGTCCCATGTGTGTACTGCGTTGGCGCTTGGCCTGCCACTTAGACCTATGTCCAGCTTCTGGCTGATTGTGACGAAACGCAACTGGACCGGCCATTGTGGTACTGGGATCATCGGATTGGCTTGTGACGACATCATGCCGGGAGACGGCAAGCAGCATTGACTCCCCCGATGGTCAGCACAACCTTGACGCTGCTGCCCACCGCTGCCATCAGCATGGCCGCAATGGAGGCCAGCACGAGGTTGCAAGCAAGCAGGTCGTAACGGGTTGGGGAACGGTTCAAGGTTCAGAGCGCGCGGGTCGCCGGGTTTCCGTAACGGCTCTCCGCGGCTGATGCCGGAACTGACACAGTTTTCTGGGTGCCTTCTGGAGTCAGGGCTTCGTGTGGCCATTGTCGGCAGTGCGGGATTGGCTGTCAATCGGCAGGAGAGGGTCCGCCGCATCAGTGTCGTTCATGGTCGGGGTCGTTATCGGCTAATCAGCGCCCAAGACGCGTTGGGCGACGACTTTCGAGATGGTGATTTGTTGGACGCCGTCGCACACGGTGCACATTCGTCGGACGATCACGGAGCCATCAGGCTGTCGGAGACGTTCCGCTGCGTGCTCTGTCGGACGCTGGCACGCGCCGGAGCACATCGCTGCCACGTTCCCGAGTGGCTCAGGGGCGGCGGCGGTTCCATGCCAGGGAAGGACATTTGTGGAACCGCCGCGTCGCGGCGTGTCTTTCGCGCCATTGTTGACCTCATATGCGTTCGTGGACGTATCGGTTGCCCGTGGGCGTGGTGCCACCGTTTCGGCGTTGGCGAAGTTGGGTAAGGGTTATGCCCAGCCTTGGCTTGCCACCATTCGTTGCCTCGTTTTCTGCGTTCTGGGCCGATTACAGGGCCTGAAAGGTGCTCGTACCTGTTCTGATGCCTTGAGGGCCGTGAAGCGCCTCTCCGTGACTCCTGTGCAGAAATGCGGCAATTCTGTGGCCGTGTGTGACGGCAAACTTTCCTGTTCCCGTGACAACCTCGGCGGGAACTGCGCCGTCAGGTCGCACGGACGTCGCGGTAATGGAGAGGTCATCTGGCGTCGACGAAAGACATCATGCCCAGTTGGTGGCGTGGCGGACGGGCGACGCAATCGGAGGCGTAGCCACAGTTGTTGCAACGCCAGTCCGACTCGGGATGGCGGAACTCGGGGTGGTTGTCCCATAGGGCGGTCTTCGGATCAACAATGTCGGCCAGGAGGGCCCTCTTCTCAATCTCGGCTTGAGCGCGGGCCGCGAGAGACTCGACCGGCCAACCGCCAGCCTCAGCACAGCGGCGGACCCCGACAGCCAGAGCGTATGCACTGGTAGTCATTGCTCCGGTGCCCAGGCCGTGACACGGCAGAGGTCCAGCAACGGAGTGACGTCGTCGCCCACCGGAACTGGAATACCCTGCACGGTCAGAACGTCGCCCGCGTCCACTGGCGCCCAGTTGTGGTCCTCGGCGTCCACTCGGCATCGCAGGTCGCCGTCCTCGCCTTGGATAATGGCAATGGTGTCCGGCGGATTGCTCGTAACCATAGACGATTATTCCCGTGACCGTGCGGTAGGTGATCACGGTCCAGACCGGCCGCTCTGTCGGACCCGGCGTGTTCGTTGGAATCAGTAGCGTCGGCGTGACGGTCGGCAAAGGAGTGATCCGCCTGATGGGTGCCGACCGCGTAGTGGCAGGAACCGACGTAGCTGTACCCACGCCAGTGTCGGCCTCTGGCCAAGTCACGGCGTCCGCTCCCGGCCAAGCCACAGGAATACAGTCCTCGAAGCTGAACATGAGGTCGAGAACCAACCCACGAACCCGGCACGATAGGATGACTACGTCGTAGGGCGAAATCGTCAGCAGGGTGTTCTGGGCGGAGCGGGCGAACCTCGCACTGGAGGCGCCCATGTCGTAGGTATCCATCACGAAGTCGACGCCGTGCTCGTCGATGCGTTCGACCAAGCCGCCGACAGTGTAGTACTGGCCGCGGTAGCGGCTATTTGCCAAAGCCTCGTTGCTGCGGTACTCGTGCCAGATGGCCTGAACCTCGGTAGTCCGTTCCTTCGACAGTCGACCATCCGCCACCCGAGTGGATATGGCAGCCGCCGGGTCCCCGTCCGGATGATGGTCGTCCAAGGCAAAGTCAACGGCGGCCTCGCACCCGACTGCAATCAGCAGCAACGGGAAAATAACGAACCGGATGTATTTACTCATGGGAAGGGAATGAGTCCTGCGATGCAGTCGCCACGGAACTCCTCAACCCAACGCCAGTGCCGAAAATGCCCCCGGCCAGCAGATGCCGGCGTTCGAGCATGTTCGTCGCCATGACGGCGCCTCCTTTGCAATCAGCGTGGCGGCGCGGTGGTGTCCCAACACGGGTTTCATCACGCCCGCCGGCTCATGAGGTCCCGCTGCTCGGCCACGTCCCGGGAAACTCTCCGGTTTTTGAGCCCCTCGATGATCCAGTGCTTGTCGGCTTCGTTGAGCAACCGCTCGAGTTCCCGTTCGTGGGCCGCAGCCTCCCGGAGGTGCTCGAGTTCGTGGAGAACTTGCTCTACCTCGAGCTCGGAGCGGGGCATGGCGTTGTTGTCGCCCAGGGAGACGGTGTCGCTGCTGCCCCGTATGGCCTCCGGATTCTGGTTCAGGATGCCGGCGAAGTTGGTCCAGATGCCAGCCGTTCGAGCCAGGCGGGCCCGAAGTTTCAGGACCCGCTCGTGGGTGGCCTCGTAGTCGGCGACCAAGCGCCCCAAGTCGGCGTGTTCGTCGTTTGCCGTCGTCATGATGTCGGCTCTCCCTGTGGTCCGGAATGCCGCCATGTTACGCCCGCCGCAGGGAGTTAGCCCGGGAGCGTCACCGACGGCAACGGCCAACATGAACAAAAGGGCGTTGGCGCCCGCTTCCAGGTCGTCGATCAATTCGTGCCAGAGCTCGGCGCAGTCGTTGCAGAAGTGCAGTGCGCCCCACGTGCTTGGTTTCCGGATCACGCCCGGTGGGCGCCGCGGCGGCCTGGTTGCATCACCCACGGGTGCAGGGCGTTCTCCAGACGCGGAAAAAGCCGGTCCTGCCCGCTGACCAGATCGGCAATGAGCACCGACCACCGTGTTGACCTCTTCTACGTTGGTGGACGTTTGGGGCGACCGTGGGCGTGGCGCCGCCGTTACGGCGTTGGCGAAGTTGCGAAGGGGTTGTCCGATGATTGCGCCCGGCCGTCTATGGTGCTGTGCCGGGTGCCAGCCAGACGTTGTAATGCGCACCTGGGTGTCTGGTCGACTGTTGGTGGTCCCACTCCTGGGGCGAGATGATGCTGACGCTCGGCCGCACGGACGGCGCCGCCTCAGACGCCGCGGCGGCGAGTTCAGCAAGCCGGGGTTCCAGGCTGGGCCTGTCGCGGTCGTCAACTACGACTACGATTTCCATGGGGTCGTCCAAGGCGAAGCCATTGGCTCGGGGGCCCGTTAGCGTGACTTGGACCGGCAGTGGTGGCGCCATTTCATCCAGAGCGCGGACGTAGTGGGTGGTCCATAGGAGTTCAGATTGGCGCAGAATAGGCCCAGGTCTGCGACGCTGGTGGTCTGGAACGACCGTCAGGGAGGCGGTGTCTGCATCGTTGTTCCGGTGAAGGGGGTTTGCGGCCACAAGCCCGTCGGGTGTTCGAATGAAGTGTTCAGAACGGTCGTGGTTGATGACGTCCTGGACAGTCCTTCTGGTAGTTTGAGCGACTTGCTGGACGTGTTCGATAACGTCCTCGACTTTAGCCGGGCCTTGTTCCTTTAAGAAGGCGTGCGCTATGTCTTTGGTTCTGCCGCGTCGGCGTGTCGGGTTTTGGACGTCTTGGACGGCGTACCATGCCTTGAGACCGAAGGTCGACATGCTTTGCCGATGAACGTCTTCCGACGTGTAGGCGAAGTTGCGCACGGCATTGAGGATGTTGTATCGGTTGGGCAGGTGGTGTCCCACCAGGCGTTTGATCTCGTCAACCAGGTAGGCCGTAGCACAGGGCTTCTGGTCCCTGGCGAGGACGCAGAGCACCGTGTTAGCGACGAGCCGTTGTGTGGTTACGAAGTTTCCCCAGGGCTGGTCCGCGTGGTAGAGCTCGTGGTCGTCGGGGCGGATGTCGGCCACGCGGTCGATGAAAATGGTCAACTCCAGTTGTGGCCACTTGTCAAGTGCTTCCTGGTGGTGACCCAGGGACTGGATGATCTCGTCGGTGCTTTGGGGTTCGTGGGACCGCGCCATATGGGCGGCGATGTCGGAGATGATGGAGTCGATGCTGTGGCTCGCTGGCACGACGGGTGGCGGCGCGAGGTGGCCGGCGGCGTGGATCAGAGGGAAATGGTCCGGTATGGCGAAGCCGAGTTTTGCAAGGGTTTCGAGTGTCGCTTCGGCGTAGAGCGGCGGGCGTCGGTTGTGGCGGTTGATGATGCCGGCGCTGGCCATTACGTTGTTGGTTCGCTCGGCTATCTGGCGCAAGGGATTCCCGTGCTCTTGGTCGGTGAGTCTCATGGCGCCGATGATGCGTGCCCATTTGGGTCCGATGGAAGTGGCCGGCGTCTGGTAGGCGGCGGCTATTTCAGTGTCGGTCATGGGAGGGTTGTCTGCGCTGCCGAGTTTGGCGTCGAGCAAGAACGTGTGGCGCGTGTTCCGACGGACTGCCTCGATTACGTTCGAGGCTTGGGAAGAGTCGGCGTCGGCAACGATGGTTTTCTTCGCGGTCTGCGGCATTTGCGTTTTCCATGGCAAGCGGTAAGGGACGGACAGCAAAAAGGCCGCCCATGCGGCGTTGGAGAAGTTGGGAAACGGTTATCCGACGGTTGCCGCCAGCCGTCTATGGTGCTGTGCCGGGTGCCAGCCAGATGTTGTAGTGTGCCTCGGGTTCTTTGCCCGCCTGCTGTTGTTCCCATTCTTCGGATGAGACCACACTAATAATTGCAGGCACGGAGGCTACCGGGTCCGAAGTGGCGGCGGCGAGTTGCATCAGCCGCAGCTCCAGGTTGCTCCAGTGGCGTTCGTCTGTGACGACCGTTATCTCGACTTTTCCTTCTGGTGTTGATCCGGCGGCGCGGGGTCCCGTGAGTGCCACACGGCACGGCAGCGGTGGCGCCAACTCGGTGAGCCCCCGTACGAAGTGCGTGAGCCACGCCAGTTCGGACTCCTGCAGGACGGGACCTTGCTGTCGCCTGTCGGGGATGACCGTGAGGGCAGGGCCGTCCGGATTGTGGCGGTACGAGATTGGGTTGGCTGCAATGCGCCGGTCGTCCATGCGGATGAACCGGTTTTCGGGGTCGTGGTTGACGGCGTTCGCGACGGTGCGTTTTTTGGCTTTGGTGTTTCGCTGGATGTACTGTGTCACGTCGTTGATGTCGGCGGGACCTTCATTCATCAGGAAGGCGTAGACAAGGTCGCCGGTGCTGCGTCGTTTCCCTGTGTTCGTAGCAAAGATGCTGGATTCCCATTGGGAGAGACCAAAGGTGGCCAGGCCTTGCCAAGATATTTCTTCGGACGTCTTGGTGACGTTCCGGATGGCGTTGCGGGTGTTGTACGCGTCGGGCAGAAGATGTCCTACGAGGCGGGTGACTTCGTCAGCAAGGTACTGTATGGAGCGGGGTTGGCCGTCGCGGGAGAGGACGCGGATGATGGTGTTTTCGACCAGCTGCTGCCTGCCGATGAATTTGCCCCATGGCTCGTCTAGGCTGAAGTTTCCGGCATCGTCCGGTACGATCCCTGCGACCCGGCGTATGAAGAGGGAAACATCGAGCCGCGGCCACCTGCCCAGGGCGTCTTGGCGATGGGTCAGGGCTTCAATGATCTGTGCGGGGCTTTGGGGCTCGTGGGAACGGGACAGATGAGTGGCGATGTCAGCGATGACGAAGTCCATGTCGTGGTCTGTCGAGACGGTGGGCGGTGGGAAAACATAGCCGGCAGCGCGTATGATTGGCGCGTGGTCCGGTTTTGCGCATTCGAGTTCGATCAGCGTACTGATGGTTGATTCGGAGTAGAGCGGAGGGCGTCGGTTGCGGCGGTTGA
Source organism: Dehalococcoidia bacterium (assembly GCA_034428455.1). Taxonomy (GTDB): domain Bacteria; phylum Chloroflexota; class Dehalococcoidia; order Lucifugimonadales; family UBA3495; genus Bin87. Next base: position 18,967 of record DAOUHZ010000070.1, read on the forward strand.
TGATCGCGGCGCGTGCCATGAGGTCGTTGACGCGCTGGGCGACCGTTTCGAGGGGATTATCGAGTTCCTGGTCGGTTCGGGCCAGGGTGCTGACAGCTTTTGTCAGCCTGCGATTGGCGGTGCTCACAGGAGTGTGGTGAGCGGCGGCCATCTGAGCGTCGGTGAGCGGGGTCGTGATGGCGTTGCCGAGCTTGGCATCGAGCAGGGACGAGTAGGGTGTGCTGTGCTTGGTTCGTTGAATGACCTTTTGGGCGGCGTCCCAAAGGTCGGCGGTCACGATGCGCGTGAACTGTTCAGACTTGGCTGGCATGGTGCAGGTCCTCGTGTGGGTTGATTCGGCAACAATGATGCCGCCCGTTTGGGCGGCATTCGGGTGCATGGGTTGGTCTCCCGGATTCACCCCGGGTGTCGCAACGCGGCGATGCTGCCCGCCACCCGGTGGCGCCGTGGCCTGGCAGCCGTCGGGAACGACGGTTTATGCGAAAGTCAAGGGGACCTCATGATATGGCTCTTGGTTCTCGCCACTGGGGCAGCTGTTGACAGCATGGCAAGTCAATCCGACCCATTGATTGACCGGCATCGGAAATTGCGCCCAAATACGCCGATGTTGGGCTTGTAATTCCGTATGTTGGGTGTTACATTGAATGGGTTGCCCAAAACTGCTCTGTGTAGAAAATTTTGGGAGACACCGATAATATGTCGCTCAAATTTGGTCTGGCCCAAAGGGGGAATCCTTGGGGTCCAGCTGTTCAGTTGGTGGGCGATGAACGATTTGGTGGCGAAACTCGCAGCGCTCGAGGCCGAGCTATCGGAGAAACAACGGTTACAGGAGGAGCAGCTCGAGATCGTGAGGCACGCGTTGGCGGAGGCTCGCGCTCTTGCAGAGCGTGATACCACCGTCACCAGTTCTGAAGGCGAAGGAACGCGACCGGATGACGCGGAACCAGCAGGTGAGGGATTCTTTCACCCGCAAACCGATCTTGCTACCGGTGAACCAATCTATGAAGTCCACGTCGTGAAAGGGCTCGGAACCACCCGGGAGCGAGCACACGCCGCAGCAAGAGTCTACGGGTATCGCCTGCGCGAAGTGTCGCTTGCGCGGGCAATTTTCGAGACTGGAGAAACATCGGCGCCCGACGAGAAATCAGCGCGATGGTCTCTTGGAAGTTTGACTCGTTATAAGGACGAGTGGATCCGCGACAAGGGCTTTCTGGTCTACCAGAAGCAGTTGACGCCCAACGAGGATCTCATCCGTGAGATGTACGAGGAAAATGCCGGGGAGCCAGAGCACCTCGATTGGCCGGAGTTTGAAGGCGAGCACGAACAGGCGGAATTTGAGGGAGATTCATTCTTTGAAGGTGAACTGGAAGGCCCGTAGCGTGGTCGCTGGTGGCCCAAATTGGGCGCACTAGTGACATTTGCTGGTGGTATTTTGGGCAAGTTCGTTATACAATCATTTGTGCTGTTTATGATCTGAACAGGTGAAAAAGATGGCCAAAGCGGGGATCCGCCCCCCGCTTCGGCTAGGTGTAGAGCCCTCGAGAAGAAGGAGGTCTACGAATGTTAATCATACCACTCGCCGTGTCGCGGACTGCCCGGGCGGAATTGCCGTTCGGCGTGGCTTGCGTGGGTCCGACGGCGCGGTCGGATCATTGTTTTTAGCCGCGGTGCGCCGGCCGAGAGGCCGGTGGCATCGCGGCATTTTGCGGTTTTGTACAGCCCATGGGCCACAGGTAGCCCGACCGGAACGGAGGAATAGTGAATTTCATTATGGAAGCAGATTCCCAGAGAGTTCAGGAGCTGTTGCGTGGCCGGGAGGCTTTCGCACCAGAGGGTGCCCATCGCCGCTCGTTGGTGGGTTTCGTGAACTGCGTGGCCTGCGGCTCTCCGCTTGTGTTGCAGAGCACGCCTGGAGGCTGTCGCTACTACCGCTGTCGCAATGCGCGGTTGCGTGTGTCCGACGAGGGGTTCTGCAGCGAGAGGTCCATTCGGGCTGACGTTCTTGAAGACGTTGTGCGAAAAGTCGTTCCGGGTTTCGTGTCCGACCATGAAACAGACGCGGTTTCGCCAGGAGGGGAATCGTGATTGAGATTTTGAAAAAGATACTGGTGTTCCTGGGTCTCCGTGCCCAGGACGAAAAGGCACCGCCGTTTGTGTGCGTCAGCGCCCAGGATGACGCGGATGCCGCGCATTCGCTCGCAGAGCAAGAGCAGGCTTGCTTGGAGTTCGCGCAGAAGGCGGGCTACACAGTGGATCCGGAGTTCATTTTCCGCGAACGCGGAAGCATCAGTGGTCCGGAGAGACCGGCGCTCGCCAGGTTGTTGCAGGCGGCGAGAGACGGTCGGGTGAATGCCGTAGTCGTGCGCCACAACGCCCGTCTGTCGAGGGACCCTCTACAGCTGGCGAGGGTGCTGTCGGAGTTGCGCCGTTTTGGGGTCCGGTTAGTGACCACGGACCGGCCGCAACCGAAGAACCAAGGAGGTTTGAGAGATGGTGGTCAGAGCAGATGGCGCTTTTGGCGCTGGCGCAAAAAAAGAGGGGAAGCGGGAGATTGAGCCCTCGGCCGCTACCCCTGGACCAGACGAGCAGCAACTCGACGAGGTCTTTCGTACTCATACCATAACAGGAGGTGAACTTACAAATGAAACGGCGGACCTCCCGGGTGCCAACTCCGATGAGCGGCCGCCGGGTTCTGGCGAAAAACCGGTCGACGGCTGGGTAGCCGGAGTGCCTGTGGTGGATGGGCTGGCGGACAGCGGCTGGGTCGAATGCGGCAGCGGCCGCCGGTTCCGGATGCAGATGGTCGTGAGGGCCAGCGAGATTCAGAAGGACTGGGTGAGGTCGATGGTGTTCGCACCTGAAGGTGAGACACCAAGCTGGCTCTGAGGTTCAAACAGCCGGCGGAGGAATCTATCCCCCGCCGGCGTGGTTCAAAAGGAAATTCGGTTACGGAAGCGGTCAGCCATTCGGCTGGCTGCGATCTTAAAAGGAGTTTTGCAATGAGTGCAGCAGTTGTAGCACAGGCAATGATGGGATTGTTCGCCGCGGTGTACATCAGAGTGAGCTCGCTGGCGCAAGTTGACGGGACGTCTCTGGAGACCCAGGAGACGGCGTGCGTGGAGTTGGCTCGGTCGATGGGTTACCAGGTCAGGCCTGAGCACATCTTTCTGGAGACGCTAACGGCGGCGTTTGTGGAACGTCCGGAGCTTTCAAGGTTGCGGCGCTTGGTGGCGTCACGCCAGGTGTCGGCGCTGGTCGTCTATACGTCGGACCGCTTGGCGCGTGATCCGTTGGATTTGTTGAACCTTCTTGCGGAGATGGGTCAACACGGGGTCACGGTGTATTTCGTTCAGGAGGACTATGAAGACTCTCCTGAGGGACAAGTGATCGCTTTCTTCCGTGGCTATGCTGGTCAAAGGGAAAGGTTGATGTTCCTGGAGCGGTCGTTGCGTGGGAAGATGAAGAAAGCGCGGAATGGCAAGATGCCGACCAGGGGGGCGAAGGCGCTCTACGGGTACGATTACGACGAGCAGGAGGATAGGAGGGTGGTGAACGAAGAGGAAGCGGCTGTCGTGCGGCGAGCATTCGTGCTGAGACAGAGCATGAGCACGTTTGCCATCTGCTGTCTGTTCAACGAGGAGGGGATTCCGACCAAGACGGGCGGGAAGTGGACCGGGACTACCCTGGGACGGATGCTGGAAAATCGGGACTATCTGGGCGAGTCGTTTTACAACAAGACCAGTACGGTAAGGTTTGCCGACGGATCCAGGAAAACCACGGAGAATGACCCGTCGGAATGGGTCCCGCTGGGAGATTACACGCCGCAGATTGTTTCCCGTGAGCTTTTCGAAGCCGTTCAGAAGAAGCTGCGGGACTCGTCGACGCGGGGAAATCGAAATGCGTCTGAGCCGCATTACCTGCTGACCAGTTTCGTAGAATGTGGTGACTGTGGGGCCAGCGTGTGCGGGAACGGCGGGGACAGCAAGCACCGGTACTACCGATGCAACCAATCGTACGCGAAGGAGAATAAGCCGAAATTGTGTGATGCCGGCGGGATAAACGTGGACCGGTTGAACGGGGAGGTGTGGGACTGCGTCGTTGCGGCGTTGCAGTGCCCGGACGGGATCATCGCGGACTTGCTGTCCAACGTGGGCACGGGCGGCGGTGATGTGGGGGACGAAAAGAAAAGAGTGGAAGCCGAGTTGAAGCGGCTGGACGCCGAAGAAGTGGAGATTGCGGCTCTCGACGTGCAACGTGTGTACCGCCGGGAGGTTTTGCACGGTCGCATGGCGAAGTTGAATCTCCGCCGTGATGAGCTCCAACTGAAACTGAAGGAACTGAACGAGCAGGAGCGGTTGGTTGAAGAGGCGTCCGAGATTGAGGGACGGATCCGCGCCTACTGCGAGCGGCTGCGGGAGGGTTTGGACGAACTAGACTTCAACGGAAAGAGGCAAGTGTTGGCAGCACTGGGCGTCCGCGTGTACGCTACCAAGGCAGAGTGGTGGATGACGGGCGTGATCGACCCGGGGTTTTTGGTAAATGAACCGGCATCAACATGCCGGAGATGAACGGGTGGGAGCTGCTGGACGCGCTGGGAGAGCAGTGGCCTGAATTGCCGTCGATGGTGGTTTCGGCATACGGTGACGAGGAAAACGCCAAGCGTGCCGAGGCTAGCGGCGCTCGGGGCTTCGTGGTGAAGCCGGTGAACTTCAGGGAACTGCGAGAGAAGGTGGCGGCTTCGCTGGAGGATGGGGCCGACTGAACGGCCTGGTCAGCAAACCCGTTCCGGCGGAAACAGCGGGCAGTCCGCGCTGCGGCACACGAGCGTTGCGGAGTTGTCCCGCGCGAAGTGGTCCTGGTGGACGGCGCGGCTGTAGAGCCAGCGTCAGATGCCGTTGATGGCCCTGGTGTCGTCATGACGTTCCACGGCCAGAATGGCATGGGCAATACCGCAGTCCCGGCACATCTCGTGGAACTGGCAGGGCACTGGAGTGGTTTCAGTTGTGATTGATTGAACCGTCGTCGGAGCTTCCGCCGTGTTGATCATTGCCCTCGTTTTCGTCGTTCCCACCTGCGGGTCTCTGGTGTACTTGCTGACGCGCTCCAACCTGGACGGAGGGCAAAAACTCGTCACGCTGATGATCGCTTTGGCGATTGCTGTCCCAGTGGGTGGTGGGGTTTGCCTTGCTTTCATGGCGGCTGGGCTTATATTGTTTTGGGACAGGGGAATACCGGAAAACGTCATCGCGGTATGGATTTCGCTTCCGGCATCGGCGGCGGGGTTTCTGGCGTTCGTGCTGACGGCAGCTGTTGCAGACAACCGCGCGGCGCGCACGGCCGAGGAGGCCGGGATGGAACCGTCGCGGCGGTCGGACACCGGCTTGCTCATGTTGCTGTTGGGCCTGGCGTCGGCCATCGCAATCGTGATGGTACCGGCCTACATTTGCTCCGGCTTCCGCTAGGAGCCGTCACGGGCTACAACGCGGCGGATCAACATGCTGGATCAGGCGACCAATCTCTTGTCCGTCGGCAACTGCCTCGCCTGGCTCGACCTCACGCGAAATTCACCGGGCGAAGCCGATAATGCTAAGTGTGCAATTCCGCCATCACTAGCGTTCCCATAAGGTCAGGATGGGCATGGCAAAAGCGGCGACCCTTATAAAATTGCCGTCGCATCGGCAACGGCGCAATCCGCCCAGTCGAAGGTATTGGTAAACGGAACCGATACCAATGTTGCAAATCACGGACGAACTGCGCGCTGTCGAGGAGAACCTCTCAGTGGCTATGCGGATACCGGGCGTACCGGCTGGTCCGTCGTCTGCGCCGGAAAAGCGCCGCATGAGCAGCCGAGGGGAACGCGCCGACGGTTCACGGGATCACCTGACCCGCGATGGACCAAGCCCCAGCCGCCGACGAGGCGCATACGGAGGATACCTGCACAACCTTGAGGGGAGGTTTCGCCCCTCCCCCGCGCCGTCAGGTTGCGCTGTCGTTGGTGTGCGTGGGCCTGGCTATGTTCCTGGGCGCGCTCAGCCAGACCGTGGTCACCAGCATCATGACCTCCAGGGTCGTCGACCTGGGAGGTTTCGACCGCTACACCTGGCCGGCCATCTCGTACCTGGTGGCGGCCACCGTGGCCTATCCCATCGTGGGCCGGCTCAGCGACATCTATGGTCGCGGAGCGTTCCTCATCGCCGGCATCGCGATCTTCATCGTTGGCTCGGCGCTGGTGGGGTCAGCGCATCCATGAACCAGGTGATTGCCTTCCGTTTGGTGCAGGGCGTCGGCGGGGGCATCGTCATGACGTGCAGTTGCGTTTCCATCGCCGACCTGTTTCTCACCGAAGACCGGGGCAAGTTTGTCGGCGTCCTGGGCGCTATCTATGCGGTAGCGACCGTGGTGGGCCCGGTCGTGGGCGCTTTCATTGCCGAATGGCTCTCATGGCACTGGGTGTTCCTGTTCATCGCTGTGGCCGGGGCGCACGTATTGGGGCTGACGGCGTGGATCTATCCCAGATCGACTTTGCTCACGCGGCCGGTGGGATTGGATTACCCTGGCATGGCGGCGTTGGTGTTGGCCGTCGCGCCGGTGGCGCTGGCGCTGGCGCCCATCGGCGTCCTGTATTCCTGGGATGCCCCCAGGTTATCGGACTGCTGGTTTTCGGGTTGGCGATGGCCGGACTCTTTGTGGTGATCCAGTCCCGGTCGAAGTCGCCGATCATGCCCCTGGGAATATACCAGGACCGGGCGGTGGCCGCCGCCGTGGTTGTGGCGCTGCTGACCGCCGCCAGCCTGCGCGGGTTCGTGCTGTTCCTGTCGCTGTACTTCCAGGTGGCATTATATACCTGTGGTCCCTGACCGGCAGCGAGTTGGCGATCGACGGCGGGTACACGGCCCAATAACAGGCTGTCACTTGACGGCGTGAAGCGTGCCGTCTTCCGTCCGCACCAGCAACATCCCTTCGGCATAGATCGGTTCGGTGCGGACGCCGGCCGGCATCTTCAGGCGCCAGCGTTCCGACCCATCCGCTCTCTCCAGGCCGTACACCCAGCCGGCCTTATCGCCGAAGACCACGAGGTTGCCCACTGCAATGGGGGAAACCAGGATGGCATCTTCGCCCTGGAATTGCCAACGCTCGGCTCCCGTGATGGCGTCAACAGCGTACATCTTGCCCAGGGTGTCGCCGACGTATAGGGTGTCGCCGGTCACCGCGGGGGCGGATATGATGCCCTCAGTCCTCTTTTGTCGGGAAGGGAACCCATCGGGATAGTCGGACCCGAACCGCCATTTGTCTCCCGGCTGTGATGGAGGCGTGGGCAGAGGGAATCCCCAGAGCCAGAGTTGGGACCACGTGCGGGCGACGGCGTACCGTCCGGGGTATTCCAGGGCGTCCGCTGCCATGGCGAACAGCTGCCGCTCGGACACGAAATAGGTCAACCCGTTAGCCGTCACGGGCGAGGCGACCAGGGATGCCCCGGTTCGAAAGCGCGCGCGTTCCTGGCCGGTTCGAGAGTCCAGCGCGTACAGGCTGCGGTCCGCCGAAGCAACGAAAGCGAATTTACCCAGAAGAGATGGGGGAGACCGCACTTCTCCCAGGGATTGACGCTTCCAGACCAGTTCTCCGGTAGCCGCGTTCACCGCGTAGGTCACGCCGTCCAGCGCGCCGGCATATACAATGCCGTTGGCAACTGCTGCCGGGCCCGAGGTGGCGTCGCCCATCTGGTATTCCCACAGTATCTCCTGGGTCGCTGCATTCCGGGCGACCAGGCGACGGTCCGGCATGGTGTAGTACAGAACGCCGTCGGCCAGCGCCAGCGAGTTTCCTATGGGTCCGGTGGCCGGCATGGACCCGATCTCGTCTCCGGCGCCGGCGTCAAGCACCGCGATTCGGAAGTGCGCGCCCAGGTAGATCCGACCGCCGGACACAATGGGCGCAGCCAAAGTCGCAGGGCCGGTGTCGGCGCTCCACGTCAATTGTCCCTGCGGTTCTTCGAGGACGTCCGTCACGCTGCGCGTTTGCCCCAGGTTCCGCCCGTGCATGGTCCAATCAGCGCCGGCGGAGATGGAATCGATTATCACGTCGGGCTGGCGTCCCCATAGGACGACTGGGTCCGGAATGAAAGGAAAGTTGATCCAGACCAAGAACCCCATGACGATCAGCGCAGCAAAGGCGATCAGACCGTTGCGTCTCGAAATGAACCGGCGTCGGCGCGGCGCCTCCTGGGCCCAATCGGGCAGGTAAGTCTCTGTTCCAGCAGGATCTGCGGGTTCGTCGGATGCGCGTTCCGAGGGGTTTTCGGGTGAGGCCGCCATGTTCGTCCGGTCGCGAATGGTCAAAGCAGCGGCGG
>DAOUHZ010000071.1:0-25021 GCA_034428455.1 Dehalococcoidia bacterium
CGGGCAGGAATGGTGGTTGGTAACTCATTCCTTACCCGGAGTGGCCGTCCCTTTTCAACCCTGCAACGTAAAGTGGGTACGCGTGAGATCACGGATAATGTTGACAGTTTGTAGGCGCGCCGATACACTGACGGCCGCGTTCAATCCGCCTTCATTTCCAGATGTGATACGGCCTGAAAATGACCTTCGCCCAATCTAATCACCAATCGCAGGCAGCAGTCAGCGAAGCGGTTACCGGACACAAGGCCCTGCGGTTGTCGGGCTTGTGGAAATCCTTTCGGGAGACGCAAGCCGTCGCCAACGTTGACCTTGACGTTGAATCCGGCGAGATCCTTTGCCTGCTTGGCCCCAGCGGCTGCGGAAAGACCACCACGCTGCGCCTGATTGCCGGGTTTGACGCTCCCGACGCCGGGACCATAGAAATCGGGGGGCGCACCGTGTACGGGCCGGGCGTGAACGAGAGCCCGGAGAAGCGCCGCGTCGGCATGGTTTTTCAGGAGGGCGCCCTATTCCCCCACCTTACGGTTGCGCAGAACATCGCCTTCGGGCTGGGTCGCACGCGGCATCGCAAGGAACAGGTGGCGTCGGCGCTGCGGATGGTTGACCTGGAAGGCTATGACGAACGGTACCCGCACCAGCTCTCGGGGGGACAGCAGCAGCGCGTGGCGCTGGCCCGGGCCCTGGCCCCCGAGCCGGACCTGATCCTCATGGACGAGCCCTTCTCCAGCCTGGACCGCGGCCTCCGGGAACAGTTGCGCACCGAGGTGCGGGCCATATTGCGTGAGCGCGGCGCCACCGTGGTGTGTGTTACCCACGACCAGGAAGAGGCCATGCAGCTGGGCGACCGCGTCGTGGTAATGAACGCAGGAAGGATCGAACAGCTGGGCTCGCCGGAGTCGATATTCCACAACCCCGACAACCGCTTCACGGCCGAGTTCTTCGGCACCGCCGACTTCCTGCCCGCGTGGCAGGAGGGTGATTTCCTGGCCTGTGAGATCGGCGCCACACCGTGGCCGTCTTTCTGGCCTTCGCCGTGGCCGGAGCACAAGGTCCTGCAAGTCATGGTGCGCCCCGACTGCCTGGACATCGTTGCGGACGACACCGGCGACAGCGTTGTGACCGGCCGCGAGTTCATGGGAGCCTTTCACATGTACGCCGTGGAGCTGCCCTCGGGACAGCAGATCCAGGTGATGAAGTCCCACGTGGAAAACGTCGCGACCGGCTCCCGTGTTCGGACCATCCTGCGCGAGGGCCACAGGCTACTGCCCTTCATCGACGGCCGAGCCTTCTTCGACGGGCCGGCATACGCGGCGGAACTGGACGGCGCGCCCGCCTAGGGCGGGTACATCCCGCTGATTGGCGATGCTGCTCCATCGGGGCGGCATTTTTTGATTAACGCTCCCGGTCTTCGCGCACGTAGCGTGAAGAGCAGTCGAGATTGCCGCCCGCTCGTTCGGCGATGCGCCGGCGAAGTTCGTCGGCGGCTTTCATCGGGTCTCACGCGTTCCCACTCTCGTAAATCGTCAGAATCAGGATAGACGGGACTTTATGATTGGACAGGATTGGGAGATCGCTATCGCAGAACGGCTCCAATCCTGATAATCCTCAAATCTTGAAAATCCTGACTCTGACGTTCCCCCGACACAAACTGGGTACGCGTGAGCCTCCCGATTCGCCTGGCCTATAATGGAGGGAGTGCCATAGCGGTCAATGCGATAACCGCGCGAACGGACCGAAGTTGAGCATGCTCAGCATCCATTACCGCGCTGATCCGAGTTAGCGCCGTCGGAGATTCGACGTGAACCACATTAGAGCCATCTTCTTCGACGGGGACGACACCCTTTGGAACTTCCGCGACGCCATGCGGGTCGCGCTGGGGGAGACGCTGGTTGTGCTGCGCCGCATCGTGGACAACGAAGCGGCCGACGCGCTTACCGTTGAGCGCATGATGGACATCAGGGAGGCCGTCGCCGCTGAGATGAGCGAGTACACCACCCTGGTGGAAACCATCCGCCTCGTGTCCCTGGCCCGCACTTTGGCGGAGGTCGGACACTCCAGCGAGGATGACGCTCAGCGTTTGTTCGAGGTTTACAATGCGGCCCGGTTCGCGGCCACCCGGCCGTTTGCCGGCGTTCCTGACCTGCTGAACGACCTCAGGGGCCGCTACCAGCTGGGCGTGGTGTCCAACGGGAACACGTACCCGGGTCGGGTGGGCCTCGGCGGCATTTTCAGCTTTGTGATCCTGGCCCAGGATTGCGGCATCGCCAAGCCGGATCCGCGCATCTTCGAGCTGGCCCTGAACAAGTGCGGCCGCAGCGCGGAGCAGGTGGTCCACGTTGGCGATTCCCTGGAGAGCGACGTCATGGGCGCAAATGGGTGCGGCATACGCAGCGTGTGGCTCAACATGGACGGCGCTCCCAACGACACCGGCATCATGCCGGACCACGAGATCAGCGACCTGCGAGAACTGCTGAATATCCTGTAGCGTTGCCGGGGTGCCAATAAGAGCAGGAACTCCCACGAGTGATAACGCTAGGCAGATCGAGCCGAACAGCGTACAGAGATGGTCCCGTCATCCACAAACGGGGTATGCGGTATAATCGCGGCACATCTTGATCCATCCCCGGAGGAAGGGGTCGTGCCGCGACCACGTAGAACCGCCACCGAAACCAGGACCCAGACGGAAGGGCATGATACGCCGGACCGGCTGTCGCCGGTTACCGAGAACTACTTGCTGTCGCTGTACAAGATGTGGGAGGACTCGGAGATCCCGACGCTAACGCAGCTGACGGAAGCGCTGAGGCAGTTGCCGCCCACGGAAGGCTTGGGAACCTCGGTCCCATCGGTTGCCGGAATGCTGCGGCGGATGCAAAAGCAGGGCCTAGTGGACATCGGCAACGACAAGCGCATCCGAATGACCACCCGAGGCAAGAAAGAAGGCGAGAACATCGCGCGTCGCCACCGGCTGGCGGAGTGGCTCGTGGTGAGCCTGCTGGGGATGGAGCTGCACGAGGCCCACATCGAGGCGCACCAACTGGAGCACGGCATGTCCGATGCCATGGAAGCCAAGCTCATGGAGCGATTGGGCAACCCGACCCATTCGCCCTTCGGCTGGCCGATACCGGGCAGCGGGCCGACAACGCCGCCGCCGGGAGCGGTAACCCTGGACAACGCCACCAGCGGCACGGCCTACCTGGTGGATCGGGTCCCGGAAGAGGACGCGGAGCTGCTGAAATTCCTGGGCGCGGCGCGATTGGTGCCGGAGCGCCGGATCACGCTCCTGGAGGGCATGCCCTATCTTGGCGTCATGCAGGTAGAGACTGAGGTGGACCGCATCTCCATCGGTTACAACGTGGCGCGGCAGATCGTGGTGCGACCGGCCGGGGATGAGGCAGAGGACGACTAGGGTTTATCGCTGAGCGTGCGGCGCACCTCTGCCCAGCCGTCGGCCATGGTGCGTTCCGGGAACGCCGGCGGTTCCGCCTCGGGCAGCACCTTCACGGCAACCAGCACTGGGCCCGTGCGGGCCATGATGTCCTCCAAGCCGATCAGGAACTCCTCCAGGTTGTCGAACCGGCAGGCGTGGGCGTAGCCGGCGCTGCGGGCCATGCCCTCGAAATCCACCCGGTCCAGCCCGCGAATGGGCATCCCCTCGGTGGAGGTGTGATCGGCGTCCTCCAGCACGAAGTGAATGAAGTTTGCCGGCGCTGCCTCGCCGATGGTGGCCAGGCTGGCCAGGTCGGTGCGCAGGGTGGCGTCGCAGTCCAGCACCAGGATGCGTCGGTTGGGCTGAGCCAGGGACAGCCCGAGCCCGACGGCCGGCGCGCGGTCCATGCAATCGGTGAGGTCGATGTCCAACTCGCGCCGGTCGGAGACGTTGTGCCAGTCGCGCAGGGCGGCGGAGGTTGAGACCACCAGCGCGTCCTGCCGATGGTAATTGATGGCGCGGGCGACTTCGCGGGAGGGGATCATTCCTGATCTTCCGTAGGCGTATTTGAGTCGGCGGAGTGTTCGGAGTCGCGCTGTGCTTCAGCGCGGCGCTGGGACACCATAAGGTACAGGCCGGCGGGGATAAGCACGGCGCCGGGGATGGCCTTGAGCGCGTTGCCCTCCACAAAGCCCAGCCACAGCAGGTAGAAGCCGGCAACGACCACGGCCGAGGCGAACAGGCGACCAAAGATGCTGAAGGGGCGGAACTTGGGCATGGATGGCCCGGATTGGGTCGTCAGGCGCTGACGGTCTCCGGCTGCGCCAGCGCGGCCAGCGCCGGGGCCAGGTATTTGGACGCCTGCCGCAGGTCCACCGCCACGATGTCCCAGCCGCTCCCGTCGTCAAACCACTGCCGGTAGCTCACGAAGTCGCCGTTATCCACCACGCGGTAATCGGCGTCCGCCTCCGGCTTGTCGCCCATCGTCAGCGTGTCGGTGTCGGCGTCGTAGCCGCGTTCCGCGTCGAGGGGGAGAAAGTCGCTGACGTACAGCACGCGCAACCGCGTGACATTTTCAACGCCCACATCCTCAAAGGTGAAGATGACGCGGAAGTCATCACGCAAAGCGGCGCCACTGAGCCCCCCGGGGGCAGCGGTCAGGATCAACGCATCGTCTTCGGCATAATACTTAACCTGCATCCCGCACCTCCAGGTCTCGGCAACGTCGCTAAAACCAGGGGCGACCTTGATCTTCGACCCGTGCGGCTGCGAACTCGTCGAAGTGGGCCGTTACAATTTCTTGGTTATCCAGAGACACCACAACCCGCAACATCTCTTCTCGTCCGGGAACAAGCCCCCAATAGGTTATCGCTTCGCGAGTGCCTTGTCCGTCTTTGCAAATGCCCCGGACCACCCAATTTTCCAGGGCGTGTTGGATCCTGCTGGCTGTAACGTCACGATCAGGGAAGTCCCGCAGATGCCGGGTCAGCCATCTGGTGACGCCGCCCGCCGTGATGGTCTCCGGCAATTCGCGCTGGAAGTCCAAAGCGCAGCCGGAACCCATGGGCGGGAGGCGTTGGTAGGCGCTAGTTGTCGCCGGCGAGGGCGGCGGTGACCTCCTCGTAAGCCTGCTGTGCGGTGCGGGAGGCGCGGGTGCGGAACTGCACCGGCGTGTTTTCGATCTCGGGCTCCACGGCCAGGTGGATGAATACTGGACCCTCGGCGGCCAGCACTTCGCTGATGCCGGTGGTGAAGTCCTCCAGGTTGTCGAAGGAGAAGACCGCGGCATAGCCGGCTCCCCGGGCGATTTCCTCCCAGTTGGTCACGCCGTCGGAGCCAGGGATGGGCTGCCCGCCGGTGACGGCGTAGACGCCGTTGTTGAAGAGGAAGTGGTAGAAGTTCTTGGGCGCCTTAGTGGAGGTGGTGACCAGCGCGCCGAGGTTCATCAACAGGCTGCCGTCGCCGTCCAGCACCATCACCTTGCGGCCGGGTTGAGCCAGGGCGATGCCCAGGCCGACGTTGCTGGCCTTGCCCATGGCGCCGGAGATCGGCAGGTCCAGGTTCTGGTTGGTGGTGACGGAGGGCAGGCCGAACCGGACATTGCCCGCGTTCATGGTGGGTACGACGACAGCGTCTTCGCGGTTGCTGTCGATGACGCGCACGGCATCGGTGTTATTGATCATGGGATTCGCTCCTGACAGTGGACATAGGGCGCTTTTGGGCGTTCACCCTCACCCCAACCCTCTCCCGTCCGGGGAGAGGGGGATGATTGACTATGCGCCGAACTCGGTGCCGATGAGAACGGCTACGGGGCGGTTGAGACGCTGGGATTCCTCGAAGGCGATGCTGATGCGGTCGGCGTCGTCATCGGTTTCCACGAGGTAGTAGTTGATGCCCCAGGCGTGGAGGATGTGCTCGATGAACCGGCCGGCGGAGTCGGGAGTGGGGCCGCGGCGGGTCCAGCCGCGATAGCCGACCAGCATGACCAGGGGCTGGTTGAGGTCCAGGCACAGACCGCGAATGGAGTCGCCAGCCTCGAAGACACCGGTGTTCTGGATCAGCACCACGGGGTTAGCGCCGCCAACCCACAGCCCTGCGGCGACGGCCATGGTCTCGCCTTCGCGGCACACCGGGATCAGGTCCAGGGTGGGCTCTTCCATCATCATGTTGTAGAGGAAATTGGTCTCGCTGTCGGGCAGCCACACGACGTGCGAGACGCTGTTTTTCTTCAGCTCGGCAACTAGGGATTGCGGATGCAGAACGGATTCGTAGACTTCGGTGGTCATTCGGGAGACTCCTTGAAAAATGCGCCGGGAAAGGCGCGCTGGCGGTACATTTAAGTCCAGCCGGCATTATATGGGGCGGCATTTGGGGGCGTCAACGAAAGCAGCGGCAGCGCGGCTGCTCAGGCTCGATGCCAAGTGATCCGCGCTCCAACCGCGCAGTGTTATGATGCGTTCACCGGCGCCCAGCCACACCGCAGACTTGCCACCGAGGTTCAGCATGACCACCGTCCGACCCGCCAAACCGCCGGCCCAGCCGTTCTTCCGCCTTCCCGACATACCGGAGAAGCATCCTGACGACATGACCAGCGTTGACAGCCTGCACCAGTACGGCGCTATCGCCAATATCGCCCAGCGTCTGGGCGACCCCGATACCACCATCGTCAGCGCCGAGCACTACGTGGTACCCGGCCCGGCCTACGTGGCCGGCGAAAGCCGCTATCCCGACCTGCTGGTGGCCTTTGGCGTTGATCCGGCCGCCTACGAAGCCAGCAACGGCTATATCGTGTCCGAGCAGGGCAAGCCGCCGGACTTCATCCTGGAAGTGGCGTCGCGGCGCACTGCCAGCGATGACCTGTCGGGGAAGATGGACTACTACGAGCGGATGGGCGTGGGGGAGTACTGGCTGTTCGATAGGGATGGGCGGTTCTACGGGTTCATCCTGCGGGGCTATCGATTGGTGGACGGAAAGTACGAGGCCATCGAGATCCACGAAATCGAGCACGGGGTGTTCCAGGGACGCAGCGCCGCGCTGAGCCTGGACCTGCGGGCAGGGAATCGCTACCTGGGCTGGCATGACCCGGCCACCGGGGAGCACGTCCCGACGCTGCCAAGCGAAACGGCTCGCGCCGATGAGCAAACTGCGAGGGCGGAGGCCGCCGAGTACAGAGTTCGGGAGCTGGCGGCGGAATTGCATCGACTGCGCGAGGGCCGGTAGCGCACGGCCGATTCACCCCGGGCTGTTCCTGGACTGGCTCAGTGCGATTGCCGCCGGGTGGCGCGCCCGGCGCGTTGGGCCGTACAGCGGCAGCAGGCCGTGAAAGGGCCTTGAGGCGTCCGCGAATCTTGTTGACAGGCTATATTGAATGTGATAATTTTCACCAGCCAAAAACGGGCTACGTATTTTAAGCCGCTTTACGTGGTCGATCATTGGGCAGAGAGCCCAGCATCATACGTTCGAGCGCAGGTTCACCAGCCACATGCCGCAAACCGACCCCAACGCGATGAACGCGGCTCTCTGGGCCGATGTCAGCCTCTGGCTGACGTACCTGTGGATTTATTTCCCCCTGATCATCGTCTTCGCGTTCAGCATGCTGATCGCTCACGGCCTGATCCCGTCGGGTGTGCAGACCGGAACCTACCCGGCGTTCTTCTCGCGTTTGAGATTACCCCTCACCGTGATCGGCCTCGCTGCGCTGGCGGGAGCCGTGGTCATGATGATCTTGACCGTCATGCAGTCGCCGATTGCGCTGCAGCAAGTTTGGGAACGCCTCTTCGTATAACGCGCCGGGCGCTGCGCCGCTAGGCCCGCTGCCTGACGCCACCGGCCCTGCCGCCCACAGACCTGACGATATCCATGCCGCCGCTCCCACCGCCCAGACTGCTCATCCCGATGGCTATCGCCGGTCTCGTTGTGACGGCCATCGTCGCGTTCATCCTGGTGGTGCTGTTCATATCCTGGTTCTCCAACCCGCCCTTCGGCTGGGGCGACGCGCCGGCCCAGCCCATCCCCTTCCCGCACACTGTGCACGCGGGTTCCGTCGAAGAAGGCGGCCATGCCATCCAGTGTGAGTTCTGCCACCGCAACGTAACTTCGGGAGCCGCGGCCACGGTGCCGGCCGTTGAGGTCTGCGTGATCTGCCACAAGCAGGTCAACGGCAGCAACGTGACCACCGACGCCGTGGAGCCGGAAACGCTCATCAATATCCAGCGGGTGCTGGACAGGCACGCGGAAGAGCGTCCCATAGACTGGGAGCGAGTGCACCGTATGCCGGACCACGTCCGCTTCGTGCACGAAGCCCACATCCGGTTCCTGACCCAGGGCGAAGCGCGCACGGTCACGCTGCCGATGGGCGACGAAAAGCCGATGAACCTGCCGGTGACGGTGCCCGAAGCCTGTTCGGTATGCCACGGTGACGTGGCCCACATGGAAGAGGTGCAGCCGCAGGATGGCCAGTCGCTGAAGATGGGCACGTGCCTGGACTGCCACCGGGAAAACGACGTCAGCACCGACTGCACGATTTGTCATAAGTAGGCTGCCACGAGTGGGCTGCGCGCTGATAGCGGAATCTTAGACCAATGAAACTTACACGCCGCAACTTCCTCGCTTGGGCCGGCATCGCTGCAACCGGAGCGATCGCCTGCGACCTGTTTGACGACGAGTTGCGGGTGCAGAGCCCGGCGCTGATCCCCGAAGACCTGGTCAAGGGCCGCGACAACTGGTACGCCACCTATGACGGGTCAGCTCCCGGCGGCGAGGGCGTGCTGGTACGGGTGATGGAAGGACGCGCCAAGAAGGTGCGCGGCAATCCACGCTTCCCGACGAACCAGGGCAAGCAGTCGGCCACCGCCGATGCGATGCTGCAATCGCTGTACCACCCCGACCGAATCGACGGCCCCATGCTGCGCAACGGGCCAAGGGGTTCCGGTCGCTACCGGCCCATCAGCTGGGAGGAGGCGCTGAACCGTTTCAACGCGGCGGTGAACGACCGCGGCCAGGGCATGCTGCTGATCACCGAGGACCGCAAGTGCAGCTTCGCCAAGATCTGCGGCGCCTTCGCTGACGCCTTCGGCGGCCGGCACGTGGCCTTCGGCGGCGCGGCGGACGACTCGGCCTACCGGGCGGCGGTCAAGGACGTGATGGGCACCGACAGCCTGCCCTTCCATGACATTGCCAACGCATACAGCCTGGCCAGTTTTGGCTCGGACTTCCTTTCGACTTGGGGCAGCCCCACCGCCTATTCGGTGGCGTACGGCAAGTTCCGCACGACTCCACATATCGAAGACAGGGGACGGCATTACCACTTCGGCTCCCGCTACTCGATGACCGCGGCCAACGCCGACAAGTGGATACCCATCAATCCCGGATCCGAAGGCTACGCTGCCCTGGCGCTGGCCTGGGCGGTCGCTTCGACCCATCCGGAATCCTCGGCGGTGGCGCAGATCACGGGTGAGGCCGGAGTAGGGGCGTTGAGTGAATTCAACCCCGACGCCCTGGTCGGCGTGTTGGGCATACCGGACGAAGTCCTGGACGGGTACTCGCTCAGGGAATTCTTCGAGGGGTTGGCTCACGACTACATGGCCCACGGCGGACTGGCCATCGGCGGCGGCGGCGAGGCCGGCGCCTACAGCAACGGTCAGTTCAACGCCTCGGCGGTCCTGATCCTGAACTACATAATAGGCAACGTGGGGCACAAGGGCGGCCTGTTGCCCGATCCCGGAAGCCCCATCTCCGACAGCCCAACGGGGGCTCCGGTGGCGTCCCTGGCCGATTGGCAGCGGATTGCCGGCGACATCGGCAGCGGCGCCGCTCCCCTGGTCATTATCCACAACGCCAACCCTGTGTATGGCCTGCCGCCGAGCATCGGCTTGGGCGGAGCGCTGGGCAACGAGGGCGTAGTGGTCATCAGCGCCAGCCAGTTCCTGGACGAGACGTCGGCGATGGCCGACCTGCTGATACCGGACCGGGCCGCGCTGGAAGACTGGGGCGACGACCTGCCCGACCCGATGCCGGGGTACCACGTGTACGCCGTGCAGCAGCCCGTGGTGAACCCCCTGCCGGACGTGGATCCGCGTAGCTTCCCCGACGTGCTTCTTAACGCAGCGGCCACGCTGGGACGCGGCGATGGCATGCCGGCCGAGAGCTACGAGGCGATGATCCGCTCCAATGTCGAAGACACCCTGGGAGCGGACCTCACCGATACGCTGACGTACGGCGGTTGGTGGGACGAGAACGCCACTGGCCGCGCGGTGACGCCGCCGGACGGCACCCTGGCCAGGATCGCGCGGAACGCGTCGCCGGCCAACCTGGTGGGCGGCGGCAACTTCCACCTGCAGCCCTACGAGCACCACACCCTGAGGGACGGGCGCAACGCCCACCTGCCCTGGGCCCAGAGCACGCCGGACCCGCTGACCACGGTGACGTGGCAGACCTGGGTCGACATCAACGAGGCGCAAGGGAAGCGGATGGGCCTGCGCGAGGGTGACATAGTCAACGTCACCACCGGCGCCGGCAGCATTCAGGCGCTGGTATACCTCAACCCCGGGAGTCCACCGGGCATCGCGGCGGTGCCCATGGGCGGCGGCCGCACGCACGGGTCCAGCTACGCCACGGATCGAGACGCGCGGGAAAGCGGGAACGTGGTATCCATACTGGAGATGGTCGCGGTGGACGGCGCCGGCGGACTGGCCTGGGGTTCCACTCGCTGCTCCATAACGCCCACAGGCGACAGCATGGCGGTCTCCAAGATGGAGGGCGACTACACCAGCCGTGAGGTCGGCGAGCATCCGGCTGAGCAGGTTTTCAAGAGCATCAGCGCGGAAGGAGGTCATGGTCACTAGGCCGGCCAACGCGCCCGCCATGACCTGGGGACAAGTGAAAAATGCCTAACGCCGAATTTCCGCACAAGTGGGGAATGGTCATTGACCTGGACAAGTGCACGGGTTGCCAAGCCTGTGTGGTCGCCTGCCAGGCCGAGAACAACATCCCCATCAACACCAAGGACTACTTCCTGCAGCGGCGCGCCTACGAGTGGATACGCATCGAGCGCTACTGGGAAGGCGAGTACCCGAACATCAAGGCGCGGTTCATGCCGGTGCTGTGCCAGCACTGCGAGAACGCGCCGTGCGAGCCGGTCTGCCCGGTGTATGCTACCTACCACAACGAAGAGGGCCTGAACGTGCAGGTGTACAACCGCTGCGTCGGGACCCGCTATTGCATCAACAACTGCCCGTACCAGGTGCGGATGTTCAACTACTGGCACCCCAACTGGCCGGCCAGGCTGGAAAACCAGCTCAATCCGGACGTGACGGTGAGGACGCGCGGTATCACCGAGAAATGCACCTTCTGCGTCCAACGGCTGCGCCGGGGCGAGATCGAGGTTGAAGCTCGGGGCGGGCAGCGGCTGAACGACGAGCGCATGGCCGGAGGCAACTACGACCCCGCTTGCGTGCAGGCCTGCCCCACCAACGCGCTGATGTTCGGCGACCTGGAGGATCCGGATACGGCGATCAAGCCGTACTTCGACGACGTGAACGCCCACCCGGGCCACGGCGAGCACGACCGCGAGACCCGGGGCTACCGGCTGCTGGAAGAGATGAACACTCGCCCCAGCGTCATCTACCTGAAGAAGATCGACCAGTACCCCCTTAAGGGCGGACACTGATGGCAAGCGAAGCACAGGCCCATCCCGAACCGGGACACGACGCCCACGGGCATGATGCCTCTGGGCACGATGCCCACGACCACGGCCATTTCGGGCCGGAGATGTGGGTGATCCCCGAACGGTCGGGGTTGGTGTCCGGCGTTGTCGAGCGACAGCAAGCAGGCTCCGGCCTGCTGCGCTGGATCTTCATTGTCGGCGGCCTGCTGACGATATTGGGTATCGTGGGCTTTGTGCTCAAGTTGTTTACGGTCGGGTTCTCCGACCACCGCGACTGGGGATTTTACGTCGCGGCATTCGCGTTCGTTTTCACCCTGTCCGCCTCGGCTCCGCTGGCCGCCTGCGCCTTCCGCTTCACCAAGAGCCACTGGCGGCGGCCGTTGACGCGCATCGCCGAGTTGTTCTCGGTGGTGAGCATCGTCAATATCCTGCTGTTCATACCGGCGCTGATCGCGTTGCCCGACATCGGTGTGATGACCGAAAGCGGGGAGCAGATGGTGCGTCGGTCCATCTGGTTCCAGGAGCTGAGCAACCCGTCCGGATGGCTCATGGCCTCCATGATCGGGCTGGTGTTCTGCTCTCTGTCGATCCTGTGGCTTTCGGCCATGCCGGACATGGCGCAGAGCCGCTCGATGGTCAGCGGGTTCCGCGCCTCCCTCTACGCGAGGCTGGCCGGCGGCTGGTACGGCACCAAGCGGCAGTGGCAGATCCAGAAGGGTGGCTTGGCCATCCTGGGCGGTCTCTACTTCATGCTGGTGGTGTTCGTACAGTTCCTGATCGTCAGCGACTTCGCCATGGCGATGATACCGGGCTGGAAGGACTCGATCCTGCCGCCCTTCTACACGGTGATCAGCTTCCAGGGCGGCCTGGCGGCGATCCTGCTCACTGCCTACGCTCTGCGACGCTGGGGTGGCTACCGCGATTACATCGGACAAGCCCCGTTCTGGGCGGCCAGCAAAGTGCTGCTGGGGCTGACGCTGCTGCACACCTACCACCTGTTCGCGTTCTTCATCACCTACTGGTACGGCCGGTTGGAGGTCGAGCAGGCGATCCTGAACTACCTGATGTTCAAGTCGTACATCGGCATCTTCTGGGCGCAGCTGTTCTTCACCTTCTTCATCCCGTTCCCGATCCTGGTGTCCAACCACGCCCGGCGCGAGGGCTGGGGCGCGCCGCTGGCGGCCGTCTTCATCCTCATCGGCCTGCTGCTCTTCCACATCCGTATATTCTCCGCGGCCTTCGCGGCCGCGCCGGCCGACCTGCACGGGCTGTATTACCTGCCTTCGGACGCCTTCTCGTTCCCGGCGCTGCTGTTGCCGCCGCCCGGCGCGACGTTCCCCGACCTCTGGGACATCTTCATGATCCTCGGCGGAGTGGGCATCGTGCTCTTCCTGCTGCGCGTGGGCCTGATGATCCTCCCGCCGCTGTCCATGTGGGAAATGAAAGAAGGCTCAATGTACCAGCGCGTGGACACACTGATCCGGGGCCGGTACCTCGTGCTGGCCAAGCCGGAGTAAGGGACGAGATTGCCGCGCTGCGCTCGCAATGACAACTGACCACGGAAACGAAGAACACCGACCGAGACGCCACAAGTAAGAGTAAGTCAACATGCAGGAAGGCAAAGTCCTACCCGCAGCGCAAGTAAACCGGGACCTGCTGCGGTCCATACTGGAGACGCCACGCTGGTTCTGGCCAGTGGTGTCGCTGCTTGGTATGGTCGTGCTGGCGGCCGCAGTGACCATCGGCATCATGGTTGACCGGGGTCTCGGCATCACCGGCTTGAACTACAAGGTGGTTTGGGGCTTCTTCATCACCAACTTCGTGTTCTGGATCGGCATCAGCCACGCGGGTGTGATGCTCTCCGCCATCCTGCGCCTGGCCAAGGCCGAATGGCGCCGCCCGGCGACCCGCGCCGCCGAGGTCCTGACCATCTTCTCGTTGATGACGGCGATGATCATGCCGATCATCCACACCGGACGGCCGTGGCGCATCCTCTACTGGGCGTTTCCCTACGACTTCGCCCGTGGCGTGTGGCCTAACATCCGTACTCCCCTGGTGTGGGACCCCTCCGCCATTCTGACCTACCTGACCTCCTCGACCCTGTTCGTCATCATCGCCCTGGTGCCGGACTTCGCCGTGCTGCGCGACCGCACCACCGGCTGGCCCAAGATCGTTTACACCATGCTGGCCATGGGCTGGGAGGGCAACCCCCGCCAGTGGAAGCTGCAGATCATAGCCGGCGTCTTGTTGTCCGCGCTGATCCTGCCGGTGTTCGTGTCCGTGCACTCCATCGTGTCCTGGGACTTCGGCATGGCGGTGGCCATCAAGTCGTGGCACAGCACGGTGTTCGCGCCCTACTTCGTGGTCGGCGCGGTCCACTCCGGCGTGTCCGCGGTGGTGTTCGCCATGATCCTGCTGCGCTGGGCCTACGGTTGGCAGGACTACATCCGCCACGAGCACATCGACGCGCTCGGCCGCCTGCTGATCGTCGTCGCCACCGGGTGGTTCTACTTCCTGGTCATGGAGATCATCTTCGGCATCTACGGCCTGGAAGGCGACGAGCTGGCCGTGCGCGCCCTGCAGTTCCTGCCCGGCGATCACGGCGTGGCGTACAACGTCTGGATGATAATATTCGTCGGCATCACCTACTTCCTGCCGGTCATCCTGTGGCTGCCCAAGGCGTGGCGGCGCAACCTGTGGATCATGTCGGCGGCGTGTATCTCGGTGAACGTGGGCATGTGGCTGGAACGGTACCTGCTGTTCGTGCCCGGCCAGGCCAACAAGCAGTTCCAGACCTTCACGTGGAACGACTACCTGCCGCAGTGGCCGGAAGCCCTGATCGTCGGAGCGACCTTCGCCTTCGTAACGATGCTGATGCTGCTGTTCAGCCGTGTGTTCCCGCTGGTGCCGCTGTACGACATCAAGGAAGGGGACATTCTGAAGACGGAAATGCAGGTGGGCCGTCGCACCGTGCCGGCGACGTTCCGAGAGGACTAGGGTTACAGCCATGGCCATGCCAGGATTTTTGCAGCAGTTGCGGAACACAATGTCTCCGACCAGTAGCAAGCAGGCCATTCTGGGCCTGTTCTCGGACGCCGAGTCTGCGGCCACTGCCGGCGATGGGCTCAAGTCCGCCGGGATCCCGGAAACCGACTACGACTTCCTGACCGATGCCCCCTACCCCATAGGGTCGCTGGGCGAGCGCGACGAGCCGCACCGCCTTTACCTGTATCCGTTCATCGGCGCGCTGCTGGGGCTCTCATCGGGCATCATGATCACGGCGATGACGCAGGTGGCCTACCCGCTGGTCACTGGCGGCAAGCCCGTGTTGTCCCTGCCGCCCATGGCCATCGTCTGCTACGAAGGGACGATGCTGGGCGCAATCCTGTTCACCGTGATCGGCATCGTCTTCGAGTCGCGCCTGCCCAAGTTCGACCTGGGCCTCTACGACAACCGCATCACCCAGGGGTTCCTCGGCCTGCGCGTCAAAGCGGAGCCGGAACAGAGCCGGGAGGTGGTGCAGATAATGAATGCCGCCGGCGCCGTAGACGTGAAAACGGATCAGTAGCAAGGACCGGAACCATCACCATGGCAACGCAAGGAATACTGGGTCTGTTCGACGATGCCTCAGCGGCCGCCGACGCGGGCGACGCGTTGAAGGCTTCGGGTATCGCCGAGTCGGACTACCACTTCCTCACCGACATTCCGTATCCGGAAGGCGCTTTCGGCGAACCCATGGAGAGGCATGCCCTGTTTGTGTGGCCGATTGTCGGCGGAATCCTTGGCCTTGTTCTGGCCCTGATAGTCGCCGGAATGACCCCGCTGGCAGTACCCATGACTACCGGACCCAAGCCCATACTCGCCCTGCCCCCGTTGGCGGTGATCTGCTACGCCGGGGCGATGCTGGGCGCAATCTTGTTCTCCGTGATAGGAATCGCTTTGTCCGTTCGGGCGGGACTGAGATCTCCCCATGCGGACGACCGCATCTCCACCGGATTGATCGGCGTCCTGGTGAACGCTGGCGCAGAGCAGGGGCCGCAGGTCACCGAAATCCTGAACGAGGCGGGCGCAGTGGACGTTACGAGCAACCGCGCCTGATCTCGAGATTGCCACGCCGCGCTCGCAATGACCAAAGTAAAGCAGCTGCGAAGACCCAAGCTGAAAGTTGCAATGAGAAACTTGATGACACGGATTAGCGCCATCCCCGGCAGGTTCCGACTGTCGCTGCTGTTTGCGGCGTTGGCGACGGTGGGGATAGTGGCGGCCGGCTGCTCGCAGGGTTCCTACCCGCTGGATATCTTCTACGAAATGCACTACCAGCCGGCGTACAAGGCCCACGAGCCGCCGCGGCTCAGCGTACCGGCGTCGGCGGTGCCCTGGTACGGCTCGACGCCGCCGGAACCGACCTCCTTCGCCGGATCGGGCAAGCACATCTTTGAGGCCAATTGCGTCATGTGCCATGGAGCCGAGGGCCTGGGCAACGGCCCGGTTTTGGCGCGAATGATCGTTGACTACGGCTACCAACCGCTGGACCTGGCAACCCAGAACCCCAACCTCACGTCGGAAGCAGCCAGGAGCTTGGACCGTGACGGCCTGCGCGGTGTGATCGAAGGCGGCGTGAACGTCATGCCCCCGTTCCGAAAGCTGCTGACCCCCGATCAGATCGAGCTGGTGCTGGACTACGTGGAAGGTTGCATCCAGGACGGCGATGCCGCCGCGTGCCAGTAGCCGCCTGTCAGTTCAATCTCCCTATGCGGCCGTGTCCCGCCGTGCTACCCTTGAGATAGTAGCCTGTTTTGGGAGGGGCGCGATGATGAAGGACACCACGACCATAACGGTGACGGTTGATTCCGAGGTTGCCGAAAAATATCGTTCGGCTTCGAAATCTGAGCGTCTTAAATTAGATTGGCTGCTCAGCTTACACTTGCGCAATCTGATGGGACCTCGCAGGCCGCTGGAAGAGACGATGCAGGAACTGAGCCGGCAAGCTCAGGAACGCGGGTTGACGCCCGAAATCCTGCAATCCATACTGGACGGCGAATAAACCCCGGATGCTACGGTGCGTATTTGATACGAACACCGTAGTCAGCGCTACATTGTTCCGAGGTTCTGTACCGGAGCAAGCGTTAGTCGTTGCGCTACGAACTGCTGCGGTCTTAATGTCCCGGGAATTGGCTGACGAATTAAACGATGTCCTGATTAGGCCACGCTTCGACCGTTACGCTTACCGGGAAAACCGCGAAGAATTCCTACAGGACTTGGTGCGTCAAGCGGAACCCGTAGAAGTCACCGAGCGAGTTCGAGCTTGTCGTGATCCCAAGGACGACAAAATCCTGGAATTGGCCGTCAATGGCAATGCCGACTATATCGTGACCGGTGATGACGACCTGCTGGTGATGAACCCGTTTCGCGAAATAGAGATTGTCAGGCCTGCCGAATTTCTGGCATTAGTGGGCGCAGGGCGGGAATAACCCTCACAGGCGCTGACTCCGCTTGTCCCCGATTATCCCGACACCATTGTTTCGCTGGCGCCGCACCCCCATCCGGGTCTGCATCGTTGCGGCGCTGACGTTGGCATTGGTGATGTTGTTCATCGGTGTCGCCTCGGCCCAATCCGGTGAGACGGGGGCCTCGTACGACGAGGCGAAGGCGCAGGAGATCGACCGGATGCTGATGTGCCCGGTGTGTCCCGCGCAGACTATCGACCAGACCGAAGTCCAGTTGGCCAAGCAGATGCGGGCGCAGGTGCGAGAACTGCTGGCGTCCGGCGCGACCCGCGAGGAAGTGCTGGCCTGGTTCTCCGCGCCCGAGCGGTACGGGCCGAGCGTGCTGGCTGAGCCGCCACGTTCCGGTTTCTACCTGATGGCGTGGATTGTTCCCGGCGTTGTGGTCGTGGCCGCGCTGGCCGGCGGGCTGCTGGCCCTGCGAGCGATGCGCGGACGGCGTGCCAATGACGACGAGACTGCCGAGCCGGGCGATGGTGACGGGCTGCAGCCGTACCTGGCCGCCGTGGACCGCGACCTGGCCCTGGACGGCCGGGATCGCACCGGGGAGGGCTGAGCGTGGCCGATCTGGGCGCTGCCTGCCTCTGGATGGGGCTGGCGCTGGCAGCCTACTCGTTCTTCGCCTCGGTGGGCGGCCAACTGCGTGGTTCGCCGGCTCTGGTCGACAGCGGGCGCAAGGCATCCTACGTGCTGGTGGTGGTGCTGCTGGTGTCCACCCTGTCGCTGGTTCAGTCGTTCATCACGCGGGACTTCTCGCTGCAGTACGTGGCCGAGCACAGCAACCTGGCGATGCCCAACATCTTCACCTGGGTGGCCTTCTATGCGGGCAACGAGGGATCGCTGCTTTACATCGCCTTCGTCCTCTCGGTGATGGCTGCGCTGGCAATCTGGCTGGCCCCGGCGTCCACGCGGCCCACGCTGGCGTGGACGACGGCCATCCTGATGCTGATCGAGGTGTTCTTCCTGGCCGTGATGGGCTTCATGGCCAACCCCTTCGCCAAGCTGCCCTTTCCCGTCCCCGACGGGCAGGGCATCAACCCGCTGCTGACCCACTTCGGGATGTTCTTCCACCCGCCGGCCCTGATGGCGGGCCTCGTGGGCATCAGCATCCCCATGGCGTTTTCATTGAGCAGCCTCATCGGAGGCAAGGGCGGCGACGAGTGGATCGACGCCGGCCGGGCCTGGGGCGTGGGCATCTGGGCGTTGCTGGCCGCCGGTCTGCTGCTGGGCTCCTGGTGGGCCTACACCATCTTGGGATGGGGCGGGTTCTGGTTCTGGGACCCGGTGGAGAACGCGGCGTTCATGCCCTGGATCGCGCTGACGGCTTTCGTGCACTCGATCATGGTGCAGAAGCGACGCGGCATGTTCCGCATGTGGAACATCGTGCTCATCGACGTGGCCTTTGCGCTGGCGCTGTACGGCATGTTCATGAACCGGGGCGGGCCGGTGCCGTCGGTGCATTCCTTCGGCGCGTCCACCCTGGGCTGGGTGTTCCTGCTATTCCTGGCCTTCGGCGTGATCGTGCCGCTGGCGATCTTCTTCTGGCGCTACGAACGGATGAAGAGCGCGCAGAGCCTGGACTCGATGCTCTCCCGTGAGTCGGCGTTTCTGGTCAACAACCTGCTGCTGCTGGGCATCGCCTTCGCCACGCTGTGGGGCACGGTGTACCCGCTGCTGTCGCGGCTGTTCGCCGAGCAGGAGATCACGGTGGCCCGACCCTTCTACGACCAGGTAAATGGCCCGCTGATGCTCGGGCTCGTGCTGCTCATGGGCATCGGGCCTCTGCTGCCGTGGCGTCGGGCGAACCTGAGGTCGCTGCAACGGGCGCTGCTGGTGCCGGGGATCGCCGCGCTGGCGACGATTGCCATCCTGCTGGCCGTGGGCATACGACAGCCCTACGCGGTGGTCGGTTTCGCCCTGTGTGCCCTGGTTACGACCAGCGTCGTCTCGGAGTGGGTGCGGGGAACCGTCGCGAGGCGGCGCAGCGTGGGAGACAATCCCGCCGTCGGGTTCGTGCGGTTGATCGTGGCCAACCGGCCGCGCTACGGCGGTTACATCGTGCACCTGGCGGTGGTGATGGTGGCCCTGGGCGTGGTCGGCCAGTCGTTCTACGGCGTACAGCGGGACGTGGCGCTGATGCCGGGCGAGTCGGTTACCGTGCAGGACTACACGCTGGAGTACGTGGACACCACCGCGTTGGCCTTTGCCGACCGCACCGAGTTTCGGACCACGGTGGAGGTGTACCGGGACGGTGAACTGCTGGAGACGATGCACCCGCAGCGGACGTTCCATCCGGCTTTCAACATGGCATCGACGCGGGCGGCGATACGCTCCACGCCGGTGGAGGACTTCTACGTGGTGCCCAGCGAGAACCGCGAGGACGGAGCGGTGGGCTTCCGCATCCTGGTCAACCCGTTGGTCTGGTGGATGTGGGTGGCCGGCCCGGTGATGATATTCGGCACGGTGGTGGCCTTGTGGCCGTCGCGGGCCCCGGCGCGTCGCTCGGTCCCGGTTGCGTCGCCGGCGGCCGGCACAGCCGACTAGCGCGTCGGTTCCGGGAAGGGTGGCTGGATGCAACTGGGGTTGGCGATAGCGGTGGCGTTGCTCGTCGTGGGCGCAGTGGCGTGGCCGTTCCTGGCCGGCCGCTGGCGAGCGACGGGCGACGCGCCGGACGCCGAGGGTGCGGATGGGCAAGCGCCGGATAATGCCGCCGCGCTGGAGGATGTGTACGAGGCGATACGCACCCTGCAGATGGAACACGGCCTGGGCCGCATCGCCAACGATGATTTCCGCGAACAACTGGACCAATATCGGAGGCAGGCCGCGGAGATCATGCGCGATTTAGACCGGCAAGACAGGGTGGAACGGGATGGATAGTCGTCCGCCGCCGTCGTCGTCGCAGGACCCGTTCGCTGAGCGACCCAGCCCCAGGGACGTATACGAACTGCTGCGCCTGCCGGCGGTGTTCGCGGTCGGCACGGCGGTGATTACCTGGTTGATCTGGTACTATACAAGTATCTCCTGCACGGCGGAGTTGGCTGCGCTGATCGGCTGCAATCCGGCGACGATTGCCAGGTACATCAACGTAGACATTTTCGGCAGAATGCTCACCTATTCTGCGATCACGGGAGCAGCCGGAGGGGTCTAGAATTACGATATGTTCACCAAGATGCGCGCGGTCATCGCCGCGGAGAGAAGCCGGGCCGACGAGGCCGAGAAACAGCTGGCAGAGTATCGCCAGCGAGCCGAAGAGGAACGTCAGCTGCGGGATGAAGAGCGCCGGCAGACGCAGGAGCGGCTTGAGGAACAACGCCGGCAGTCTGAGGAACAGCGCAGGCAGGAACACGAGGCCTTTATGGCGATGCTTGCCGAAGAGCGCCGGCAGTCCATAGAAAGCCAGCAAGCGTTCGTGGCCGCGCTAGGTGAAATCACTGCATGGGCAGCGGACCTAGCGCAACAGCGCAACGGAAACAACGGCGACACGCAAAACAGGCATTAATTCGACGCTGCCGGCGCTAACCTGAACAACCTGCCGTTTATCCTTTGGGTCAGTCATTGCTCCTGAAACCGGCCATCCTCATCGCGGCGGTGGCGGTGGGCGCGCTGTTGGCCGTTTTGCCGACAGCGTTGCACGCGCAGACCCCGGACACTGTGTCCGTAGCCGGCGTGGTGGTCAACGGCACGCCGGGCGTCGACGCGCCGGCCGGCGTCACCGTGCTGCTCCATCGCTTCGGCGCCGGTTCGGGCTCCGTGGATACCTACGAGGAGACCACCGATGCCGACGGAGGCTTCCGGTTCGACGACGTGCCGGCTGTATCCGATGGCGACAGTCTGGCGCTGGCCGTCGACTACGGGGAGACTCGATACACCGAGGTGCTCTCGCGGTCGGAGATCGCCGAGCCGGTGGAGCTGACGGTCTACGAATTCACCCGCGACGTGGGTGTGGTGGCCACCACGGAGCAGTCGATCATCGTTGCCGGAATCGACTCGTCGACCCGGCGCATGGCGGCGGTGCAGCTGTTCACGCTGGAAAACCGCAGCGACACCACGCTGGTGCCGGATCTCTCGGCTCCTCCCATGATCGGGCAGTTCAGTTTCCTGCGGTTCTCCCTGCCACCGGCGGCCACCGATCTGGACGTATCCACCAACCTGGTGGGCGGCGAAGTGATACCGGTGGGCACCGGGTTCGCCATCACCGCGCCCGTGCCGCCGGGTCGGCACCAGGTGAGCTTCACCTTTACCCTGCCTTATGACGGGAGCGAGGTGGCGTGGCGGGACAACACCCTGCAGGGGGCGGAATCGCTTGACCTGCTGATCCCGTCGGAGTTCGGGAACATCGGGGTTGGGGGACTGGCCCCCGGCGACGGGTTCTCGGTGGGCGAGGTCACTTATCGGGCGTGGGGGGCGGAAGGCTTAGAACCTGGTCAGGGGGTCAGCATCACACTGTCGGGACTGCCCGAGCCGACCTGGGTTGACCGAGTGGGCAATCCGCTGTCGGAAGCGCGGTTCTGGTTCGCCGCGTTGCCGATCATGGTGGGCGTCGTGCTGGCGGGACTGCTGGGCTGGGGCATCTGGCGGCGTCCGGCGGCGAGCGCAGGTTGATGTCCCGGCGCGTTTGGATCATGCTGGGGACGGCGGCGGTGCTGGTTCCCCTGTTCGCGCTGCTGGCCTGGGCCGCGGTGCGGCAGCAGGGAGCGCCCGGCGGAGCGGGCATCAACGCGCAGTTCGGGGAGGTTCGGGTCTCGGAGGCGCGCGCGGCGGATTTTACGCTGGAAATGGCCGGTGATGACACGCTCCGGTTGTCCGACCTGCGGGGCCGGGTAGTGATGGTGGATTTCTGGGCGTCGTGGTGCGGCCCGTGTCGACAGGAGGCGGCGACCCTGAACCGCATCTACGCCGCCTATTCCAACGCGCCGGTGGAATTCGTGGGCGTCAACGTGTGGGACACGCCCGACGCGGCGGAGGTTTTCTTGGTGGAGTTCGGCGTTGCCTATCCCACCGGGATTGACGGAGACGGCGCGATCGCGCTGGAGTACGGCGTGCGGGGCATACCGGAGAAATTTTTCATCGATGCCTCCGGCGTAATCCGGCGCAAGTACGTCGGCCCGATGCCTGAGGACGTGCTGCGGGGCACCCTGGATGAGCTGCTGGCAGAGGCTCATTGAGATGCGGTTGAGGGCAAGTCCGGGGAACACCCGTCGTGCTACAATTGCCACGCCGAAAGCGGAGGAGGCTTCCGCAATGTCGATGTTCAGGGTATCCATAGGCGTCGGTCATCCGGACGGCGGCGATCTGGCTCCGGTTCATCCCGTTGTTGATACGGGCGCAGCCCACTCTATGCTGCCTGAATCCCTGATGATTCAACTCCGCATTGAACCCGAACAGCGGTTGGGTTTCATTCTTGCCGACGGCAGCCGAGTAAGGTACGGCTACAGCATGGCCAGATTCAGCATTGGCGACTACCAACGCTCTTGCCCTGTCATATTCGGGCCGGAGGGCAACTATCTGCTGGGCGCATCCACCTTGGAAGTTTTCAATCTGGTGGTTGACCCCACTGGCGAACAGCTGCTGCCTGCCGAATGGCTATCCCTGGGCTGGGGCGGCTGACTAAAGGAAAGTACGGTGCTTTCCGACTCCGACGCCACATCGCCGGTGGCGCTGGCGATGGACTGGGGCGGGACCTGGGCCCGCGCCGCAGTTATCGACCGGCAGGGTACCATTCTGTGGCAGGATCGGGTTGCCAATGAGCCTGGCGCCCTTCAGGATCAGCTGGTGCACGCCGCCGGAGGGTTGTTGCAAACCGCGAAGGATTGGGCCGGTGGGCGCGCTGTTGCCGGCGCGGGAATTGCCCTGGCCGGCTCGATTGACGCGGCGAGCAACATGCTGCTGTCATCGCCCAACCTGCCGGCGCTCAACGGGGTTACGCTGCCCGCGCTCTGGGAGCCGATGATGGGCGCGCCGGTCTGGGTGGGCAACGATGCCAACCTGGCGGCGCTGGGCGAGTACTACTACGGCGCCGGGCGGCCGGTCCGCCTGCAGGACACTCCGTCCCGCACGCTGGTTTTCATAACCTTCAGCACCGGCGTGGGAGCGGGGATTGTCGACCGGGGAGAGGTGTTCACCGGCGCGGTGGGAGCGGCTGGCGAGGTCGGGCACATGACCATTGACCTGCGAGCGGATGCTCCGGCGTGCGCCTGCGGCAACAGCGGCTGCCTCGAAGCCCTGGCATCCGGCACCGCCATCGCCCGCGCGGCCCAGGCCCGACTGGGGGACGCCACCCCGGGATCGCCACTGCAGCGGGCCTACGAGGACAACGCGTCGCTGACCGGCGAGGCCGTATTCGCCGCCGCCGCGCGAGGCGACAATGTGGCCGTCGAGGTGATAGAAGCCGCGGTGGGCGCGATCATTGTCGGGTTGGGCAACGTGCTCAACATCTTCAACCCCGACGTGGTGGTGATGGGGGGCGGTGTGACGCTGGGCCTACAGGAGCTGGGCCTGCTGGGCGAGATCGAGGAAGGCGCTCGCCGGCGGGCGATGAGCTCTGGACATCGAGCGTTCCGGCTGGCTCCGGCTACCTTCGGCGACAGCCAGGGGATGGTGGGCGCCGCCAGCCTGGTTTGGGCGGAGACTGCGAAGCGTTAGGTGGCCTCGCCACGCAGCCGGCGCAGAGTTCGGCGGCGCGGGCGGCCTTCAGCATCTGTCTCCACCGGGATGCGTTCCCACAGGCCGTTAACCTGCCGCTCGCCGACTAACTTTTCGCCGTAGAACCGGCTATCCGGAGTGGAATCGTAGCGCCAGTATTCTCTGACACCGATTGAAATTGCTTAAATTGTCTCATGGTTACTGCTGGCTCAGTGGCATGAAAATGACACCGAGCCCGGCGGCCCTCTGGCGATTCGGCGGGGAGATGTCCTGGCCGATTACCGCGGCGTGCGCGGCCATGCTGGCCAGGCGGCCCATGATCAGCGCCCTTTCGTGGGCTCGGTCGATGTCGGTGTCGTCTACGGTGACGGAGGCTTCGATGACCACGTAGACGGTCTGCTCCTGGTTGTCCTTGGCCATGACGATGATGTCGGCGCGTTCGAGTTCCTGTGCCTGTTGTTCGGTGATCGCTCGGTTGGTTACGCCTTCGTTCACCATGTTGTCCAGGTGAGCGCTATGGCTGGTGTTGGGCGCTTGCAGAACCTGGGCTCGCTGCATTCGGAGATAGCGAGCTATGAGCCTCGGTGCGATGCGTGCGGCGCGGTTTTCGTAGGCGCTGCCGGTGAGGTTGCCCAGCGTACCCTCGATCCTCTGGACGCTTCCGGTGAGGGTGTCGAACCGTTCGTTGGTCTGCTGCTGGAAGCTGTCGAACCGTTCGTCGATCTGCTGCTGGAAGCTGTCGAACCGTTCGTCGATCTGTTGCTGGAAGCTGTCGAACCGTTCGCTGGTCTGCTGCTGGAATCTGTCGAGCCGTTCGTTGGTCTGCTGCTGGGCTTGTTGCAGAGCCTCGATCTGCTGCGCTGTTTCCTGTTGGAGGCTGGCGATCTGAGCGACGGTTTCGGGCAGCTGGAGCAGTTCGCGGGTCAGGATGCGGGCTCGCACCTGTTCCAGTAGTTCGGGGTCTTGGTCGAGCTGCCTCATGAATGCGTGGGCATCGGGGGTGGTCATTGGGGATCTCCGTCTTTGTTGCTGACGTTGCTTACAGTGGGATTAGTATGCCACTCGTCGGGATACTTGGTGAAGGGTCGGATGCTGACGCGGTTGCCAATCGAGTCTTCGGCTCGTTGGATGTAATACGCCATGTCATAATGAGCACTACCCAAATGGCGCGGCTCATGTGTACCCAGTTTCCTCAAACCTGTCATTTGTATGTTGCAAATGTCCCGTAGATAGGCCAATTTGCGGGATAGAGGGAGGGGCGCGTCGTCTGTCATTGGGTGAGCT
>DAOUHZ010000072.1:0-4066 GCA_034428455.1 Dehalococcoidia bacterium
GGGTGTGCGCCCCGCCCCTGCCGTCTGCTTCCGCAGCTGATGTCATTCTGCGGCTTACGACGACAGATCGTGAAAAGCGGCCAGCGCGGCCGTGATCCCGTCCCCCACCGCGGCGCCGAGCTGCCTCGTGGATTCCGCCCGCGCGTCGCCGCACACGTAGACCTTGGGGATGTTGGTCCTCATGTGCAAGTCGCCGTGGATGTGGCCCAGCTCGTCCATATCCAGCTGGTCCTTGAAGGCTTCCGTGTTGGGATGGAACCCGACGTAGACAAAGGCGGCGGCGGTCGGATAGTCGTACACCTCTTCAGTCTTCAGGTTCTTGACCCGGGCCGCTTCCAGCACGTCGTTGCCGACAAACTCCTCGACCACGTGACTCCACAGCCATTTGTACTTAGGGTTGGAGAATGCGCGATCCTGTAGCACCTTGGTGGCGCGAAGTTCGTCCCGGCGGTGGATTATGGTAACTGAGTTGCAGATGCCGGTCAGGTAGTAGCTCTCGTCCATGGCGGAGTCGCCGCCGCCGACAACTACCACGTCCTGCCCCCGGAAGAAGTTCCCGTCGCAGACCGCGCAATACGAAACGCCGCGTCCGCCGAACTCGTCCTCGCCGGGCACTCCCAGCTTGTTGTGGGAACCGCCGGTGGCGATTATCAGGGCCCGCGCCGTGAAATCGCCCTCTGAAGTGCGGATCAGTTTCCGGTCTTCGTACAGGTTTTCCACGCCCTCGACCTCGGCGAACTCCATCTTGGCTCCGAAGCGCTCGGCCTGGTTGTACATCTCATCCGCCAGCGCCATCCCCTTCACGCCATCCCGAAAGCCGGGATAGTTCTCGATATCGTCGGTGATCAGCAACTGGCCGCCGGGACCGATGCTTTCGATCATCAGCGTGCTGAGCATCGCGCGGGTCGAGTAGAGCCCCGCAGACATGCCGGCCGCCCCGGCGCCAAGGATCACAACGTCATAGTCGTTGGACATCGGTTGGATTCCTCCTCCACCTGTTGAATCAGTTGCCAGCCGCTTGCGACGGGTTGGCGCGATGACGCCGGCGCTCCGTCGCAAGGCCCACACGGTTGGCGCGATGTGATAATGAAACCCTGACGTACTCCACGGAACGCCGCAGGCCCACTGGCAACGGCACTTCCGGCGTCCACCTCAATTCTTGCTCCGCTCGCGTGGAGTCCAAAGCGATGCGGAGCACGTCTCCGGCGCGCCGGGGTCGATAGTCCGGCTCCTGGTCGAATTCGGTGATTTCCTGGAGCATTTCGTAGATCCGCGCTACGCTCACCGGCTGCCCGGTGCCGATGTTGTAAGTCCTGCCGTGTCCCCGGTTGATGGCCGCCAAGTTGGCCTGAACCACGTCCAGCACGTAGACGAAATCACGTTCCTGGAGGCCGTCCCCGAATATCTGCGGCCGGTGCTCGCTCAGCATCATCCCGGTGAAAATTGCGACGACGCCAGCCTCACCGTCAGGGTTTTGCCCCGGACCGTAAACGTTGGCGAGCCGTAGGATCGTGTAATCCAATCCATAGGTCTTGCTGAAAAGTTCCAGGTACTGCTCGCCGACGTACTTGGACAGAGCGTAAGGAGTCAGCGGGTTGACCGGCGTATCCTCGTCACAGGGTATCGTTTCCGGGTCGCCGTAAATCGCGCCGCCGGTGGACGAAAAGATGAACTTCTCCACCCCTTCGGCGGCCGACGCGGCAATCAGCCGGATCGTGCCCATCACGTTGGCGTCGGCGTCGGCCACCGGATCAATGGCCGACTGGCGGACGCTGCTCTGGGCCGCCAGGTGAAATACGATCTCCGGTCGTTCCCGCTGGATGATTTGATTCAGCCGGACGTCGTTCAGGTCGGCGTGGTAAAAAGTCGTCCCGTGGCTTACGTTGCGCAACTGGCCGCTGCTCAGGTTGTCCACCACCGCCACGTCGTACCCGTTCTCCAGCAACCCGTCCACCAGGTGGGAGCCGATGAATCCGGCCCCGCCGGTCACTAACGCTTTGGTCCGTCGTGTCAAGTTGTTACGTCCGTTGCCTTCGATCATGCTGATCGCAAATCCTTTGCTATCGTAATTCAAACCGCAGTGACCGGCAACCGACGCGCTTCCTCCCAATAATCCCTTTTATCCCTGTAAATTTACTCCCGTCGCTAAAGCGGGTACGCGTGAGACGCCTCTCCCCTTGACACCCTCCACCCATCAACCTACAATCAGAATATATGTTCGCCTTAGCAGACATCATCGCCCAGGAAACCCAGGACGGCCGGCTTATCGTCCGCTTCCTCATCTCAACCATGCACGGCGAACTCCCCGACTCCCAACCTTGCCACCGTCTCGACGCCGCCCGGCTCCTCGTCAAACTCGGCTTCGAGCCTGCCCAATCTGTCGTCGACCGCGCTGCCCCCTGGCGCTCCGCTCAACCCCATCCGCGATCCCAGCCGCAAGCCGAACCCGAACCCGGACCCGATAACGCGGCGCACCGCATCCGTTCCGCCCTCGCCGAGATCGTCCACGAGGAAACCGACCACGGCCGCACCGCCGTCCGCTTCCTCGTAGACGCCATGCAGGGCCAACTCCCCGACTTCAAACCCTGCCACCGCCTCTCCGCCGCGAAGGAACTCCTCCGCCTCGGCTTCAACCACGATGCCGAAGATCCGGGCCAGGACTCCGGGGAAGCAACCCCGGCCGAACCCGAACCTGATCCCGCCGAGATCGAAGCCCGGCGCCGCCTTGCCGAGCATATCGAATTCAGCCGGCACGGCCCCGTGTACTACGCCAGCTATTCCTACCCCTGTCCCTGCGAAGACCGCCGCCATGACTGCAACGGCAATCCCCTCAGCAATCAGGAACTCGAAGAAGCCGCCCGAAAGCGCCCTGCCAAACCCACGTTTATCCACGACCTTGATGAAATGGACGC
Organism: Dehalococcoidia bacterium; assembly: GCA_034428455.1. GTDB lineage: Bacteria > Chloroflexota > Dehalococcoidia > Lucifugimonadales > UBA3495 > Bin87. The sequence continues at coordinate 2,913 of DAOUHZ010000072.1, forward strand.
CTTCACCGCCCGTTACGCCGATTACCTGGCGCGCCATAACGCCGAAAACCCTGATAACCCCATCGACTTCAATCTAATCCAACCCAACCTCATGCCCGATCATCTCCTTCACCGCGCCCGCGGGCCCTAGCCGCGGCGTGATCAACCCCTGGAACCCAGGTGCGCCGCCCCCGGTTGTGGTTTAATGCGCAGCCAAAGGGAGGTGCCTCATGGCCAAGAAAAAGGGTTCCGCTCTGTTGATCGTCTTCACCGACGTCGACATTGAGAACGACGCCGAATTTAATGCCTGGTACAACGAAGAACACGTACCGGAACGTCTCAGCGCTCCCGGGTTCCTGGACGCCGCCCGCTACGAAGCCTTGCGCGGCGGGCCGCGATACCTGGCGGTCTACGAGTTGGAGTCCGTCGATGCGCTGCAAACCGACGAATACCTGCGCATGAGCCAGAACCCCACCGAATGGACCCAGCGCATGTCGCCCAACGTAGTCGGCCGCGGCACCGTGCGCCTCGCCTGCACCCAGATCTATCCCGAGGAAAGCGACCCTCACACCCTGGGCAGAGGCATGGCTCCCGCCTTGCAGATCGGCCGGATGGATGTTCCCGCCGACATCGAGGCCAAGTACAACGAGTACTACGACACGGTGCGCACGCCGGCAAACCTGCTGATTCCCGGTTGCCTCCACGTTCGCCGGTACCACGCGGTGGAAGGCGCGCCCAAGTACCTTACGATGTACGAGTTTGAGCACGAAAAGGTGCCGGAAACCCTGGCCTGGGAGAATCAGCGCCGCCAGGACACCATGCACGAGTACATCGGCGGCTCTTACGGCCATGCCCCCGGCTCTCCTGGAGTGTACCGTCGCGTCCAACCGCCCCGCGCCTTCTGACCACACGGCCCACGCGTACCCATCTTCCCAACCTGTCAGAGGACTTGCGCACTTGAACCCGTCATTGCGAGCGCAGCGTGGCAATCTCGTCGGGTAACTCACGCGTACCCATCTTCCCAACCTGTCATTGCGAGCGCAGCGCGGCAATCTCGTCGGGTAACTTACGCGTACCCATCTTCCCAACCTGTCATTTGTATGTTGCAAATGTCCCGTAGATAGGCCAATTTGCGGGATAGAGGGAGGGGCGCGTCGTCTGTCATTGGGTGAGCT
>DAOUHZ010000073.1:0-8795 GCA_034428455.1 Dehalococcoidia bacterium
ATTTCGTAGTGAACTTTTGCTTGACAGATAGGCCGGTTTGCCCTACAATTCGGGCATGGTAAATCGACTGTCAAACGACAAACAGGCGCAGATCCTCAACCTGCTGGTGGAAGGCTCGTCCATGCGGTCAATCAGCCGCGTGACGGGCGTGTCCATCAACACCGTCACCAAACTGCTGGTGGCCGCCGGCGAAGCCTGTGCCGCGTTCCACGACCAGGCCGTCCGCGACGTTCCCAGCCGCAAAGTCCAGTGTGATGAGGTCTGGAGTTTCTGCTACGCCAAAGAGAAGAACGTTGAGTACGCGAAGGCCGCTCCCGCCGAGGCTGGCGACGTGTGGACGTGGACGGGTATCGACGCGGACAGCAAGTTGATTGTGTCCTGGCACGTCAGCCCAGGCCGGGATTCCGACGCGGCGATTGAGATTATGGACGATATGCGGGCGCGGCTGGCGAACCGGGTCCAGATCACCACTGACGGCCTGAAGTCGTATTTGGAAGCCGTCGAGGGCGCGTTTGGCGGCGACGTGGACTATGCCCAGCTGATAAAGCTCTACGGGCCGTCGCCAACGGAAGACCAGCGGCGGTACTCGCCGGTCGAGTGGGTGGGTTCGCGCCGGGAGACAATAACTGGCAACCCTGATTGGGACGCGATCAGCACGTCATACGTGGAGCGGCAGAACCTGACCATGCGGATGGGGATGCGCCGGTTCACCCGGTTGACCAACGCTTTCAGCAAGAAACTGGAAAACCACTGCCATATGCTCGCGCTGTACTTCGTGCATTACAACTTCTGCCGGCCCCATACGACGTTGAACAAGCGGTCCGGCGGGTACAAGACGACGCCGGCGATGGCGGCGGGATTGGCGGAGCGGGTGCATGATATGGCTTGGCTGGTGGACCTGGTAAACGTCAACCAACCCAAGCCCGTCAAGCGCGGACCTTACGGTCCGCGCAAGTCCACAAATTCAAACTGAGACACTACCGGCGAAGGTGGAGAGGTGGTCGTCCTCCGTGTCGATGAACGGGTTGACGCCGTAGTGTTGGAAGAAGGTCAGGTCGTAGGGCTTGTCGTTGACGGTGGCTGTACCGCCGATGTTGTTGAAGCCCTCGGGTTGGGATCCCCCTGAGGCCTGCATTGGCATTGCCGTTGGCTGCGCCGGCGCGGATGCAGGGTGGGCGGCCGCCGGCGCGGACTGGGCGGCGGGAGCAGCAGTAGCGGCGTGTGCGGACTGGGCGGGTTGTGGAGCAGCCGGCGCCGCCGGCGCGGCGTACTCCGCGCTGCCGCCGCAGGCCATTACGACCAACAGCAGCACCATTGCCAGTGGAACGATTGCCTTGGACAGTATCGAGTTCATCTCATCGCCTCCTTTGATTTGGGTTTGGCGATGTCAAGGTTAGGTGTTCACTGCCTGTACACTGAACGACAGATGTGTAACACTCGGCCGATTTTATGCTACAGGACTGTATCTTTTGCCAGATTTCGGCGAACTTCTCACCTCCCACATAGCCCGGTCGGGGATCAGCGATTCCGACCTGGCCCGCCGGACCGGTGTGAGCCGCGCGACCCTGATCCGGTGGAAGGAGGGCCTTACCACAAGGCCCCGCTACCGCGACGACGTCCTCCGCTGCGCCGAGGCGCTGAGGCTCACGCCGGAAGAAAGGGACGAACTGCTGGTGGCGGCAGATTTCGACCCGGAGGCGCCCCCTGCCGAGGATCGGCCACCGGAACCGGCCCCCGACCCAACGCCCGTATCGCCGGCCGAATCCGCTTCGCCCCCCGCCCCAGCCCGCGGACGCCGGAGACTCTGGATCGCCGCGGCCGGAGCAGCCGTTGCGGTGGTGGTTGGCATTGCGGTGGTACTGGCGCCGTTCGCTTTCTCCGGTGAACCGGACCATCTTGTGGCGCCAATCGATCCGACCGGTGCGCCCGAACAGCCTGTGGCCGCCACGAGCGAGCCGCCGGTTAATCCTCCTAGTGACCCGGGCCATCCCATGGCGACAAGCGGAGAGGCGCTGATTGTGATTGCGCCCTTCGCCAACTACACGGCCGGCCAACTGGGGTTCAACATCCGTGGCCGCCTCAGGCAGAGCATAAATCGCGAGATCGCCGCCGCCGGACTTGAAAGCATCAGGATCGACCATTGGATGGAGACCGTCCCGGGGCATCGGGCGGCGCTGTCGGCCGCGGAGCAGTCGGGCGCGGCTATCGTCATCTGGGGTGAATACGACAGCGGGAGGGTGCTGGCGAACCTGACCTCGATTCCCACCGAGAACGAATCCCTCGGGCCGCAAGTCGTGGAAATCCCCACGTCGCCTTCGGAGCTGCCCACGGCCATCAACATCGACCTGACGGCAGAGGTGCGTTCGGTGGCGCTGCTGGCGCTGAGTCAGGTGTACCTGCAACGGGAAGCGTATGAACCGGCAAAGACCGTGCTGTATCAGGCTTTGGAGCATCCGCCTGAGGATCCGGCAGCCCTGGCCAATCTGCGCTACCGGCTGGGCCAGGCGTATCTGGGCGGCGAGTACGCCGACCTGGACGAGGCCATCTGGCGGTTCACCGAGGTGCTGGAGGTGCAGCCACGGTCCGCCGACACCTACAGCAGCCGCGGCCTGGCGTACCTGGAACGCGGGCGCCCGGGCGACGAGGACCTGGCCATCGCCGACCTAACCAGGGCGTCGGAACTGGCTCCCCATTTGTCGGCTCCGTACATCAACCGGTCAGCGGCCTATATGGCGAGGGGGCGGACCGGCGACCTTGACCGTGCGTTGGATGATCTGGAACGGGCAATCGCCGCCGGCGTAGAGGGTCCCGGCGTGTTTGTCAATCGCGCGGCGGTGTACCTGGAACGGGGCCGCGCTGGCGACCTTCACCTGGCCTTCGAGGATTTGGAGCGGGCTATAGAAATAGACCCCGACCTGGCGACGGCATGGGTGAACCGGGGCAACGCCCGGTTGCAGAGGGGCAACGAAGGAGACTTTGAACAGGCCGTGGCCGACTTTACGAAAGCCGTCGACCTCGCGCCCGATAATCCTCTTGGGTACTACAACCGGGCGCTGGCACACTCGGAGGCAGAGAGGTGGGATCTTGCAAACTCCGACCTTCGGGCGGCCCAGCAACGGGGTCCGCGGGATCCGGTGATCAACAACTCGCTGTGCTGGCAACTGGGCGTGCAGCGCCGGCCGGATGAAGCGTTGCCCTTCTGCAACCTGGCGCTGGAGCGCGAGCCCGACGGGCCGGCGAGAGACAGCCGTGGGCTGATATACGGCGTGATGGGTTCGCAGGACGCGGCCGTCGCGGACTTCGGGGTTTTCCTGGACTGGGTGGACGCATCGGAGAAACCGACCTGCCGTCCCTTCTACCGCCCGAACCGGGAGACGTGGATCAGCGTGCTGGAGTCGGGTGGCAACCCGTTTGACGACGAAACACTCCGCGAGTTGCGGTTGCGCCCGGCGTTACCGGGGAATGATCCCTGCTGAGCCATGGCAAATGGTCGCCTCCGAACGCTGCGGAACGGCCTTCTCTCAGGCGACGGGCTAGGAGTCTCCGGGCGACCAGATCCAGTACCGGGAAACCGCGCCCGCGTCCACGCGCAGGTCGAATCCGGTGATCATCTCAGCATCGTCGGACGCCAGGAACACCGCCGCCTTGCCGTAGTGGGACGGGCCGGGGAGTTTGAGCAAAGGCGCCCCTCGGCTGGCGTCGGGCAGTAGTCCCGCCGCCCGCTGTCCCAAGCGAGGGCCCGGCCAGTCCACGCCCCATCTTGCGGCCCGCTCTCGTCCCTCGGACTGGTCGGTGGCGGTTGGCGTCAAGCTGTTGACCCGGATGCCGTGGGCGGACAACTCCATGGCCACCGACCGGGTGAAGTTGAGCATCCCGCCCTTGGACGTGCCGTAGCCCACGTTGCCCGGCTCGCCCTGGTGTCCGGCGGTGGAGATGATGTTGATGATGTTTCCCTTTCGGTTCTGCTGGATCATCTGATGGGCCACGTGCTTGGTGAAAAGGAAGGCGCCGGTGAGGATGATGTCCGTCTGGCGTCGCCACTCGTCCAGCGGCATGTTCAATACGCCCTTGAAGTTGAACTGGGCCGCGCCGTTCACCAGGATGTCCACGCCGCCGAACCGCTCCGTGGCCTGGGCGATAGCGGCGAGAACTTGCTCCTCGTCGGTCACGTCGCAGGCTACGCCGATGGCGTCGTGGCCCGCGGCGACGATGGCGGCGGCGCATTTCTGGGCCATCTCCTCCCGAATGTCAACGCAGACCAGGTTAGCGCCCTCCCGGGCCAGTTCCTCGGCAATGCCGCCCATGATGTTCGGGCTGGTGCCGGTCACCAGCGCCGTTTTGCCTTCGAGTTTCAAACGTCAACCTCAACGTGGTTTGTCAGAAGCAGGATTTGCGAGATTATAGGATTGGCAGGATTGGGGAAACGTAATCCTGAAAATCCAATAATCCGGCAAATCCTGCTTCTGACAAAGCGCTCAAATTCCTCAGAAGATAATGCTGACGGCGCCGTGCCAGGACAGGGCTTCCAGGTCCAGGACGGCCCGGCGGTATGCTATCTTCAAATCGCCGCCATCGCGACGCAGGACGTAGTCGATGCTGCCGACGTAGGGCGCGCCCTCGCCCGCTCGGAAACGGTAGACCAGGACGTTGGAGTTCACCAAGAGCTCGCCATCGTCGTTTTCAGTTACGCGCACGTTGGAGATAAACCGGCGGGTGCGCGACCACGGATACTCGCGGTGGGCATGGCGGCTGTTCAGCCGCACCGCCCGGGCGCGCAGGCGGGTGATGTCGTCATCGATGAAGACCAGATCGCGCTTGGGATCGCCGTCCGGCAGGTCGGTGGTGGGCACGATGTACCGGGCGTCTTCGGTGAACAGGTCGACCCAGTCGTCGAGTCGCCAGTCATCCAGGAGCGCGGCTTCCCGGAAAAGGAAGTCCTCCACCTGTTCACGCAGAGTGGGTTGGTTGACGGTGGTCATGGTTCACCTGTTGGGCAAGGGTCAGTCGTCGTCTGCCAGGGCCAGGGCGGGTTCCGCTTCCTCGACGGGCGCGTCCTGCACGTTGGTGTGGCTCAGTCCCTGCATGTTGGCGTGCCACTGCCGCCAGAACCCGCGCATCTGGAGCTCGTCGGTCGACTTGGCCGGCCGCAGCATCCCCCGGGAGATGTCGGACCACTCGGTTTCGGTGGCGCGGAAGCCGATCTGGCAGGACTCCAGGGCCTCCACGTCGTCGGGCGTGGCGAAGCCCCCGGGGCCCAGGAAGGTCAAGAAGCTGTCCAACCTGGTGGCCAGCATCGCCTCAGACTCTTCCCTGGGCACGAGATGCCAGGCGGTGACCTCCATATTGTCGGGAGCCAGGGGCTCGAAGTACCTGACAGTTATGGCCATGATGTCGTTGATCACCAGGTTGGGATAGATGATCAGGTTTCGGGAGGTATCGGCCATGCGGAAGGTGCGCTCTTCGCCGTACTTGTCCACCAACCGCTGGCGCACCTGGGCGATGGGTTCTCGGGCCTCCTCGCCGAACAGCGGGTGCCAATGGGCGATGGGACGGCCGTTGCGCACCGGCGACTCGATGACGCAATGGCCGTTGCCCAAGGCTCGCGCCTTGCCGACGATACGGGATGAGGCGGTATGGCCGCTGTCGTCAGAGCCAAGCCCGCTGATGTAGTCCAGGTAGGTCTGGTGCGTCGGAACCAGGTGATAGCCGTCCAGGCTGTTTTCCACCAGCAGCTTCCAGTTGGCCTTCATGGTGTACTTGTTGGAGCCTGCGACCATCCGCATCCCTTCCTCGGACTGGTCCATGATCAGGTCGAGGTACTCGCGAGCGCCGGCCAGATAGGTAACCAGGTCTTCGACGTAGGGGTTGAAGCTCACGAAGTAGAAGCCGCGGTAGCTTTCAACCCGTGGCGGTTCCTTCAGGCCGAGCTCATCCCGGTCGAAGTTGGGCCCGTAGGCTTCCTGGTCGGGCACGCCGATGAGTTCGCCGTTGGTGTTGAACGACCAGGCGTGATAGAAGCACTGCAGCACGTCGGTGTTGCCCGCGTCGCGCCGGCAAATCAGGGCGCCCCGGTGTGGACACGAGTTGAGGAACACGCGCACCTGGCCATCGCGGCCCCGGGCGAAGAAAAGCGGCCGGCCGGCAACCGTGCGGCGCCGGTAGTCACCGGGATTTTCCACCTCCGACTCGTGCCCGAGGTAGATCCAGCAGCGGCTGAAAATAAGCTCCCGTTCCCGCTGGAACAGATCGTCGGAGGTCATGGATGACCGGTGGACCCTGAAAATGCCGCGCTGCCGGTCGTCGATGATCAGGTCTTTTATCTCCATAAGTTCACCCGCATCCCCAGCGTTGTTTCAAGTGTGCTGCAAGCCTAGATTCCCTGGCCGGGGCTGTCAACATGATGGCGAGCCTCACTCGTATCCAGTTTCGCCCGTGTTGTCATTGCGAGCGCAGCGTGGCAATCTCGTCAACGTAACGGCGGCTCATCCGGCAACGAGATCGCCACGTCGCTGCGCTCCTCGCGATGACAAACTGGGTACGCGTGAGGCGGCCCGGACCAGCGAATGGCGTCGGGAAATCAGGTTACGATTCGACGCCCGGTCCCCAGGTCGTGCCGAATTCAAACCGCGACGCCAACTGACCGGTGAAGGTGCTCGCGTCCTGCAGGGCCAGGTACACGGCCATCGGGCCTATTTCGCTGGGGTCAACCCGTTCGTGCCAGTCGCGCTGCGTCCACGGGATAGCAGCCGAGCCCTCGCTGCGCAAGCCGCCGGGACTCAGGATGTTGACTGCGATGTTGTACTCCCGCGCCTCGTCGGCCAGGCAGTAGCTGAACATGTGCACCGCCGCCTTGCTGGCGCTGTAAAGGACACCGCCGCCCTGGTTGGGGTCGGTGGCCATCCGGGAACCGATGTTGATGATGCTGCCCCGTCGCTGCTCCATCATGGTCGGGAGAACGGCGCGGCTGCACAGATAGGGGCCGTTGACGTTGACCCGCATCAGCTGCTCCCAGCGTGGGGCGTCTATGTCCATGATCGTCTCGCCCAGCACCATGGCGCCGGCGTTGTTGAACAACACGTCGATCCTGCCGTATCGCTCCACCGCCCGACGCACCATATCGTTGACCTGGGCCTCGTCGGTGACGTCGCAGTCCACGGCCAGCACGTCCCCGCCGGCCTGCCTGATGTCGTTCGCCGTTTCTTCCAGCGTGCCGGCCAGACCCGTCGGGGATTGAGCCCGTGCTGAAATGACCACGCTGGCCCCTTCCTCAGCATACGATTTGGCTATGGCCCGGCCCAGTCCACGGCTGGCGCCGGTGACGATCGCGACCATTCCGTCCATCTGACCCATAATTTACCTGCCTGCGCTACTTTTGCATGGATAAACGGGATGAACAGGATCAGGGATTTGCTGACCCCGGGTTTACTTGCGGCATTCGCCTAGGCACCGCCGGCACGCCCTGCAGGCTGGTCAGGTCCATGGACGGCAGGTCCACATCGACCAAGTGGTGCACGCCGTTGGCCAGCTCATTGTAATCGTCGAACCATGCGGCCAGTTGGCGGCGCCATGACTCCAAGCCGCCGCTGGCGTGGAGCTCGAAAGCGGCCTCGCGCCCGTCCAGGCCGGACGATACCTGGTCCCACGCTAACTGCAGCAGCGCCGCCCGTTGCATGGCGGTGTAGCCGCCGCCACCAAAGGCGTCCTCCAGTTCGGCGGCCATCACCGGGTCCGCGAAGTCGGTGTCGGCCGGCGCGTTGATCAGCGACGAACCGGGCAGACCGCGCAGGATTTCGCCCATGCGCTGGCGGACCTTGAGGGTATTGACACCGGCTGCGGCCACATGGATCTGGTTGGCCAGGGGATGCCCGCTCACCGACGTTTCCTGGTCCAGCTCGGCCGCCCTCATGCAGGTGCGGCTGGTCTGGACGTTGACGGTCATCTCGACAAGCTGCTCGATGGTCTGAGCATTGTCCTTGAGGCCCATGATCTCGGCCAGCGCCAGTCCGAGGCCCAGGGTCAACTCCGCCTTGGCCAGCCAGCCGTAGCTGTGGTGCCAAAGCATCCAGCAGACCAGCGATTCCTTGCGGTTGCGGTCGGGCGCTTCTCCGGTGAAAACGCGGTTTCTGGGGATGAAAACGTCCTCCATCCAGACCATTGAGTCCAACTCGTCGAACCGGCCGCTGAGGGGCGACAGGAACAGGTTCTTGTGCCTGGCCGCCGACCGGCGCGACACCACCCGCAGGCCGGGCGCGTTCACCGGCACGATGAACCACAGATGCCGACCGCTGCCCGCCGGCATGTCGTTGCGGGTGGAGATCAGCAGATCCTCCGCGAAGGGCGTGCTGGTGTGCATCTGGATCTTGCCGCTGACCACGATACCGTCGGCGGTTTCGCTGACCAGTTTGAGGGCGGCGCGCTCGCTCTCATCGGGGCGGAGCCGGGTGCCGATCAGCGGGCCGCCGCCCGCGTAAGTGACGAACCTTCCGCTGTCCGACACGTACTCCAGGTACTCCTCGGCCTTGTCAATGTCCTCAGAGGAGTTGTCCAGGCGCTTCATGACGTTCTGCAAGCCCAGCGAGATCAGTTCGCCGTAGCCCGGGGTATGGGTCATGTTGCCGCCGGTGATGAAATGGACGGCGCTGATCTCCTTGCCCAGGCGTTTCAGATCTTCGGGCGTCTGCGGCGGGGTCATCGCGACCGAACGGCGCAGTCCGGCGCCGTCGGGCGGGGTCAGGAGGATATCCTGCCAGTCGGGGTCGAAGTGGCGGTCGTACCAGGCCACGTACTCCTCCACC
>DAOUHZ010000074.1:0-19282 GCA_034428455.1 Dehalococcoidia bacterium
CTGGAATGGACTGGAACCCGACGCCAAGGAACACATCCATCGCTCCATTGCACACTTCACCCTCTGACACTAACTAGCACCAATGGTTAGAACCGCCGCGGACAATTCGACGTGAAGTCCCACCTCTATGTTGGTCAATGCGGTTTCGACTAGGTCCTCAGCTAAATCGGTCAACTCAGCGCCAAAGGCCGCGCATACGGGCAGCATCGCCTCTGAGTATTCCGGTGTCCGCGCCAACGTGGCGATGAGGCGTGCGGCTTCGGTAGGGAATAATTCAGCGCCTATTGAAGCTGCTTGCCTAATGGCCTCGGAAGCTTCTTCCCGTTCTGTTTCGGATTCCGAAAATACGGCTTCGAGGTACGCCAAGACACTGCGAGCTTCTACGCTTTCCTGCCCCGCCATGCCGGCCGACTTGGCTCTGAGTTCAGCGCGCAGTTCCTGAATACGACGGTTCGTTTCATCTGACAGGCTCCGTGACTGCTCTGTCTGAGCCACGTGCGCATCTATGATCCCTTGCCCCCAGGAAACATCGCCATTAGGGGTGTGGTGTGGACAACCTGCGCAGTGCTCGTTCAGGAAATCAGATACTATCCAACGGAGGTTCATCCCCGCTGTCGTGCGATTAACGTAAGGGCAACCAACGGAATGGGATCCTATGGGCAAGCCGGTCATTTCGGCGTACAGCCCCCATGACTCAGGCTCGACTTCCACGTTCTTGCACCAGCGGCGTATGCCAGATATGCAGGTTTGGTTGTCCTGCCCGATCTCTATGTACTGGTGGAACTCGCGTCCCCTGGATTCTGCGCTTCTTAACATGAAGTTTCTCCGAATGGCCTCAGTTGGTCGCAATCGCGGTCCGTCGCATGAAAGCGGTCGGATCGCCGTAGATCCCACCAGAAAGCGAATCTGGTGTAAGGTGTTCAATCACCGGGCCTTGTCCCATCTTGCTGCGCCAGCGTACGTTGGACATCTCCGACTATCACAGAAGCTCGTGAGTACCGCCCCGCACTTTATTTGGTTACCTCTGAGTCGCACTGGTCGCTGAGTGTGTTCTAGAAGAACTCTTTGGGGTTTTTGTGAAACATCCGTATATCTTCGACACTGGGGTGGAAAGTATAAAACACCGTACCAATGGCGGCTGAGCAAATGAAGGCCGCGGTAGTTGCAGAATTGACGGTAAGATTCAATTCGTTCATGAAGAGAGCGGTGGCAACGGCACTAGCACTAATCGCGTATACCGCAGATTCTTCAATCGGTAAATCTTTGACTAGCCGGTTGGCAATTCTGGTTTTGTGTGGGTTGAGAGAACCCTCCGCCTTCATATATTGGACGACCTTCGCACGAAATAGTGAGCCGTAGAGTCTGTTGATGCCGATTTTCACGATTGGCCCCTGTACCAATGCAAAAGCTAGTACGAACACCCAATCTTCTACAATCATTCGAGCCACTAATTCCGAAGTAACCATTGCCCAGAAACCAGTGGATACACCTGCGAGCAGGAAAGGCAACCTGATGCTGTCGCCGGTTTTCATCCTTACCAGACCGATTCCGACGGACATCATGCCAGACGCAACTATAATGATGGCATCGTGAGTAGGTGCGACTGGCAGGCCGAGTGCTATCAGCATGGCGTCTGCTAATCCGAGCAGGATGATGAGGACACCGATGATGATCATAAACATCGTGATTCTCCGGTGCCCATTCAGACGCGGCTACTCCGTCTCGCAACGGTGGCTGCAATATCAGCTCCCTTCAGAATTTGTGTTCAAAGCCTCACCGGTGCCTTTTGAGAGTGCATCAGGGTCTTGCTAAGTAGCTGGGGTATAGGGCCTTTTCATAAATACCGTTGCGGTTCCGTACTGGTTCCCGGTGATGCACTCCAAGTCGTTGTGCTCGATATCCACTCCATCAAAGCCCATTTTGCTAGTCCACTTTTGGGACGGAAGTTGCCTGGATGCGTGAGTCGGATAACCGTCTTTCGCGAAGATAGCTATTTTCAGATAGCCATCTTCGAACCCTGGGTCGTCGCACGGCTCGTATCCGATGGTTGCAAAGTATTCGACGAATGCCTCGACCGTTTCGTCGTTGCGGATGCCCTCTGGCCAGGTAACTTCCGGTTCCGCCATCATGCCTTCCGCTCCACTCGGCCATAGGTTCTGATTCTCGATCCCAGCCGCCCAAGCTACGCAGTTGTATTTACGGCATACCGGGCTGGTTCGCTGGTGATTTTCTGGGCCGAGGCCTGGGAAATACTGCAACGGGTGCCGGGACGTTGCCGGCTTAGATGTACCCATTTTCTGCTCCCCATTGCAGCCAAGCTTCATCGTTCAGCGGCGGGCTGCCTTTGGCGGAATCCGGGATGGGGTTTTGTCCAGTGAGCGCACGCAGCGCCGGGTACCACCAGCCGCCGTTGTCTTTCATGTCCTGGAGTATGAGAGGTATGACTGGTTCCCCTAGTGTGATGATTTGCTGGTATGCAGGATGTCCGGCCATTGCTCTGGGTGAGGAAAGGCCCGCTGTTTCCGCCCGCCAGGTGGCCACCAGCTCTGCGAACTCCTGGTGAAGCGACGCGAGAACGGGGTTGGTTTCTTCGACTGAGGACAGCACCTCGTAATCGTCTACTTCGTCAGCGTATTGGTTGTAGCCGAGGCCGCACACGTGGGGCTCGCTGTTCAGCAGGCCACGCAGATGCGCCAGCTTGGCCGCATCCCAGCCCATGGCTTCGGCCACGGCTTCATCCCACATGAGCCGTACTCGGCACTCGCCATCGCGGAACTGTGGCACAGGAATGTCCTTGGTGCGCTCCCAGCAGTCAGCTAGCGTTTGGCGAATGCGGTCGTCCTTGATGTCGGGTACTCTCAGGTCATTTGTTGCGCGTGGTGAATAGGTTGGAAACGTCAGCTTTTTGCCCGGACCTCGCATAATTTGAAGCCGTCCTGGCGTCGAGTTGGTAAAGACGGCGACAGCTTTCGCCTCATCGGGCGCCAAACCGACCACCGGAAACCAAGTCTGGCCAAGATACTTGTCTTCGCTCGCGGTCGCCGTCAAACGTGCCGTGCTGTTGTCTTGCCCAGCCGTTATCAGAAGGTGAGATGACCACTCGAGGTAATGTCTGGCCTGCCTTTCTCGTCCCTTCTTGAAGACCCAATGTCCGTCAGGTGTAGATTTGATCGTCCTTTGACCTTCAGCACCTTTCGATTCCAGTATGGGTATGCTTTCTTCGTTGTCTGGATGTGATCTATCGAAATTCTCGCGTACCCTGCGGCTCCCGTCATGAGTGGTGCAACCTGGTATTGACCCAAGTGGTTGCAGGATGGGGTCGTGTGCAAACTCCTCGGCTGCTTTCGCTAATCTCGGAGAACGCCAGATTGCCGGCGTCCAGTCGCCGGCCTCAATGCTCTCTGTTGGCCAGTAAGACACCACACCCCATCCGTCCTCCATTTGCCCTTCTCGGCATTTGGAAAGGGCTTGGTGCATTTCATCTACTTGGCTTTCGTCAGCCGGCAGTCTGTCCAAGTTGACGAACCGCGTTGGCAACTTAGTGCCTTCATACCGACGCATTACGACGATGCTCTCGTTGACGTTTGTGTGTTGGCTCATGTTGATATTGCCGGGCTGGTGGCAGGTCAAAATGGTATCAATATGGTAGCGCTCGGCTAGGATGCGACGCTCATTTAACCCGGACGGTGCGCACAGGGCGATGGTGGGATTGATCATTACCAGAACGCCGGCTTGCCTCTGCAAGCATTTGTCTGCCAGCGCGACGAACAAGGGACCAATAGAGTTCTTATCCGTAAAGTCGTCCATCTGCCCGTCATTGCGTACCAGTATGTTCTCCATGCTATCTACGCGGGACCGCAGTGCCCGTTGGGTCTCGATGGGAAACTTTTCCCCCATTTTGGCCCTGCTGGTGAAGGGGGGGTTCATGATGAGGATGCGAGCGTCCTTGACCGCGTCTACTACACCTTCGAGATTGGCGTCATCGTGCTGGCTCCAGACGATCTGAGAGGTGATCTTCGCGTCGGCCAACACCAACTCACCTTCCCTGTGGACGATTGCCTTTTGCCCCATGAGCTCAAGGGTTCCGGCTGCTACGTTGGCGGGGTCCTTCGGCGACGGGCCGTAAGGCATCAGGTGCAAGCCCATCCTTTGGTACTGGATGTCCCGATTCCCTGCCGTCAGCTGCGATGCTGCCAATTGCAATGACATTGGGTTGATGTCCAGTCCTTTGATGGTCTCTTCCACCGCCAGCTTTTGCAGTAGGGCGCGTTCCAATTCGTCGGCGCCTTGTTCCTGCGCCCGCCGTTTCATGTCGGTAAGCATTGCAGCGAGCAGAGTTCCGCTGCCGCAGGCTAGGTCAACGGTCTTGTGGTCTTTCCATACATCGCGGTTAGTCCAGTCCACGTCACTACAGGCGTCCAGCGTCAGGCGCGCAGCAATGGACGCCGCTACCGGCCGGGTGAAGTAGGCACCATCGGATGCTTGGTTGCCCATGAATTCGTTGAAAATGGAGCCGGCGTGGTCGGTGCCCATGTCAGCGTAGGTTGCTGCGATTTCTTGGGCAGTGGCTGCCACGTGGCGCAGCGCCTTTTCCAAGCCGGCTATTTTGCCGGTGTTCTCGGCGGCATACACGGTTTCCAAAGCGGGTTCCAGAACTGCGTGGAAGTCGTGACGCATGATACGCTCCCACTCCCGGCACAGCCGTTTCACGACGTTGGCGTCGTTCTTAATGTCCGACAGATTGCTGATGGGCAGCCAGTTTCCGACCGCGATGCGCTGGTGGAGCATGGCAGCGTTCATCAACAGCAGGGCGGCGACGTTGCAGCTGTCATTACGCTTGCCCTCAGCTAGGTTATCCATCTGGAAGTGGCGGTCCAACGCGGACTGGAGGCCGTCCTCCCGCAGGTGGCGACCGGCCTCCAGCACGCACTCTCGCAAGATGTTCAGGTCGCGATCTACATTGCGGCCTTTCAGTCCGGACTTGGTAAGCAGGTTCATCCGGATTGCCTTGGTGTTTTCATTGAGCCCAGTCAGTAGCAGCATTTGCAGCGCGTTCCGGTTGCTGCGTTCCATGGGGTCCCGGGGCTTCCGCTTACTGGTATGCTCCACGCGCACACCCTCGCCGTTGTTCACCATGCGACGCGCCTTGTCTTTGGTGCCCTTGATGTCGATGGGGCCGAGGGTTTCTTCCGCTGTAGGCTTTTCTCGAGGCGCGCGGTCAACTCGCGTTTCAGTGCTGCCGTCAGCGTTCTGGTGCGTGGTTAGCACTGTGTAGATGTCTCTGGTCGAAACGTTTTCCAGTGTCAGTTTCGCTGGTTCCGCCTCGTTAGTTTCTGGTTGCGGGTTCGACGACCAAGCCGGAGCACGGGGTTCGTGAATCGCAGCTGTCCCCACCGATGGAGCCCCTTGTGGTTGTGGATTTGCCGATTGTTGTGGAGTGTCTGTCTCTCGGGCGTCCAGCGTCTCGACCGGGGACTTGTTTGCCTCAAACACCTCCGGTTCTTCTCTGACCCGTCCTTGCAGTTCGTTAAGAGGGCGTAGCCCTACGTCCTGGGGACGGGCTTTCCGCTCAACAACCTGTTCAGCGGCTATCTGGGCTTCGCCCACAGGCCCCACGTGGTAGTGATGCCGGATGTAGCCGGACTCTTGGTTTGCCACGCTGACGGCGGTGGCTACAACTTCCTGCGCCGGAGGAACGTAGAGTGTTATCAGTTCCGACAATTGGTCCTCAATGCGTTCGTCGTGGGCCCGCAGGGCCAGCAATATTTGGCCCAGCTCCTGCCAGCCGTCTTCCTTGCTGCTGGTTTGCAGCCATTCTTCCGGGTCTGCCTGCGGCGGTATCACGATGGGGCAAATGATGTAACCCATCTCTTTTCCCGGCGCGGTGCGCATGGCACGGCCCACCGCCTGGATCACGTCGATTGGACTCTTGCGAGTTTCCAGGAACGCCACTGCGCTCAGCGACGGGGAGTCAGTACCCTCGCCGAAGATGCCCACGTTCAGGACGCCGTGGGGTGTTGCTGCCGTCGCGTTGGCCAAGTTGCCCTTGGCCTGCTCGCGCAGCAGTATGTTGGACGATGCGTCCAAGTGCTCCAGTTCGTATCGGGCGGCTTGTCGGCCCGGCAGATTGTCGTCCAGGTACTTCTGAATCCATTCCCTGGCGGTGTCGGACTGGAGGTCTTTGGCCATGTTCCTGGATTTGTCCACCGTGTTCATAAAGGCGATGCAAGACTGAATCGCCACCTGTTTATCTGCGTCATCGTCCTGCTGGGTCGCATTGCCCATAGCGAGGGCGAAGGCCAGACCCCGAATGTAGTGGTCGGTGGTGAGTGCTTGTCGCCTACTTTGGGTGTTTTTAGCGAGCAGGTTGGCCGCTCGGTATGCTTCAGGATCGTTGACGCCGATGGCGATGATGCGGTAGTCGGACAGCCAGCCATTGTTCACGGCGTCAATGTAGCTGCGTCGGTAGATTTCCACGCCGAACACGGTTTCGTCGTCCATTGACCGGACGACCCATTCGTCGTTCTGGCGCTGGATCCTCTTCTGGTCGTACACCTTCGGCGTAGCTGTCTGGTAGATGCGATAGGTGGCGGGGAAGGCGTCGTTGTCATGGCAGAGCGTGAAATTCCGCAGGTTCGGGTTCCTCTGGCTCTGCGCGTTCCTGCGCAAGCCGGCGGTCCGATGGGCTTCGTCACCGATCATTACGCAGGCGGTAGTTTCAGTGTTGCGCAGGGCTTCAGCCACACGGTGTGCGCTCTGGTAGGTGCCGAAGATAACGCCAATGTCTTGGCGTTGTTTGACGGATTCGATCCATTTCGCGATCTCGCCAGAGTCAGTGGTGACCGGCCCCTTGATGATGGCTGCGCTGACGTTGCTGCCGTCGGCGGTGGGGTCCGTAGTAGTGTTGCGCTTTTCTTCTTTCTTCGGGTCGTAGCCGGCCGTTTCGTCGGAGCAGACGGCTAGGGCGTTGATTTCGCCGGCAGCGTGTTGCAGGTACTCCCGTCGGATTTGCGCTACTAGGGCGATGGAGGGGCACAATACTACGGACACGTCGCCGGTGGACGTCAGTTCTTCGATGATTCGCAGCGAGATGCGGGTCTTGCCGGTGCCGCAAGGCAGGATGATTTTGCCGCGGGCTTGGCCTACTGGCAGTCCTCCACTGTCACTCTGGACGTGTTCTTGGAGAACGCGGGCCGCGGTGGCAACGGCTTCGTCCTGCATACACTGCTTGGTTTGTCGTGCCGTCTCTGGCGCGTCTGGTTCGCAGTGCGGGCAGGGTTCTGCGTCTGGCCTACCACCTTGGTTCAGCAGGTCCGCGTGGATGTTGATGGGCTTGATTGGACGGTCAACGCCGGCCATGGACAGAGCAGTTTCGGCCTGTGGGCTGAAAGGCGCCTCGCCGTTGGCAACCAGCCAGCGTTCCGCCCAGAACGGGTTCGACGATACGTTCGCGAAAGAATCCAGTTCGCTTTTCTGGATGGCTACCGGTGTGCCGTTGTCCAGGCGGCGGGACTTGCACTGGATGGCAACGTGGCGTCCGTCGCTACGTCGCACAGCCACGACGTCGATGCCGACGTCCTGGTTGGTGGAGCCGGGAAACGTCGCTTCGCGGCCCGGCCACTCCGGCCAGGTCCAGCATTGGGCTATGTCCCATTCCTTGATGTAGGTTCCGACGGCTGCGGTGAGGTTTTCCAGCCATTTTCCGCCCGACTGCTGGTCGCGCATTGATTCAAGCCTGTCGATGGCCTGTTGCACGACATCTGCATGGTCGTCGTTCGACATTTCATAGCTCCTTTCGTGGGGCTGGCACACTGTCCGACGCTAGGACTCACCCAGATTGACCCCCTACGAAAAATCTAGCCGCCTTGCGTGCTCGTGTCCCGCGGTGCTACCATAAGCGAAACGGCAGGTGCGTTCCGTTTCGCGACCGTCCGCACCCACCGTCATGAGCATGGAGGCGTCTCGCGCTTATGAGCGTTCGAGTGGACGGGGAATTCCCCGTCCGCCACCATGCTTTTAACCTAAACGATTTGGTGAACCTTGGCTAGGCTCAATCGCTAGGCAACAAAATCTGGCTGGAAAGCAACCCACCGGCAAGGAGGGCATTATGGCAGCACCTTTCAACAGTGTGTCGGAAGCGCAGGATCGGGTCAATGAACTGACAGAGCACGAGCAGGAACTGGTAGCGCGGATCGCCAATCTTCAAGAGGAGATGGCCTCGGTAACCGACATGAAAATGGGCACGCTTAGGTGGATTCGGTCAAAACGCGCCTCGTCCGGCGGGAGCAATCGGCCAATCACCATCGAGGACATCAGGCATTGCCGTACCCAGCGGGCGGTACTTAGGGAGTGGGGCCTGCGAAACGGCGGTTACGCTAGGATCACAGATGTGGCCGAATTCATCATGGAGACCAACTTACCTGATGGAACAAAGGAAAGCGTGCGCTCCTCGCTGACCAACTACGTCAAGGACAGCGAACTGTGGGAGTACCACTCGCCGGGCGTTTACGTCCTGCTGGAAGCAATCGGGTCAGACGATGCTCGTCACGCCGACCGCAACGGAGAGCATCAACCGAAATCAGACGTCGAACCGGATGGCGATGCCTCGCCTCCGACCGGGCCATTTGCGGTGGTCAGTGATGACCAAAAACAATGTGCGTAAAGGACTTCTCGCACATTTCGTGAGCACGAGAATGTTGCAAACATGACACTCTTGTGTAGAGAAATCATGCACAAAATGGTACAATTGTTCGTGATTAGATAGAGCAGTTGGACTGCCGCAGTTGCAGCCGCGACAGTCCTATTTTGCTCGCCTCCAGACGGCTAAATCCTTTCGGTGAGCACTTTGGATGATAGACCACATCAGAGTGAACCGCAACAAACCAAGGTAGATGACAGACTCGACGGGTTGGACATGACCCGGCTGAATCAGTTCCTGTTCAAACTGCTTCCAGTCAAGCGACGCCGCGACCCTTCCTCGCCCCATTATCGTCTGACGTTGGTGACTTTCCTGCTTTCCGAGTACCGCAAATTGGAAGATGACGGCGAAACCCTACAACTGTTTCCGCTCCTTGATCAGCTGAGATCAGAGCCAGAACTCGCTGAAGCCTTCGGTTTCGCGAAGGGCGTCCCACCCGAGCGCTGGGTGGTGCTGACACACCGCAAACTGGTCGACCACTGGAGCGCCCTGTGTGCCGTGCTACCGTGGCTGGTCTGCAAACCTGCCCGTGTTCTAGATATGCACTCCGACCGGTCCGGTTTGATCGCCAGAGTGAAGAAGCTGAAGGCGTACGGGCTAGAAGACGCTGTGCAGCGGATGTTCCGTGGAGCGGGCAAAGGGCCCGAGCTGTACGACCGGTTGCCGATGGTAACCGTGCTGCTGGCCTCCTATGACCCCGACATCAAGGGCGTGGCGAACATGACCGCGCTGGTTGACACGTTGCGCGAGGATGCGTCCCTGCGGGAGATTTGCGGGTTCACCGACCTGGTGCCCAGCCGCCCGACGTTCGTTCGGACCCTTGAAGTCATGGAGCAGGCAGGGATCTGGCAAATCCTAGAGGAGATCAAGCACCAAGCTGTCGATGAGCGACAGTCCAGAGACCCGAAGTTCGCGCGGTGCGTGGCGGTGGACTCCACTGTGATACCGGCCTACTGCAATCCGAATCGCAAGACTGTCAGGTACCGGGCCGAGGGTTGTGATCCCGAAACCTGCGAGTGGTGCCGGAAATGTCGCGGGGATCCGAAACGGTGCGCCTGCGCGTGCAGTGATCCGGAGGCGAGTTGGATCAAGAAATATGACGCTCGCGCCCCCAAGGGCTACATCTGGGTCTGGGGATACAAATACCACATGCTGGTTGACGTGGAAACTGGCGATGAGATCGTGGGGATACTGACCAATGGCAGGACCGGCGACAGTCCGATGTTGCGCGCGCTGATCCGGCAGGCCGAAGCGAGGTTCCCGTGGTTTGCGCCGGAGCTGCTGCTGGCCGACCGCGGTTACGACAGTCGGAAGAACGTGGAGTTCCTGAATGCCCGCGGCATCCACACCGTCATTCCCAAGCGGGAACTGGGCAAGGGCCGATTTCACCACAAGGTCTACAATCACCAGGGGGTTCCGACCTGCAAGCACGGCAACCTCATGCAGTACGTCCGCACCGACGTGCTCACCGAGAGCTACGTGTACGTGCGCGCCGAAGAGTGCGACGGTCTAGAGGATTGCCTACGGCGTGAGGCGGATCCTCTGCCTGTGGCATACAGCGTTCACGGCAACGAGGTTTGGGTTGATCCCCGCATGGACCCTTGGGTCTTCGGCTATCCGTACCGGCATGGCAGCGAAGAATTTGACACGCTATACCTCTACCGGTTGGCGGTGGAACGTACTTTCGGCGACATGAAGAAACCGGGCCGGCTGACCCAGTTTCAGTTCCGCGGCGAGGCCCGTGTGCGCCTGCATTCAATCATGTGCACAGTGATGGAGCAGATCGCGATAGTGGTGGCACTTGACCAGCGGGACGAGGCGAGGCAGGTTGCTCAGTTAGCACTCGCGGCGTAGTCGGGCCAGAACGAACTGGAAGCGGTGAGTAACGGCGAACGCGGGTAGCGTTCGGTCCGGTCCGAATGAGTTGATGTGAGCCACCCGCGCCCTTGTCGGCACGGGTGGCTTTTGCGTTGGGCGGGGTAGGCTGGGCCAGTATGGGATCTCTCTTGTCGAACTGAGGGCGGGCAACCATCATGTCCACCACGGAGTGTCGCATCGGGGTCTCCAGAGGGCCTGACGCGGCGATCTCAGGGTATTTTTCGAGGCCGAATCTCCATTCCGCTTTTCGTAGGTGATTTGGTCGTATTCATGCACCAAAACCTACTATGCGGCGTTTTGCGTTTTACGTTTCCTACTTGAACAAAGCTACAATATAGGGGGGCGGGTAAGTTGGCGTGCCGGAAACTGTCAGACCGTCAGTCAGCTCTATCGCGACCTCCAAGTCAATCGGCGGTGGGGTATGGCCAATGAAACCTCCAGGCCTATCTCTATCAGTGGTGATGGTGAAGTCAACGGTGTCCCCCGGTGAAGGGGCAGGGTTGTCCACCGACACGGCAACTGAATAATTCCCCACCACCTGTCTACGCGAACCACCTAGAGTAGAGTAATCGTATGACCAGACCCGATATGTGTTGTTGCTGAGATTGCTATCGTAGGATGATGTGGTGACCTCTCCGAAGAATTCATGTGGGTCGAAGGTATTAACAAACGTTGGGGCACGAGTGCCCTCATGGGTTACTTCCGCAGCAACCTTTTCGCGTTGCAGCCCTCCGAGCGCGGGAATGGTCCAGTGGAGGGATGTTCCAACCAGAGACGCGCTTCCGACCGGCACTTCCGGTAACCCCAAATATCCGAAAGTGCTTTTGTCGGGGGACACGACGTCCACTACGACTACCACGTCATAGGCGGCCCTGGACCCGTGGTTCACAACGATAATGTTTAATTGGTGAGATAGAATTGCTGAAATATCGTCAGGAACTTCCAAGACTAAACCCAGGTCAACATAGTCACGGTCCTCCCCGTCCTGCCCTTGGGCGTGGGGAACAGGCTGGCCCAGGAAAGCGGCGGCCGGCGTAATGCACAGAGCCAGCAACCATATTGTCCAGGGTCGGATAATCATCGTTTAGTCCCCAAAGCATGGTCGGGCCGAGGCGTCAAGCCCCGACCCGACCAATGTTGCTAATTGTCGGTCCAAGTCACCTGGATGGTGTTCGACGTGTACGTGTGGTAAACGCCGTCCTCTTCGTAAACCAACTTGAGGTAGTACGACCTGGTGCCAGCCGTTGAATGGTTGTAGATGGTGGTGAGGCCAGAACCTCCGATGATGTGTGACCCATCTTCATGCCACTGGTACGCAGTGGTATACGTACACGTGGGTGGTCCTTCGTTGGTAGTGGCGGTCAGATGGACGGATTGTCCGGTTGGCAACGTACTGCGGTCGGCAGTCAGGCTAACGGTCACGCTGGTTACGTCGGTCAACTGGATGTCCAACCCCAGAATGTCGTCAATTTCCGTATCGGTGTTGCCGTCGGTGTCCTTGCCGTCGCTCACGTGCAAGGTCAGGTTATAGTTAGCCTGACACTCGTAGTTCAGGTCGGCCCCTTGGGCTACCGTCACGTTACCCGCGTTGTCCACCTGGAACTTGCCGGCGCCAGTGCCCTCAATGGTGAAGGTGTGCGAGGCATCGTCGGGGTCTCGGAGCAACACCGGGCCAACTACCGCAGTGCCAGCCGCCGAGTTCTCAGCGATCGTGGCTTCAGTCCTGAACATCGGGTTCACGTTGGCCTGGTCCGCGACGGTGGTTGTGACCGTATTCATGTCGTTCGACGGATTCGGGTCCAACACCGGCACTTGGTATTCCTTTGCGACCTTCTGGCCATCCTTGGATTCCGTGATCTCCACGGTCTCTGTGGCGGAAATCGTCGCTTTCACGGTCAACTCCTGCCCATGAGTTTCCGCCGCCACCGTGGCCGTGATGGTAAGCGTGGCCGTTTGGGGGCACTCAGGTTCGGGTGGGTCGGCGTCGAGTTTGGCAGGTTCGGCCGGATTGCACATGCTACCGATCGTCCAAACCCCGTCCGAATAGGTCCCCTTTGTTACTGTGTCAACCGTTGGGGACACCAATCCGGAGGGAAGGTCCACCGTCACCTTGGTGTCGGGAGCCGTGCTTGGACCGCCATTGCTGGCGTTAATCGTAATGGTGACGTTGTCGCCGGGGTCCAGGGTGGTGTCGCCGGACGCCAGCGCCGGCTCAACGGACGCGCTAACGCTGAGGTCGGCCTCTGCGCCTATGTGGATAGTGTACTCCCGCACGTCGTCGTTCACGCTCAGTTCCTTGGCTATTGGATCCAAGCCACCCAGCTTGGTGGGATCTTGCTCAGGGTCCCCCGTGATATGCACCTGGAATTCGTACGTGCCTCGGCTGGTGAAAAACCACATGGGGCGGGCGTACCCTCCGGGCTCTACTCGCATCGTGGCGGTGCGCGCATCGGCCGAATTCCAGTGGGCAGCACTCGCGCTGGTTGCGGCGGCGTCATAGGCGTCGTACGCGAGCGTGTATCTCGGGTCCTGCTTGTCGATATCAATCTGGTGGATGTGGTCAAGGTGGTACACGATACCGCCTTGTTCATCACCATCGTCGTCAACGGAAACGCCAACCCAGTCCGCGGCATTGAGCAGGGCGGCGGAGAAGCTGAGGCACAGGCCAACCTCCGAGAGGTCTCCGTCGGGAGGACACGCCGGCAGCGCCCACACGATGCCGTCGCCCACATCATTGCCGCCGCCATCGGTGCCGCGGCCTTCCAAAGCCTCGGCGCGCCACAAATCCGGATACTTCTCCTTTGTATAGACCGTGTCGGCCGCGCTCAGATCCACCTTCGCGCTGTTCGGGATGTGGATGACTGTTTCCGCAATGTCGATGTTGGACGGGGAGCGAGTATCGCTACTCGACACCGTAGGGGGGCAGGAGGAGTTGGTCAGTTCCAACTCTTCGGGGTTCCACCACACGTCGAACAGGGCGACGTGGCCGGAATCGACCACGGCGGCGGCCTCAGTATTGGGATTGTCCCCCTTTCCGGGGCAGGGCTCAGGCGTGGCAATAGTTCTCGGGACGGGCGTAGGCGAGGGTTCAGGATCGCCGTCGTCTGGTTCGTCCTCTTGTTGTACCGGCCGAAGGTCGATGCTTCCGCCGCCGTCGGGCGCCAGGGATGCGGTGGTGGCCTGGGCCGGACCGCTGCCGGACAGCAGCATCACGGCAGCCACGGCGACGATGGCCAGGGCGGCCACCGCCAGGGTCAGTTGTTTCGGTTTTTTGGTTATGGCGTTCATACGTTTATCCGTGTTTCTCCAAGGGTCTGTGTTCTCTCATGCTGTTGATGGTTCGCGGTTTTCAGCTGTCCATTGGACCAACCTCCCGGCTTGATCTGCCGCCGGATGGCGGCGCCGGAAGATTGTTGCTGGCTTCACAAACCCTGTCAGTCAAATTCGAGACACTCCCAATGCAAATTTGGAACACGGTCAACGTCAGGTTTTTACATACCACTGTAAAAATTCGACGTCGCAACAAAAAACCCCGCAATCTGGGGCACACCAGCTGTGCAATACGCTTGACACAACCCGCGCGGACCGCGACGCCAGGATAGACTGAAATCGTAAATATATAACGTAAATTTAGCATATTGACAGATAATATCTACGATATTAGACTCACCGACGCCAATCAATGGTTGGAATACGGACAAAGACGCATTATCTGGGAGGACACGATAACTATGGCGTTGGTTCTGGTGGCCGGCGAATGGTCCGACCGGTCCGAATACATCACGGGAGTGATCCGTGCCGGATACCTGGTCGGTTGGGCTGATCCCGCTTGCGCTGCACGACCCCTCACTACCGAACGCCGTCCCCTGGGGCTGATTTGTGCTCTGGACAGCGGCAGCGACGTAGAGGCGTCCGCCTCCCTGGCCCGAACGTTGGAGTTGCCCTGGTTGGCCTGGGACTGCGCCGCCGGCGCGTCCATGGAGGCTTACCGCATGGGCGCGGTGGCGGTGTTGCCCGCCGATCTGCTCCCCGCCGACCTGGCGCAGGCCGTCTCCATGCTGCTGGATTCCGCCGAGGCCCAGGACCAATCCATTGGAGCCGGCGAGGTTCGCGACTATCACCCGCCGCAAGCAATTCCTGTGGGAGCGGACTCCGTGGTGGTCGTCCTCTCCGGTATTGTGGCCACACGCGCGCTGCATCCCGGCGGCGCGCAATCCCTGATGGGATTGTTCCGCTCCGGAGACGTTCTGCTGGCCCATCCGCACGAGTCCTGCCACGTCGAGCTGGCAGCGCACAGCGACACGCAGGTTTCGGTTCACCGTTGGCAGGATGTTGCTTTGACCAGGGAATACGCACACCGAGTGTGGCGAACCCAAACCTATCTGACCGCCTGGTCGTCCATCCAGTCGAGATCCCGCATTGATCACCGGTTGCTCGGTTTGTTGATGCTTCTGGCGGAACGCTTCGGCCAGCCCAAAGGGGTCGGATGGGTGGAAATAGATCTGCGGCTGACGTACCAGCAGCTCGCCGAAGCCGCGTGCGCCAGCCGCCCCACGGTTTCCAAAGCGTTGCGAGAAATGCAGCCCACGGGCGTGATTGCTTTCAGCGGCGCCGGCGACGAGCGCCGCATCCGCTTTCGCGACGATGTGGCCCGCGAGATGATGGCCTGCTAGAGGGCGGACATGGCCGGACCTAGGGTCAATGCAGTCGCCCGGCCCAAACGAATCCAGCCTGCGCTCCTCGTTCACGACATCCGGGCCGTTCGCCAACGGGTTGGCAGCAGGACTCCCCAGCGCTGGAATGCGTTGGTCAGAAACGCTGACCCGGATGCCGCATGGCTCCCCCGTGCCCCGGGGGAAATCGGGTCGCTTGGGCTGGGCTACAGGCGCGACGCTTGCCGGCAAACTCTGCCCAAGTGCGGGCCGGCCGCGCCTGCGCTCAGGTTGCGAGCAGGGCCATGCCGAAGTATGAGGACGGGTTGTACCCGTCGAGACGGAGGGTGGGCGCCAAAAGCCCATCATGATTTGTCCTGGCGGTTCGGGGCTCACCGATGATGGCGCGCCCGGTCCCGATTGCCGCTGGATTCATCAACAGCAGATTTACCCGACCCACGAGTCCAACGAAATCCGGTCCCTCCGTAATGCCGGAACGTCGTGCCGCGTGCTCCACTACTGGTGCACGGGCAGTGTCGCGATTCAGAGCGATGGCATGGTACACAATTAATGGTGAGTAAGGGGTGAGTATTCTCCCGAAAAGAAATATATTTTTATGAGCGTTTGCACACCGCGTGCGGGGGTAGCTCGGGACGCTACCAGTTGCCGGGCCAATGAGGCGCACCCGACGGCGATTGCGGCTACGGTGTCTTGGGTCTCTCCGGCTGTCCGGTTGCGCCAGGGCCGCCCGGCAGCGCCGGGTCTGCCTCGATGGTGAAGGTGGGCGCGAAATGCGGTCGTTCAGGATGCGGGTGGCTCCGGGCCGGCCATGCGGTAACCGACCCGTGGTTGGTTGAAAATGTACCGTAGCCCACCCGGGACATCGCCCAACTTGCGCCGCAGGTTCTTGACCACGGTGCGCAGCGGCCGCAGGTCTGCCGAGGACTCCGGTCCCCACACTCGTTCCAACAACTCCGCATAGGTCACCGAGCGGCCGGAGTTGGACGCCAGTTCCGCCAACAGCCGGTACTCGGTGGGCGTCAGGTCGATCCGGCTGCCGGCCAGGGTCGCGCTCCGCCGGGCGTAATCGACCACCAGGTCGCCGACCGCGTAGGGCTCCGGCGGGGTTGACTGGGCCTGCCGCCTCAGCGCGGACGCGATTCTCGCCGTCAGCTCGGTCGCAGCGAAGGGTTTGACCACGTAGTCGACGGCTCCCATCTCAAGGGCTTTGGCGATGGTCTCCTCGCGGGCGTAGGCGGACAGGAAGATCACGGGCACGTCAAAGGCTCCGTGGATGTCCTGCATCAGCTCGATGCCGTCTCTGCCAGGCAGCACCAGGTCCAGCAGCACCAGATGGGGCCGTTCCTCGGCGATCAACCGATGCACCTCGCCGGGGTCTGCGGTGACGATGGGCCGGTAGCCCGCCGTGGTGAGGGCTTCCCGCAGGTAGCGCAGCGTATGCGGATCGTCGTCAACGGCGAGGATGCTGACCGGCTGCGCTTCGACATCGGGGGAGGATGTCGGAGGCGCCGTGGGGTTCCCAGCAGCCGAAGGGGTCATCTCGCCCGCCACCGGCAGTGTGAAGGTGAAGCGGGATCCCAGGCCAGCTCCGTGGCTTTCGGCCCAGATGCGGCCGCCGTGGGCCTCCACAATCCCCTTGCAGATCGCCAGGCCAAGGCCGGTGTCAGCGGTGCGCGCGCCTCCCTCGTCGCGGTCGCCCCGACTATACTTTTGGAACAACTCAGGCAGGCGTTCCGCCAGTATCCCCCGGCCTTCGTCCGCCACCGAGACCACCACCTGGTACTGCTCTGACCGAGCCCTGATGGTGATGCCGGAACCTTCCGGGGAATTCTGGGAGGCGTTGTTGAGCAGGTTGCCCAGCACCTGGACGATGCGCATGCGGTCGGCCAGGACCGGAGGCAGGCCCGGCGGCAGGTCAAAAACCAGACGGTTACGACCGCCGCCGCCCAGGAAGATGTTGCGGGCCTGGTCCACCAGGCTGGCCACATCCGACGGCGCGGGCGTGACGGGCAGCACGCCCGCCTGGATCCGCGCCACGTCCAGCAGGTCGTTGATCAGGCTCCGCATGCGGTCGGCCTGTTCCCGCACAATCAAGAAAAACTGGCGCACTTCCGCGGGATCAGGCGACGCAACGTCGTCCAGGATCGTGCTGGCGGACCCCCGGATCGCCGCCAGAGGCGCGCGCAGTTCATGGCTGACCATCGCCAGGAAGTCGGTACGGGACCGCTCCAGCTCCTGGAACAACGTCATGTCCTGGATGGTGACCACAATGGACACCGCGACGCCATCCTCGGAGTGCAGGGGCGTGGCGTTGACTAGAACAGCCACCGGCGGTCCTTCCACCGGAACTATCGTCATCTCCTCGGCTTGCACCTTCTGCCCGGCGCTCATCACCAGGGCCAGGGCCAGGGCGCTCAGGGAGATCTCGGTGCCGTTGGGCCGGCGCACCGACAGATTGCTCAGTACATGGAGCGCCCGGTCCGTGGACAGGGAGCGGGCGCCGCCGATCCGGCGGGCCTCGCCGTTAGCGGTTCGAAGCATACCGGTGGTGGGGTCGAAAACCAGGACTCCAACGGGAGAGATGTCCGCCAGCGCCTCCATATCCGCCCGGGCCCGCTGCTCGTCCCGGTGTTTTCGGGCATTGCCGATGACCAGGGCCGCTTGGGAGGCGAACATCACCAGGGTCTCCTCGTCCTCGGCGGTGAATTCCCCCTCACCTTGATCCCGGGCCAGGTGAACGTAGCCGATGTTCTCCCCGCCGTGGCGCACCGGCGCGGAAAGAAAGGCGCCCACCGGCAACAGGTCGAACGCGGGCAGGCCCATTTCAACCGCGTAGCTTGGAAAGTCCCTGAGCCGCAGCGGCCCGGGCATCGGCTTGAAATAGGCGAACAGGTCCCACCTGCCCGGCATCCGCTGCAGCAGGTCATAGTCCTCCGCGCTGATGCCCGACGTGAACAGCACCTCCGTCTCACCGAGATGTCCCACGGTGATGAGGATGCCGTAGCGGGCTTCGGTCAGGGCGCGGGCGTTGTCCACCACCTGTTGGAGGACGTTGTCGAAGTCCAGGCTCTCGTTGATTTGCAGCGTGGCTTCGCTCAGCCGCGACAGCCGGTCACGCGCCGTGTCAATGTTCGGGTCGGGCTCCGCAGGGCGCGTCATCCTCATACCTCCGAAGCAGCATGCCCCAGCCGCGCACGGTGGGAGCGGGTCGCCTGAAGTGATTGTTGCTCACAATCGTACACCACACGTCTCGCAAAAATCACACCCTCCACTGGCGGGCGCGTCGTGCGGCGGGCGCATGGGAATTTGCCGCCATCGAAGCGATGGACATCCACTTCACATCAGCGACGCTTGATAATCGCAGTGTGACGGACGACGCGGCGAAGATGGGTTCCGCGGCTGCCGTGTCCGTCTGGATGGGCAGGGCTTTCGGCATGGCAGTGCTGTTGGAGAGCAATAACCAGCTCTACGCCACCTCCGGCGACTTAGCGGGGATTGGTCGGCATGGGCAGGTCGAAGCCTTGCTCATAGGTATGTCCTACTGCCCACTCGTGCGGGGCAATTTTCCACTCGGTGCCGACGTCATTGGATCTCCGCTTCGAAGATTGGCGGCGGGATTACGCGAGCAGCATGAACGTATACAGCGGCATGGCGACGATGCGCGGATCGTCGATGGCCGGCCCGTCCGCCCGCGTGATGAGCAGTCCGAACGGAGCACGTTTGGCCGGTTCTTCGACGAACGTCCTGATGCCCCGTGTGTCACCCACGGGGTCAATGCTTCGCCGGTAGTTGACCCGCACGGGGATTTGCTGGTCGCCGACCTCTAGCAGGAAGTCTAAGCCGAAACCAAGGTGAAACCGGCATCATCGATAGGTAGAATTGGGGCAATCGAGGCGGCAGGCTGGGAAATGTTAGGGGGTTGAAGTCGGGAATGGAAGAGATGGGAGTGCTGCTGGTGCGGTGGCGCATGGACGAGGCTGAGGTACGACAGCGGATGTATCGGTCGCCGACGCCCCGGGAACGAGAACGCTGG
>DAOUHZ010000075.1:0-6852 GCA_034428455.1 Dehalococcoidia bacterium
CCGCCCGGCGACATACGGAACGACATATTCGTGGCCGACGTACCTACACACGGTGCCGACGATGCTATGCCGCCGTTTCCCTCGAAAGCAATCATTTTTGTCGTCAACGGCAACACGAGGAACCCATCGTCGTATTCGAGATGAGACAAACTCGAAGACCGCATACCCCCTAGCTAAGGTCTCCTGGCTTGTTCCTCAACCCTGCATGCGACACAACCACACGTCGTGTGCAAGGTACCGAAAGCCTTAATCCCAGCCGAACATTTGGCGCGACCACCGACGGCTTTGTGGTACCCGCGGTCTGCAAAGTGCGCGAAATCGGTGGAATAAGCCGGCAGCCCTTACCGCAATTTCGCGCGCTTACACCAACCCGGGGAAAATTCACAGCCCCGCCGCAATCTGGCACACTGCCGATGACGATTTTCGTAACAACCCTGCCTACTTGAACAATCCTACTATATAGGGTACACTAAGCCTGACTCGGTGAGCTACAGCAACGGGGTGTTCAACGTCGGAACACTCAAAACGGGGGATTCTGCAGCTAATTCGGTGACTCTGCCGGTTATGGTAGGAAGCGACGTTCTAGTGAATGAACAGTGCCTGACGGCGACGTTAGAGGGGAATCCCCCGCCAGGCACTGGACCCTATGACGATGACATATCGGACAACGTGGCAAAAATTTGCGTTGGCCCGACGCCTGCCGGGGAGCCGGTCGTGCTAGACGACGGGGAGGTCAGCGCTTTCGCGTTGTATCCTTGCGTCGGAATCGAGACTCATCCTTGTGACGGCTCCGATGACGTCAGGGTCAGGGCGATATCCAAATTTGGCGTCGTGGACAGTGGGAAGGCCATATTTCATATCCCGGACCACCCGCTTGCTCGTGCCCTCGATTCCCATGGCGGGAGCGTCAACTCTGGGGGCGCCGTTTCCTGGCAAACCTCATGTCGCGCAGGCGCCGGCTCATGCACGGACTTCAACCCCGACCGTGCCGAGTACGGCGTGAAACTTGGCTGGAACCGCATACCCTTCAACACTCACTGGAGACGTGACGGGCCGCCCGCCACCGGGTCCTGGGATGGGATCAGCATCAATATCACAACCAGGGGCACGGATGAAGGAAGCGACCCGCCTGGGAGTATGCACATCCGGAGCACCGGCTCTCGCAATGCCTTCTATGAGATGACCCAAGCCAACAGCTGGTCCCATACATGGCGTGGCGATAATCCCTGGAAACCCAGTAGCGACGCGACATCCATATCTTACCAGTTTGCTGAATTTGAGAGACTGGGAACGTACGTCGTTGAGTACACCCTTAGAGCCAAACATTTTTCCGAGACTGGCGACTGCGACACCGAAATCGACACTGATACCAACCCCGACTCCTTTTGCGGCACCGAAACCTATATCTTCCACGTCGGCCCGATGGCGGATGTGGAAGTTCGCGACGGCGGGGCCAGGCCGGATGTTGGCGCCGACCAATATGCCATCACGATAGCTGCGTTGCACAACGGTCCTGACCACCAGGTGGACGCGGCGGTGACCGTTGACCTGTCATCATTGCCCGCCGGGGTGACGGTGGCTAGCCACATGGCCAGTGACGGCACCTACGACTCCAGCGCCGGGAAGTGGGACTTAGGCGCACTCAAGTCGGCGGGAAACCGCCGCAGCGCCGGCAAACCCGAGGCGGCCACTTTGACCCTCGTATTGGCCGGCGCCGACGCGGCCAGTGCCACGGCAACGGCTACCATTGCCAACGATGCAGATTACACAGTCTGCATCGGCAGTTACGGCCGTACCCTGCAGACAACCAATCAAACGGACTGCAAATCCGAATCACTCACCACGAACGTCTGGCACTCTGCGGTCTGTGTCAACACCGCGGGCGGCGAAGTTGATACGACGTACACCACCGCAGCAACGTGCGACGTCGAAACGGACCGCGAATGGACCGAAGACGTCTGCGCATCGAGCGACGGCAGTGTTCGAACCGGCCGCACTGAGGCGGAATGCGGAGGCTGGTTCCAGGGGACGGTGTACGACTACGACACTGGCAACAACACGGCCACCATCACCGCGCAAGCGGGAACCGGCGGGGTTGGGGAAGGCATTCCGACGCTGCAAGCGCCAGCGGCCCATGCGCCGGCGGTGGGCGTCACCTGGTCCGAGGTTGAGTCCCTCTACGGCGTGCCGGTGAAGGACTATGATGTCCAGTGGTCACCCAACGGGGTCAGCGGCTGGACCCAGCTGGAAACCGAACTCACCCTTCCCGAGCTGTTTGACATCACCATTCAGTCCGGCCAGACCCGGTACTATCGCGTCCGTGCTGTGAACCAGGCCGGCGTTCCCGGTCCGTGGTCGGCGCCCATGCGGGCGATGGCCGTGGATCCCGGAGCGCCCAGCGTCTCAATTTCGGAGACCGAGTTGACCATCGAGGAAGGTGAAACGGCCGAGTACAGGGTAACCTTGGGCGCCCGGCCCCTGTCCAACGTGACGGTGAATATCAACGGGCGCGGCGTGGTGTCGCCCAACCCCAGCCGGGTCACCTTCACCACCTCCAACTACCACCTGCCCCAAACCGTCGAGCTGACTGCCAACCAGGACAACAACGCCGTCAACGAGGAGATAGAGGTTACCCACACCATCTCATCATCGGACGGAGTGTATTCCGCGCTCAGCGTGGACCCGGTGGCGGTGACGGTCATCGACGATGACGCCGGAGTGTCCATCGCCAGCGACCGGCAGTCGATCAACGAGGGCGAGAGCATCGAGTTCATCCTAAAGCGGGTCGGGAACACCAACAACGCCATCACCGTATCGGTGAACGTCTCCCAGCAGGGAGATTACCTGGCCTCCGGCCAAGCCGGCAGCCGCACCATCGACATCGCCGCGTCAGCCACGGAGAACACCTTCCAGGTGGCCACCGACAACGACAGCGTGCAGGAGAACCCCGGTTCGGTCTCCGCCATCCTGCAGGGCGGAACGGGATACCTGGTGGAATCGCCAGCCATCGCCCGCGTCAGCGTTGCCGACGACGACGGACCGCCGGGCCAGCCGGGCAACCTCACCGCCGAGGAACTGGACCAAAGCGTCCTGCTGACCTGGAGCACCGCGCCCAGCCCCAGCAGCGCCATCGAGAGTTATTCCTACCGGGTGCGCCGAACCAGCGGCGGTTCCTGGGACCCCGACTGGACCGTGATCACCGGCAGCGGGCCCGACACAATTTCCCATACGGTGCGCGACCTGGACAACGGCACCGACTACACCATACAGGTGCGGGCGCGCAACGGCACCGGCGATGGTACGGCGGCCCAGGTTACGGCGAACCCCAAGGCCAAGCCCGACTCGCCGGAGGTCACGGTTACATCCCGCCACCAGTCACTGCTGGTCAACTGGAACGTCGCCGACGACGGCGGACGGGACATTACTGAGTACCAGATCCAGTGGAAGTCGGGAACCCAGGTCTTCGATACCTCCCGCCAGGCCACGGCGACCACCGCCGAACACACCATCCCCAGCCTGACCAACGGCACGGAATACCGGGTGCGGGTACGGGCCAGGAACGAAGTCGACTGGAGCAACTGGTCTGCGGAAGCATCCGGCACCCCTACCCCCAGGCCCCTCACCACCTTGAGCATCACGACGGATGCCGAAGACGGAGTGGACGAACCCTTCCGGGTGACCTTCACCTTCACCGACGAGGACCACGATGGCACGCAGTACGGCGTCAAGCAGTTCGACGTGGATGATATCCAAGCACACTACAGCGCTCCATCGCACTATGAGTTCACCTTGGCCGATTTCCGCAAGGAAGACAACGCCGGGCTGGTCTACAGCGCGCTGGTTGACCGGCTACTGGACGGGAACCTGCGCATCAGAGTCGCGGCAGGAGCGGCCAAGTCCACCCAAGACGGCCAGGAAAGCCAGGCCGCCGTCCTCAACATCAAGGTAAATGCCCCCGAGGCAACGGTGCCGGCGGGAACGCAGATCTGGTCGGCCGAAATGACCGTGGGCGAATTCCCCGGCAACGCCGTAGGCTACATCGACCACCAGCTAACCCAGTGGACCCTCAACCAGACCATCGGCAGCCTGTCCGGAGACGACGGAAACCAGTTCATCTACTCCGGAACCAATTACCGAGTGGGGGAAGTGAGCTACGTCCGGGCCTGGAACGTGATGATCTTCGTTCTCTGTCCGGGCCTCGACGGAGCGGACGCGAGGTTCGACCTGTACCTGGACGACACGGTTGACGGACGAACGGACCTGAGCCTGAGCTTCGACCCCGAAAAGGCAAACACATCCCGATTCACCAAGACCGTCGACGGCAACAGCGTTTCCTGCGTGGAGTACCACTGGGAACCCCACAAAGTGGACTGGACGGAGAACGGCAAGGTGAACGTGCGGCTCATCAGGTAGGCATTGAACGCGAAAGCCACACTCGCCATTTGACATGGCGCTGGAACGCCCTCGGGAGGGGGCCCTCTGGCGTCGTGCCGTTCCGGCCTTGACCGATTGGCCGGCGCGGACATCAGCCAGTACGAGCTGCACGTGTCCACCGACGGCGGCAGCAACTACTCGCGGTTGACCAGCCCCTCGGCGTCGGCGCGCTCCTACAACCACACGGGTTTGCAGCCCGGCCACCAGAGGCACTATCAGCTGCGGGCCTACAACGGTGCCGGCACGGGGCCGTACTCGGAGGCGAAGTCGGCGACGACCACTGGCGAGCCGGCGACGGCACCGTCGAGTCCGGTGCTGCTTCGCTTCAGCGACGTGGTGCGCAACCAGGTGACCATCGCGTGGGATCCACCTGCGGACGGCGGCGGCGCGCCGGTGTCGGGTTACGAGTACGAGGTGGCGGCCCCATGCGAGGACAATCCCTCAAGTAATTGCGGCTTTGGCCTGGGCAACGAGAAGGCGACGACCAACACGTCCGTCAGGATCAGCAATCTCAACACCGATGGCGACTATTATTTCAGGGTTCGCGCCGTGAACCCGGTGGGCAAGGGCGAATGGAGCACGGACATATACGCAACGTTAAGGCCGTCCCTCAGCGGCCAGGTGCGGGTCAGTCCGACGGCCATCACGGTGGATGAGGGCGCAACGGTCACCTACACGGTCCGGCTCAGCACGCAGCCACCCCACCCGGTGGAGTTGTTCGTGCAGCCTCGGAGCGGCAGACGACCTGGCAGACGCCGCGTTCGTCTACACCGGCAGCGCGCTGATACCCACGGGCTGGACGCACCCACGGGGCGAGGACTGGAGTGACTTCGCCTACAACTGGAACCAGGGCGTCAAGGTCACCTTCACCGCGCCCGAGGATGACGACGACGTGGACGACGGCGCGGTGATGGACCACTTCGTGATCGCCGTGCCTTACGACAACTACCGGCCGTGCAGCGAGGAGGAGACGGCAGCCGACCGGGAGCAGTGCGAGCAGGATTGGGAGGACGCCTGGGAGCAGTCGCCGTACCGGTTCCTCACCGGTTCCAGCGTGAAGGTGATCGTGCGGGACAATGATTAGGCGCCCGCCATTGCGTCGGGCTAAGACCTGGCCTCGGCTCATTACCCTGGGAGGGGGGAACTGAGGTCATGCCGCTCCGCCCCGACCGGTCGGCCGGGGCGGAATATATGCGCACGACCTCATCGTGGCTCGGCCATGAATCCCCCAGTATTTCAGGACGTGCCGGCCTTCATTCATTCACGCTTGGGAGCCCGCTGTGGCACGATCAGAACCCCGCGAGCGGCACATCGTCTCCGCCTACGCCGCTCGGGAGAGCGCCATGACGCAGTTGGCCGCCTCCCACGGCGTCAGCAGGGCGCCCATCTGGCAGATCCTGGACCATGAGTCAGCGCCATCTCGGCTGCCCAGAAGAAGCGCGGCGCTCCGATCATCGGGGCGATTGGCTCGCTGCAGCATTGGGCTG
The DNA here is from genome assembly GCA_034428455.1 of Dehalococcoidia bacterium. Lineage (GTDB taxonomy): Bacteria > Chloroflexota > Dehalococcoidia > Lucifugimonadales > UBA3495 > Bin87. Next base: position 5,922 of record DAOUHZ010000075.1, read on the forward strand.
AGACGGCGGGACTGGAGTTGGCGTACCGTTTCAGCAGATGTCGAACCGCTCAGGCCGACCGGTTTGTCCGGCAGCGGGTCAATCTGCCGGCGCCGGAACCGGGACAGCGGCCCTGGCTCAACGGAGCCTGGACCGCCCTTGATCGGCATCGCCCTGTACCCGGTTGCGGGCGGGGCGCATGCTGCGCAAGGCAGTGCTGGCGTCAGAGGCACTGGGTGGTCGCCATTCAGGTGATCCGGCTCAGGGCATCGTCCATCGTCACCCCATCGTTGGATGGCTGTGCTCGCGGTGGCTGATTCTCAACGGGACCATGATGGTGCGCGGTCACGTGGAGTGCCATTTCGTGGCGAGGTACCGAGCGCGGCCATCGTTGACGCCGAAACGGTTTGCGAAAGTTGAACACGGCGTTGACACAAAATAGCGGAAGTCCTGGCGATCCACGCGACAGCTCGTCCGCATCAAGGATGGCGATGGCACATGGTCTGTCCCCTCGCCCCGTGGAGGTCGGCTAGATGCGATCCGGCTACCGCATCAGAAAAGCCTGCCCGCACGCGCCGGGATAGACCGTCTGGGTCTTCCGCCAACGCCGCCGCCAAGTCGGTTCCCCCGCATCTACGGGGAACCATTATAGGGGTGGTGATCGGGCTGTTCGCCACGGGGACATCCCCGTACCTGCGGGGTAACCTACATGGCCTCGTCGCGCTTGACGATCTCCGGCGGGACGTCCTCGTACCTAGACCGAAACCAAGGTGAAACCGGCATCATCGATAGGTAGAATTGGGGCAATCGAGGCGGCAGGCTGGGAAATGTTAGGGGGTTGAAGTTGGGAATGGAAGAGATGTGAGTGCTGCTGGTGCGGTGGCGCATGGACGAGGCTGAGGTACGACAGCGGATGTATCGGTCGCCGACGCCCCGGGAACGAGAACGCTGG
>DAOUHZ010000076.1:0-36967 GCA_034428455.1 Dehalococcoidia bacterium
GACCATAATGATACTCCGTCTCGGATACTATCAGCGCAATTCCGGTATGTCAACATCGGACGGAGTTGGTCTGACATCGGGATGGGACTGCGGCGCCAGAGGCAGACAGCCGATGGTTGCTGCCGCCGCGAAGCTTCAGGTCGATGTGGCTATGGACTTCCTCTGCTGACGATTTAAGCGGTGCATGGTTTTGGGCAGGGGTGTTCGGTTGAGGGGCAACCTTGACGCTCGCGCGTTGCCGGGCGTATATTCTGACCATCATCTCTTGGGGAGACTGCTATGCCTATCTATGAATACGCCTGCACGACCTGCGGCTACAAGTTCGAAAAGTTGCAGCCCATGTCGGCCACCGGTGCCGACTGCCCCCACTGCGAGGCGCCGGCCAAGCGCGCCATCTCGGTTTTCGCGGCGGTGAGCAAGGGCGACAGTTTCGCCGGCGACATGGCCGACCTCGGAGGTTCGCCGATGCCCGCTCCGGTGGGCGGCGGACACTCACACGGGGGGTTCTGCGGCTGCGGCCACTAATCCACAAACCAGCCACGGAATTGAGGGCGGGTTTCAAACCCGCCCTCGTTCATTTGTGCCAGTGGCTTAGGGTTCAGTCGGCAGCCACGGTGAGGCGCTGGATTTCGGCTGCGGCCTCGTCGGCGGTATCGGCCCACGCTGCCCGGGCCTGCGCCAAGAGCTGGCGTGAGGCGTCGGGGTTGCCCTGAACCGCTTCGGCTTCCAGCCGGCCCATCCAGTAGGTGTCCCGCACCGAGGAGCGCCGGGACAACCGCTCATCGAGCATCTCCTTGGCATCGTCGTAGCGGCCGGCGCGAATGTAGGTCTCCAGCAGGGTGTCCTCGAAAACCTCGCGCTGGGCGTGGCTGCCGCCGATGCGGGCCAGCATGGGGTAGGTGGGACCCATGAGGTCGGCGGCCTCATCGTAGTCGCCGGAGGCGAAGGCGGCGGCGCCTAACGCGATGGGCAAGACCATCTCCCGGGACAGGTCGTCGCCTTTCTCGCCTTGGGCTTTTACCCGGTCCACGAATTTCTGCGTAGACTCCGCGTCCCCGGCGCCGGCAAAGGCCAGCGCGGCGTGGCAATCGCGGAAAGCCGGTCCCGGAGTCTCGGCCGCTGGCAGAGCCATGTCGCGCACTTCGTCCCAAGGCTTGCCCGGCTCTTCGCCGGAATAGATCTGCAAGCGCCACATCAACGACGCCGCGTCCTGCAGGTTTGCCAGGTTGCGTGCCTGCACGCCGGGCCTGATGTGGGTTTCATACAAATCCAGTGCCTGGTTGTAACGTCCTTGCGCCAGTTCGAACAGGGCCAGGTGCCACGACAGGTGCGTGTTGTACGACGCACGCCGGTCCCAGCCATCCAGCCAGTCTCCCAGCCACCGGCCGCCGTTGGCGGCGTCGCCCTGCTCGAAGTAAGAGTGGGTCACCGAGTGGCTGGCCACCGCATTCTGAGGATTGCCCTCCAGGGAGCGGGTCGCCAGGTCCATGGCCTTTTCGGGCTGATTGGTCTCGTGGTGAGCGAAGGCGTACTGGCCCAGGAAGGCCCAGTCGTCGCCGTTTGCGGGAGCCACCTTGCGCATCATCGCCATCAGATGGTTGGGGAAATCCGGAACGCCGGAACCGAAGCAGCCCAGCATGTACAGGCGCTGGGCGACACGCATGGCCAGGGTGTCGGTGGGAAACTCGTCCAGGTGCTCGTGGACCAGCCCGATGGCCTCGGTACCCTTGCCGTGGGTGAAGGAGTGGACGATTCGGGCAATCTGCTGCTCTTCCCGTGAGCATCCGGCGGACAGTTCAACTGCCTTTTCCGCCGCGGCCCGAGCGGCCGGCACGTTGGTCTGCAGGTGCAGGACGTACGCCTGGACGACGTGGGCCATGGCGAAGCCCTCGTCGGCCTCCAGCGCCGCCTCAAGCTTGGCGTCGGGGCCGTAGTTCTGGGACAGGACAAGGTCGAGACCTTCCTGGTAGAGGTCGGCGGCGGCCGGCGAGTTGGTGGTAAGCGTCAGGCCGTTTCTACTTTTGAGCGTAGCGCACATTATTTGCCCTCCCGATGGGGAATATTCGCGCAAAGGTTACCACAGTTTGTGTCCACGATAGCAGGTGGCCTCCAGATTGTGGTCAACTCAATTCGGTGATTGTCACCGCGCCGCCGGGAGTAGCTTCGACGTTGAGGTTGCTGCCGGCGAGCATTTTCATTCCCATCAATGGTGTTGTATCTGCGCTGATAATATCAACCTCCCTGAATTGGCCGTGCCACTCTACCCACCCGGTGTGCACGATGAGAGCGCGGTCCGTTCCGTCCGCCAATGTCAGAATGACGTCATCTTGTTCCTGGGACAGGTTTAACTGTTCAATAATGTCCGGTGGAAGGGCGATTTCTTCGGTGAATCCGGTGTCGATGGTGAAGTCTATGATCTCCCCTTGGCCGTTGACGTACAGCGCATTGAGGGGGACGCTCGGTTCCAAGTGCCTGTTGACGGTTCCGTAGTGCATGTCAGGGCGTTGATTTCTCCTTGCGAACGATGCGGCCCGGCGTGCGCAGGCGGCCCACGTAACTCTGGTGGAACTGCATGGTATGAATAACCGCTTCCGGGCGCCTCTCCTTGAGTTTGTTCCTGGTTGCGGCCGAATTGTCGCCGATTTCGTAGTCGCCGCTCAGCACGTCGATTTTGACGTAGCGGTCCTCGTCGCCGGGAGCCAGGCGAGGTCGTATTTGGGCTTCGTAGATTTCGTGCGCTCGTCTTTTCACTTCCGCATAGCGTTTTTCTCTGTCGTCCATGCTTTTCACCTCAATGGGATTATACCGCTCCCTCCGATTCCAACTGCGCCAGTTCCTCGGCTGTGAGGCCGCCCAGGGCGCAGAGGATCTCGGCGTTGTGCTGGCCCAATTGGGGTGGAGCGCTCGTGTCCGATGGACGGCAGGAGGTTAGTTGGATGGGCGTTGCCAGGGATCGGAACGTTCCACCCAGGGTGTCGCCGGTGTCGACGTACATGCCCCGGGCCTGCAACTGTGGACAGTCGGCGAGGTCGGCCACGCTCTGGGCGACGCCCATGGAGAAGCCCAGCTCGGTCAGGCGGCCGGCGACCTCCCACTTGGGGCGCTGGGAAGACCATTCTTCGATGGCTGGAATCATCTCATCGAAGACGAAATCGGCGTCGGGGAATTGTTGCAGGTAACGCTCGTCGGACTCGGGCAGATCGGTCCGGCCGATGAGTTCCCAGAGGCCGGCCAGACGCTGCGGAGTGCGCACGCCGGCCATGACCACGTGACCATCGGAGGCGCGCAGGGAGAGTCCCGGCGACAGCGACGCCTGGCGGGTGCGTCCCGGCGTGCTGCCGGTGGCCTGGTAGGCGTTCATGTTGCTGATGACGTGGGATGCCATGCACTCGTACATTGCCACGTCCACGTGCTGGCCGACGCCGGTCTGACGGCGGGTCTCCAGGGCCAGCACGATGCCCAGGGCGGCCCAAACGCCCGGAACCGAATCGCCGATGTTGTCGCCCACGGCCTGCGGAGTTCCGCCCGGCTCGCCGGTGAGGTCCATCCAGCCGGACATGGCCTGGATGGCAAGGTTGTTGGCCGGCCAGTCGGAATAAGGCCCGCGGGCGCCCTCAGCATCGCCGTATCCGGTGATTTCGGCGTAGATCAGGCGGGGATTGATCTCTCTCAGCCGGTCGTATCCGAGGCCCAGGCGTCGGAAGGCGCCGGGGCCCCAGTTGTCCAGCAACACGTCGGAGTTGGCGACGAGGCTCTCGAAAGCGGCTTTGCAGGTCGCGTTGCGCAGGTCGAGAGTCACGCTCTTCTTGTTGCGGTTGACGCCCAGGTAGCGGCTGCTGACCTGGCCGGACTCGGCGTCGCCGATGAAAGGGCCGCGTCCGCGGGCGAGGTCACCAGTGCGCGGCCGCTCGATCTTGATGACCTCGGCGCCCATGTCGGCGAGGATCAGGGAGCAGAAGGGGCCGGCCACGATGTGGGTGGCGTCGAGGACGCGGATGCCCTCCAGGGGGAGGGGGAGGTTTGCGAGGGTCTCGGAGTTGGCGGACATTGTTGGGTACTCACTGCGGGAATGCTGGAAGGTTGGAAGCTTGGGCAGGGCGGAAGACGCCTTCAAGTACAGCGCAGCCCGTCGGTCGGGCTACGACGTGGCTTGACCGAGCGCACGGGCGGCGGCACGGATGAGCAGTTGCGCGTAGGCAGCTCCGAGGCGAACACGGAACCGAAGCTCTTGCGGGGTCAAGTTCAAGTGATAAAAGTGATTATGCAACATCTGCTGTCCATTGTTCAGGCAAGTGGTGATTTGCGTTTCGGATAAGGGACGTTCTCTGATGCGTTGGACGGCGTTGGAGAAAGTAGTCATGGTATTGGGAGAGTGGTGATGATTGCCGAACCGGTCGGGAGGCTGGGTTTCGTGGGCCGGGTCGGCGGCGCTGACGGCATGGACTATGGCTCCCCAAACTAATTCGCCAGCGGTAATATCCTAGCCGCGGCTGGCAAGTTCCGCAGCCAGTGCCGCAAGGTTGCGGGACGCGTCGAAGTGCGTTAGCGTATCCAAACGGATGGGTCTCTGGGTTGCGCAGTTTCCAACTCTTCGACTAGCCACCGGACCGCTGGCAGGTAGAAAGCATATTCGTCAGGCTGCCAACTTGTGAGCTCTGTTGGAGCTTCGGCGTGACGCTTGAATTCTTCCGCTACGTCGAAAGCCCCGATGAACTCGGGTATCGGCTGACCATCCTCGCCCAGATCGAAAAGCGGGGCGTTATCGACGGGGTCATCGGGTTCAGTAGGCAAGCCGTCCAGCCAGGAGACAAATTTCCGCGCGTCCTCTATCGTTTTGCAAGGACGCTTGTGCCGCTGCGCCGCTCCAGCGACGGCCTGGAATGCGGCATCATAGGCTATGCGCGCGCCCTCCTGGATCCGGCCGGCCTCGATATGGGCAGTGGCGGCATCCAGCGTTTCCATAGGGGTAGGCATGACTACTGCTCCACGGCATCTTTTGCGCTAATTGTATGGGGCAGCAGGTAGAGGGTAAAGAGCAGGTTGCGCGGGGGCAAGCCATCACCCGATAGGGTCACGCTATATCGGAAATGGTTTAATCACTCTCCGGTTCCTCCTTCGTGAGAACACGACGGTACTCCATCAGTCTGTCATGCAGCCAGTCCGCCATCTCAGGCCAGTTCTCCCGTTCGCGCGTATTCGTGTATAGACAGTCTTCACCTCTTCCACTGTTAAGTGTTTGCCAATAACTTTCAACCCGCAAAGCGCTGACTTCACTGTCATCGCCAGTCCGTGGTCGTATGTATATGCCGACCCGATTTCGCGAAAGGTGCTGCGAAACCACTATCCCAGAGATGTCGTGATACACGTTACTGTCTATATGGTTCGGACGTAGTTCAATGTCGTTGGGATGACGTTGAACATAAAACTGCCAGAAATCACGTCGGAATTGGCGTGTTTCGTTAAGGCGGGTATTTTCTTCTTGCGCGGAGGCTCGAACCTGACGGTCCCAATCGCTGGGCCGCTCCAACACCTCAAAAACAGGTACCATCGGCGAATCAGAAATTTGCAGAACTCGCAACCTGACGGCGAAAAAAGCATACGGGTGAGCCGTATGCTCGTTCAACCAACGGACTGCTGAAAGGTGAGCGTCATTGAAGCGCTCGGAAATCCATATGATCGTCTGAGCTTCCAAGCCTGCCAAGTAAGTAAGTATCTTGCCTAGGTGATCATGGTCGGTTGAGCCGTACTGATTCTCAATCAGCACCGGGCTTCCGTTTCGAGGGTTTCTGGCGAGGATATCAGCGGAGAACGGCCCTACGGCAACCTCAGTGTTGCCTGACTCCAGTGGGATCCCTACTACTTCCGAGAGTCGCTCCAAGTTATCTGCCAGCCATGGCGTGAAATTGTGGGCTTCATGGGGCCAAACATCACGCAAGTTCACATCCTTCAATTCGCCGAATTCCATCTCATGCCTCCGTATGGCCTTCCATACAACCGTGCCTCGATTATGAGACGTACTCCGCCAGGGACCGCAGCGCTGCGCGGGCCCCCTGTCGCATGGGCTCGAAGTGGCTGAAGCAGAGCACTTCAAAGTCAAGCTCGGCCAGTTTACGCACCGACTCCTTGGCTGCCTCCATGTCGCTGGAGAACCAGCGGGACGGCAGGGTGAGGCGACCCTGGTGGCGTTGCAGCGCGTCGGCGACCAGCAGCGCCCCTTCATTGGGGAAGTGCAGGCTGATGCTGCCCGGCGTGTGTCCTGGCGTGTGGATCACCGTGGCGCCGCCCAGAAGCGGCAGGACATCCCCTTCGCTCAAGCGGGTGGTCACCGGCACGTGTGAGGGGGTCATCCAGGTCAACAGCGGCCACATGAACGGACGGAGCCACCGGGGTTTGACCGGGTTGGGCAGTTTCAGGCCGCCTTCTCCGGCAAGGTAGGGCGCTTCCACGTTGTGGGCGGCGACCGGCGCGCCCGTCTCTTCAATCAGGCCGGCCATGCCGCCCACGTGGTCCGGGTGGTAGTGAGTAGAAATGAGCTGGCGAACCGATCCCGGCTCATATCCCAGGCTACCCAGATATTCGATGATGCGGCGGTGGTGGTAAAGCCGCCAGCCGGCGTCAATGATCGTGACGGCGTCTTCACCGGTTTCCGCGTCCGGCGTGATCACTAAAAACGCGCTGGTGGTGATCAGTCCACGCTGGTGGAGGCCGGGCATGATCTCGCCGACGCGCGCGCGGGGGCCGGGGATGCCGGGTGGCCGGTAGATCGATGGGTCAGGTAGGGGCCATTCCATTCCGGTGGTCAGTGCTGGTGGTCGAGTGGAGTTGTGCCGTGGGAGACCTACTGACGCAGGTCGATCACCCGACGGGCCTTGAACTGGGTACGCTCGAACTCGCCCTCGGGTTTGAGCTCGACGGAGACGCCGACGCCCAGGGCGCGGCGGAGGGTGTCGCGGAACTGGTCGCGCAGGACGTTCAAACCCTCGGGCCCGCCTTCGCCGGCAGATGCCCATACTCCCGCGGATACCTCGGTCTGCACCGTCAACCGGTCCAGGTAGCCACGTTCGCGTTCCACCACAAGCCGGAACTCCCCGCCGAACTCGTCCAGGCCGCGCAACACGTCCTCGATGCGAGAGGGGAACACGTTCTGGCCGCGGATGATAAGCATATCGTCGGCGCGGCCGTAGATGCCCTGGCTCAGCGTCGGGTAGGTTCTCCCGCAAGGGCAGTCCACCATCTCCCACCGGGCGATGTCGCCGGACCAGTAGCGGATCATCGGCTGGGACTCGCGCTCCAGGTGAGTGTACACGGGAACGCCCTCGCCGCCCATGGCGAGGGGCTCGTGGGTGTCGGGATCCACCAGTTGGGTGTACACGATGTCCTCCCAGAGGTGCATACCGCGCTGGAGATACCGGCACCCGCCGTTGGTCATCCACGGGGTCATCTCCGCCATGCTGCCCTGGTCCACGACATAACAGCCGAAGGCGTCCTCAATTGCCTGGCGAGTGGCCGGCACGCTGGCGCCGGGCTCACCGCTGAAGAACATGAGCCGGAAGCCGAAGTCCGCGCGCGGATCGACACCCATTTCGCGGGCGGTTTCGGCGAGGTATAGGGCGTAGGACGGGGTGGCGTACAGAGCAGCCGGTCGAACCATCTCGGCCCATTCCACCGCCCGCTCGGTCTGGCCGGGGGCGCCGGCGCCGAAGGGAAAGCAGGTTGCGCCGAGCCGCTCTGCTCCCACGAGAGCGCCCCAGCTGCCCACGTAAAGGCTGAACACCGCCGCCACCATGACAGTATCGCCGGGTCGCACGCCGGCAGCCCAGAGGATACGAGCGTGGGCCTCGCCGATGCGATCCCAGTCGCCGCGGCTGATGCCGAACACGGTGGGCCGGCCGGTGGTTCCCGACGTGCCGTGGATGCGGTAGACCTGATCCGGCGAAACGCAGAGGAAGCGGCCGTAGGGCGGGTGGGCTTCCTGCTCCACCCTGACTTCTTCCTTGGTCAGGATGGGGAGTTGCGCGAACTCTTCCAGGCTGCGGAGGTTCGCCGGATCTGCGGGGGCGTTGCGCCAGAACTCCTGATAGAACCCGGAGTGGTCCCACGCGTAGCGGACCTGGCCGCGCAATTTCTCAAGGATCACCTCGTCGCGCTCGGCGGGATCCATAGTTTCCGTTAGGGCGTCCCAATGCTCCGCGTGACGGCTTGGAATGTAGGCGGGGTCATATTTGGGTGGCCAGGTCATGGCGTATCCTGCGACAGACCGGCGCGGATGAAATCCACCATCTCGGCGGTGAAGGTGCCCACGGGGAAAACACCGTCGACTCCCAACTGCTTGAGGGGTTCCACGTCGCCGTCGGGTACAGTTCCACCGACCAAGAGCATTACGTTGCCGTCCGCATCCCCGCGCAAGCCGTGGCGTTGCAGCGCGTCGACCATGCGCGGCATGAGGCGCATGTGCGCCCCCGACAGGATGCTGATGCCGACGACGTCCACGTCCTCCTGGGCGGCAGCGGCCGCCACCTGGTCAGCGGTCACTCGCATACCCAGGTAGACAACCTCCATGCCGGCGTCGCGGAGCGCGCGGGCGATGACCTTCACTCCCCGGTCATGTCCGTCCAGGCCAAGCTTGGCGAGGAGGACGCGGGGTGGAGTCATCTCAGGCTGCATCAGAATATGGCAGGCTGCGCTATGATCCAGTCTCCCGTGTCGGTTTCAGACAACGTCAGCCCCCGATTTCCGACGAGGTTTTTCAGAGAATCCGTGGGAGGCGCTTTGTGATAGACCAAGCGCAATTCGTTGTTCCCCGTATCGGCGACTATCTCGTTGAAAATCAAAAGCGCCTCATCGAAGAAAGAAACGCCGATACGTCGGACACCGGACGTGTCGAAGGTGATTGTCCCGCTATCAGAGGCAACGCGCATCGCGGATTCCATCGCCCTTGCCGCCGGGCGTGTGCCCAGCATACGGGCGCCGGTCTCTGCGAGTAAATCTACGGCCATCATCATCTTGACTCCAATGCGGGTACAGGGAGTGCGGCAAGGACGGCAGTCCCGTAATGGTACAGGTTGCCGTCTTCGTTCAAGTTGTCGATCATTGGGTCGCTGCCTACCGAGACCCTCAAAAAGCCATAACCCGAGATTATTAGAAGCTCACCGCTGTAAGCCCTGACCCTTTCCATTACGTGGTACAGACCAGCTCCGCGCTCCTCGTCGGTTCCCGTCACATCCATGTCTGTGGCGCGCAGGATAGCGTCCTTGTCGCTGGCAATATTTGAGTACAAAGGATTTTTCCGTAGGGAGTTTGGGATTCCTATTCCGCCATCGGACAGCCCTACCACGTACAGCAATTCACCGTCGGATCTTCGTAGCGCGCGTTGCCTGTGTTGGCCGTCCACCTCGACTAGACAGTAACACATCTCCTGAGCCTGGGAGTGCTGAGCCGCGTTGAGCGCCAGTTCTTCGAAAATCGCATCAACGTCTGCCCGCACGTTGCTAGGGCCTGTGCCTCTCTCGTCCAACTCTATCGCCACGCGTTCCCACACCGTGTTGGCCTCGTCTTCAGTGCGAAACTTGGTCGGAGGCAACACCTCGCTGCCTTGAATGCGGTCGTCGGTGCCCAAGGCCCGGTGTATCAACCAGTGAAGGTCGGTGGCCGGGAAATCGGGTACGAGCAGTCGTTCCAAGCAACTGGCCATCCGTGCCAATTTGAAACTCAATTGATCGTTGTCCATGCCGTGCAAAACGCTCATAAAGCCATTATACGATATGCGGCTAAAACACCCCCGGGTCGATGTACTCGCCCCATTGGTCGCGGAGGGCGCCCATGATCTCGCCCTCGGTGACGCCGGCAGCGACGGCTGAGAGGATCGGCGGCATCAGGTTGCCGTCGGCGCGGGCCGTCTTGATGATGTCGCGCAGGCCGGCCGCGGCGTCGGCTTCGCTGCGGGTCTGGCGGATGGTGGTCAGGCGTTCGATTTGCCGTTCCTCCTCGGCGCAGTCGAACTCGAAGAGCTCCAGGGAACCGGCATTGGTGGCGTCGTCGCGGTACTCGTCGTTGACGCCGACGATGGTGTAGTCGCCCGATTCGACCCGCTGCTGGTAGCGGTAGGAGGCCTGGGCGATCTCGCTTTCGATGTACCCGCTGCCGATGGCCTCCAGCATTCCGTCCAACATGCTGCCGTTGCCCATGCCGTCGATGCGCTGGATGTAGGCCAGGGCCGCCTCTTCCAGCTGGTTGGTCAGCGTCTCCAGATAGGCTGAGCCGCCCAGGGGGTCGGGAGTGGCAGCGACGCCCGACTCGTGGGCGAGGATCATCTGCGTGGCCAGGGAGATGCGCATGGCCTCCTCGGAGGGTATGTCGTAGGCTTCGTCGTAGCCGCTGACGTGGAGCGATTGGGTGCCGCCCAGGACGGCGGCAAGGGCCTGGAGACCACCCCGCAGGATGTTGTTCAGCGGGTCCTGCCGCACCAGCGTGGAACCCAGGGTCTGGGTGTGGAAGCGCATACGCATGGACTCGGGCCGGGTGGCGCCGTAGCGGTCGCGCATCAGCCGCGCCCACATCCGGCGGGCGGCGCGGAACTTGGCGATCTCCTCGAAGAAGTCGTTGTGGACGCCGAAGAAGTGGGACAGGCGGGGGGCGAATTCGTCGACGGCTAATCCGCGCCGCATCGCGGACTCCACGTAGGCCATGCCCTGGGCGACGGTGAACGCGAGTTCCTGCACGGCGTCGGAGCCGGCCTCGCGGGTGTGGTAGCCGCTGATGGAGATGGTGTACCAGTTCGGCACGTGCCTGGTGCAGAACTCGACGACGTCGGTGGTGAGACGCAGGGCCGGAGCCGGCGGCAGGGCGAAGGTCTTCTGGCCGTGGAACTCCTTGAGGGAGTCGTTCTGGACGGTTCCCCGCAGCGCCGACCAGGGAGTGCCCCGCCGCTCCGCGTTGTGCAGGAACATCGCCAGCAGCACGATGGCGGGATGGTTGATGGTGAGGGACACGCTGGCCTGTTCCAGGGGAATGCCGTCGAAAAGCTCGCCCATGTCGGCGGAGGTGTCGATGGCGACGCCCAGGCGACCCACCTCGCCCTCGGCCAGCTCGTGGTCGGAGTCATATCCGGTGAGAGTCGGGTGGTCGAAGTCGGTGCTGAGGCCGGTCTGGCCGTGGGCCAGCAGGAAGCGGTAGCGCTCGTTGGTGGCGCGGGCGGTGCCGAAGCCGGCGATCTGCCGTCGGGTCCACAGCCGGCCGCGGTACATGGTCGGGTAGGCGCCGCGGGTGAAGGGGAACTGGCCGGGGTTGCCCAGGTCCTCCGCCGGGTCGTGTCCGCTAGCGGTTAAGCCGTCCGGCGTGTAGAGCGGTTCGATGGGGAGGCCGGAGAGGGTGCGGTGTTCGTTGGGGTTGGTGGTCATGATGTGCCTGCCTGGTTGCCGGGTAATTCCGCAATTCGGATGAGCCGATCAACGAAAGCCCGGCCAAATGTCAGCCATTCCGATGCCTGCTCCGCCGATAGCCGATTAGTGTAGAAGTGGTTATGAAGGCGTATTTGCGCCTGATGCAGCGAATATGCCAGAGCGGGTTGGCCGGTATCAACTGCGGCCAGTTCGTGTATGAAGAGCCGCTTTGCCGTGAAGTTGCCGTGACCCAACCGCTGAGCGTGCCGACAGGCTTCGATGGCAAGATTTACCGCCCCCCAGACAGCTTCGGCGGCCAACTGGTGGATGCCGTCAACTTCCAATCGTACCGAAGCAGAGATGTAGGCGCGGGCGAGTTCAACGTGTTCGAGCTGATCCATTTTGGGTCATTTGCCAGTGGTCACGAGTCCGGCAAGATAATCAACCAATTCCTTTGCAGCGCGCCGCGCGGTGTCGAAATCAAGGGAATCCCAGGTGGCTCCCCTCGGGTCGGGGCCGCTAACCTGGTCCCGCAAGGATTGAGCTACGCCGAACTTGACCAGGTGCTTATGGTTGTCGCCATCTTCCCGGTCCAGTCCCACTATAAAGTCGAACATCTCTTGGTCACGATCCACGGGCGCCCCCTTCGTAACGCCCGCTGCGGTGATGGCAGCCCGCACCGCTTCCCACAGGCATCGGCCTTCCGCCAGGTCGCGCTCGGCTTCAAATTCCCGTTGGGCCTGCTCCAGCCAGGAATACGCCGTCTTCACCAGTTCCGGCGCCCAATCTCGCGCCGTCTCCGGGTCAGTCAGGCACACCGGCGTCAGCACGATGCGCCCGTTCTCGCGGGACACCTCAAAATAACGGCTGCTTTCCGGCAAACCATCAGGCAGCCCAATCCAGTTCTCCGACGCCAAACCAGCCAGCATAACCGCGCCTCCCGGCTCAAAGATAACACAGTGAGCTTAATCGACCGATTGGGAATGCCGGAGAGTGTCAGGGGGTGATCGTTGCCGCTCTGCTTGTCATCGCCGTTTCCTGTCGGAGAACCTGAGCGATTTCGGCACAAATCGCCATCAATGGCGCTCAAGTTATGGCTCACGCTCGATGATGGCGATGTGGTTGGGCATTTGGGCGAGCCAAGCGCGAATTTTGGCCTCATCATCCGCGCTTATCCCTCGCCTTTCCAAGTATCTGTGCAGAGCTTCCTCTAGCGCAAATTTATTGACCGGAGTGACAGTATGTGGGGGAAGCATATCGCGGCAGAGTCCGTTCACTTCCCGGCTGTGAGTAAAACCGAACACTGCGCCTTGGCTCTCATGGTCCGGCCTAAAGTAATCGTACTTGATGATGTCCACCAACACACCAGTAATGTTTCGCTGTGTCATCGTTCGTTCTCCGTCGTCAGGTTAGCCACCATAGGCCATTACGGACGCCTTCTTCATTTTCAACGATACCTGCTCTCTTGAGTACCGTCTGGGCGTTACGCACTTTATGCTTCCAATTGCGTCCGTAAGAGACGCCCTTGATGACTAAATCGTCGTTGTCATCACATAGCTCAGGCTTTAATGCCTGTACCAGCGGGTTCATGTCCCGAGTGCTCATCGGGCCGTTGTGACGCAATACATACCGGATAGCGTCGCAAAGTTGCGCATTTATGGAAGCCTTCGGATCAACAACAAACTCATCACCGCTGGTTCCCAAATCGGCCAAATGTCGGCTTATATCCTTCAATGCGTCACGGTAGGCTTCTTTGGCCTGAGCCGAAGCGGCGTCATCAGCCGCTTCTTTGAGCCGTCTCGCTTTGTCGGCCATGCTGTCGATGTTGGGCAATTCATCGCATGGAACGATTACCCCTAAATTGCCGTACTCTCTCAAATCGTCTGCGATGTCTTTGACCGCATCCGGGTCAGAGATGGCAATACCGAGTTCATGGTTCCAAAACAGGCCACCATTGGTGAGATTTGAGGAAGTGACAATGGCAGTATGCTCATCGGCAACGTAAGCTTTGGCGTGGAGGTGACGCAAGTGCCGCACGGTCGTCCCTGGAACCTGTGTGCACAACCAATGCAATGCGCCGCTATCCACAACGCCGTCCTCCAGGCTACGTTCCTCCAAAGCTGTGAGCACATCGAGTTTGACCCGTCGTCGAAATCTCAATCCCTTTACCAGCCGAATTAACCCTGGTCTGGTGATGTATGGAGCGGCGATGATCGCCGACTCCCTAATTGAGGCAGCGAATTGGTCAAAAGTGATCGCCCATTGAGATGTTATGGTCTGCATGTTGCATTCCTCGATCTGTCATGGCACGGCCATTATTGAGCTGACGCAATCCGCAACGCAAGCTCCGGCGTCATCTTCCGGGACCGTGCGCCATCCTGGAAGCGGATTACAGCCGGCAAATATAGAAGCGGCCGGCTGCTGCACAGGAAACAGTGGGCAGCCGGTCGGTCGTTGGCGGGGCGCATCAATCTGATGCGGCGGTGACTTGCGACGGCTTAGGGTCGGCCATAAGGTACTCCATGGGCAAACCGGAGTACTCATGCAAAACCTGGGCGACTTCCGCGGTGATCGTCATTTGCTCTGCCATCATCGCGTCCAGCCGGTCGCTTCCGCCGGCTAGGGCCTCCATACGTTCACGAGACACCATCTGCTGGTCAATCAGAAATTCGATGAATGAGCTGGGATACGGGTCTTCCATTGGGTAATGCTCGTCCTCGTACTCTATGACCAGGTCGGATATACGGTTGAGCTCGGCATCACCCGGGCTACCGGGGGCCGAATGTATCAGTTCATCGATTCGAGCCAATGCGGTTTCGTAGTCTGATTCGGTTTTTATCTGTGTGATTTCCGACATGCCTAAACCTCCTCAGCGTTGATGCTGTCGTATTCAACGTGGGTGCCGATAAACCGGATATAGATCTTATGATGCTGGTAGCGGACGTGGACTACCAGCCGGTACGTGTTGCCCTTGATGTTGAACACCACCCGGTCGTTGCGAAGAATACTCGCGCTGGCAAACCTCGCTGTTACTTGGTGGGGAGCGTTCCAATCCGCCCGTTCAACTGCCTGATACCAGTCAAGCAACGGTCGCCGGGCGTCAGGGTACCGCTCCCAGAATTCGCGCAGCGTCTTTTTGGTGACCACCCACATGCGGTCTCCCCATCCTGATGTCGATTGTAGCATTTGCCCGATGGTAGAATGAAACCGTATTTCACCGTTCACGTCCGTTTGCTGGAGAGAAGGCAATGAACCACGTCAAGACGTTCTTCCTCCTGATGGTTCTCACCGGGCTGCTGCTGCTGATTGGCGGCGCGCTGGGGGGGCAGGTTGGCATCATTATCGCGCTGGTGTTTGCGCTGGCGATGAACTTCGGGGCTTACTGGTTCAGCGACAAGATCGCGCTGAGCATGGCCCACGCCCGGCCGATTACCGCAGACGAAGACCCCCAGCTGTACCAACTGGTGGCCGAGCAGGCTCGCCTGGCCAACATGCCCATGCCCAAGGTGTACGAGATCGACGACCCATCGCCAAACGCCTTCGCCACCGGCCGCAATCCCCGGAACGCCGCCGTCGCCGTGACCACCGGCATACGACGGATCCTCACGCGGGAAGAATTGGCCGGCGTCATGGCCCATGAGATGGCTCACGTGGGCAACCGGGACACGCTGATCATGACCGTGGTCGCCACCATCGCCGGCGCGATCACGATGCTGGCGTTCATGGCGCAGTTCGCCGCCATTTTCAGCAGCTTCGGCGGCCACAGCGACGACGACGAGGGCGGTGGCGGCAACTTCCTGACCCTGATGATCATCGCCATCATCATGCCCATCGCGGCCACCATCATCCGCATGGCCATCTCCCGGGCGCGGGAGTTCCAGGCGGACCAGACGGGCGCGCACAATTGCGGCAACCCCGAGGCCCTGGCGCGCGCGCTGGAAAAGCTGGAGATGGGCAGCGAAATCCGGCCCATGAAGGTGAACGAGGCGGCTTCCCACTTGTTCATCGTGAACCCGCTGAGCGGCCGATCCATGGCGCGGCTCTTCTCGACGCATCCGCCCATCGAGGAGCGGGTCCGCCGGTTGCGGGAGATGAACGTGCGCCCGAATTACGGTTCCATCGACAGCCCCAACTACGACCTGCCGGACAGCAACGACCGGCCCAACTTCTAGGGTCGGGTGGCTCGGTGACAGATTGCCTTTAACTGGGGTCCATCCCGACTGACACGGAACTGCCGGCGCGGTAACACGCGCCGGTTGTGCTATCATTCGGCCGGCGGCGAGTTGCCGCCTGTCTGGCATCCCACGTTACGCTTTTTGCGCAGTTGAGGAGGTAATCATGGCCGGAAACTACACCATCAGCGTCGGCACCGTGGGCGGCGGCCTCTCCGTGAGCCCCGACGGCGGCGAATCCTGGAACCGCATCCGCGACCCCATGCCCAGCGAGTGCAACGTGCGCGCGCTGGCCACCGACCCCAGCAATCGGAGTCGCATCTACGCCGGCACCGACGGCGGCCTGTTCCGATCCGACGACAACGGCTTCACCTGGAGCTACCTCGAGTCGCCCATGGACGACTTGCAGATCTGGTCCGTGGGCGTCGACCCCGACGACTCCGACACCGTGTTCGTGGGCACGCGGCCCAACGCCTTCCGGTCCCGGGACGGCGGCCAGAGCTGGGAGTCGCTGGACCTGGGCGTCCGGATGCCCTGCCCCATCGGCATCCCCCGCACCACCAACATCATCGTAGACCCGCGCGACACCCGGACGGTGTGGGCCGGCATCGAGGTCGACGGCGTGTATCGCAGCCTGGACGGCGGCGATAACTGGACGCGCCTGCCCGACCTGGGTCCCGACCCCTTCCACGGGGACATTCACGGCATGGCCCTGAAGCCCGGCCCTGACTCGGCGATCTACTGCACCACGCCGTTCGGCATCTCCACCAGCAACGACGAGGGCGAGAGCTGGGAACTGCACGAGTTCCCGCGCTTCCACGCCGAGGATGTCCGCTCCTATTGCCGCGGCATGGTCATCAAGCCCGACAACCCCAGCACCATGTTTGTCGGCAACGGCGACTCGATCCCGGGGATCACCGGAACCATCCGCCGCACTCGTGACGCCGGCGCGTCCTGGGACGCTCCGCAGCTGTCGGCGACGCCCAATTCGGTGGTGTACTGGTTCGCCGCCAGCCCCCACGTTGACGACGTGATGGTGGCCGCCAGCATCTACGGCTACGTGTACGTCAGCACCGACGGCGGCGACACCTGGGACAAGCTGCAAAAGGAGTTCGGCGAGATCCGATCGCTGGCGCTGACGCCAAACGAGTAGGCAACACTGACAGCTGAGCAGCGTGGCCCCTCTTCCGCCAGGGAGAGGGGCCTTTGATGCTACAATGCCGAAAACGGACGAATCCGGCAGGCTGGTGCAACATGACTACCGCACGGAAATTGATGACGGCTGATGAATTGCTTTTGATGGCCGAAAACGGCCAGGGCAAGCGGCACGAACTCGTCCGAGGAGTGTTAATCGAAAGAGTGGCTACCGGAGACCCCCACGCCATCGCGGTAAGCAGGATTACCACCGTCCTGACCAACTATTCCGATGACAATGATTATGGAGAGACCAGAGCCGGTGAGCCGGGCTACCGGCTGGAGTTTGCCCCTGACACCGTGCGCGCGCCGGATGTAGCCTGGATTACGCCGGGACGCATACCGGAGGGAACGCAAGGCTTCCCGAACTTGGCGCCCGATCTGGTGGTTGAGGTGGTGTCTCCGGGGCAGGACCTGGCGGAGAAAGCGGCGATGTGGTTGAGTTTCGGCAGCCGGGAAGTGTGGGTAGCAAACCCGGACCCCATCAGCATCACTCGCTACCGGCCCGGCCAGCCGCCGGAAATTCTCACCGAGGAAGACGTGCTGGACGGCGGCGACCTGCTGCCCGGGTTCAGCGTGCCGGTTTGGCGGCTGTTCCGGCGACATCGGTAGGAAGGTGCGATATGACCACGACGAAACTGATCACTGCCGACCAGTTGCTGATGATGCCCCGGGATGACTTGCGGTATGAGTTGGTGCGCGGCGCGCTGACGGAACCGTTGCCGCCCCATGTTGACTCTCATGGAAGGGCGTCAGCACATTTCGGCTTCGCGTTGCACAGATACGCAGACGATAATGACTTCGGCCGCGTGACAGGGCGTGCCGGATTTCAACTGGAATCCAACCCTGATACAGTGCGCGCGCCTGATATTGGATGGCTCGCTCCCGAAAACGTTGGCGAAATGACCAGCGGCTATCCTGTGCAGTCACCCGATCTGGCGGTGGAAATCAGATCTCCGGACGAAACGCGCGCCGATATGGATGAGCGGGCTGCAATGTGGTTGCATTTCGGTACGCGCTTGGTATGGGTGGGAGATCCCGAAACCACCACCGTAACCAGATATCGGCCTGGTCAACCACCCCAGATCCTCAACGAACATGACGACTTGGACGGCGGCGACTTGCTGCCCGGTTTCTCCGTTCCGGTCTGGCAACTGTTCCGGGACCAACCGTAATTCCTTCCAAATTCCCGAGGACCGATTTTTCATTTAATCCGGAGTGTATCGATGCCCACTTTCGATTCTGACGGCGTTCGCATTTTCTACCAGTCCACCGGCGATGGGTTCCCGCTCATCTGGAGCCACGAGTTTGCCGGCTCCTACGAGAGCTGGGAGCAGCAGGTGCGCTACTTCAGCCACCGTTACCGCGTGATCACCTACAATGATCGGGGATACCCGCCGTCGGACGTGCCCAACGACCCCGAAGCGTACTCCCAGGACATCACCATAGAAGACCTGCGACGGCTCATGGACCACCTGGGGCTCGAGCAGGCGTATATCGGCGGGCTGTCCATGGGCGGCAACGTGGCCCTGAATTTCGCCCTGCGATACCCGGAGAGGTGCAAGGCCATCATCGTGGCGTCGGCTGGGTCCGGAACGACGCACAACGAGGCTTTTCGCTCTGGCGGGGAGGCCATGGCCGCCCGACTGCTGGCCGAGGGCACTCCCCCGGTGATGAAGGACTATGGCAGCGGGCCAACCCGGGTGCAACTCCAGCGCAAGGACCCCCGTGGATACGAGGAATTCATGCGGCTGCTGTTCGGGCACAACGCCCGGGGATCTGCCTACACCTTCCGAGGCGTGCAGCTGCGCCGGCCGACCATCGACCAGCTGATCCCCCAGATGAACCAGTGCCAAGTGCCCACGCTGATAATGATCGGCGACGAGGACGACCCCTGCGTGGAGCCGTCTATCATGATAAAACGGGAGATTCCCCGCAGCGGGCTGGCGGTCCTGCCCCAGTGCGGCCACGCCATCAACCTGGAGGAGCCGGAACTTTTCAACCGGCTGGTGTCTGACTTCCTGGCTTCGGTGGAAGCCGGCAAGTGGGCCGATCATCCATTGGGTGACACGCCCTACTCGACCGGGTCGAGGTAAACGGATCCGTTTCGCGCTGGGCAGCGCTGGGGGCGCGCCTCGCCAGGGCGGCTGCATTCCAGCGCGTGACGGTTGCCGGAATGCGGGACTAAAACTCCACGGGACGCAGGTAGCTCATGTCATGCCGGCGCTCCAGGTAGCCGGCGCGGGTCTCGTGGCCGTGAGAGAACACGAGGAGGTGTCCCTGGCGTTCGGCTTCGGCCAGGATGATGCGCTTCTGATCCAGCGTGGTCTCGGGCTCGTAGTCGAAGGACGATATGATGGTCAGGCCCAAGTGATGGGGAGTAGGGACGAGGTCCCCGAGGTATACCACCCGCTCGCCGCCGTAGGTGAACACGGGTATCTGGTGTCCCAGGCAGTGGCCGTCCGTGACTATCAGGCTGAGGCCGGGGAACAGCTCGGTGTCCCCATCCAGCAGTTCCAATTGCCCGCGGTCGGCGATGGGGGAGAAGTCTTCCACCCGGAACGCCTCGGTGTTGCGCAACGAGGGGTTGTGAGCGTCCTCCCAACTGGCGCGCTGGACGTAATATGTGGCGTTGGGGAAGGAAGGAACCATATCGCCCAGGCGGTCCATGCGGGTTGAGCCGCCGGCGTGGCTGAAGTGGAGGTGGGAGAGCACAACAGCGTTGATGTCCCGGGGGCCCAAACCGAGCCCTTTCAGGCTCCGCATGAGCCGGCTGGGGACAAGGCCGTACATTTCCTTGTCGCGATAATTATCCTTGGGGCCCACGCCGGTGTCCACGATGATTTTCTTGCCCGCGCACTCGATCAACAGGCAATTCAGACCCATGGTCACCCGATTTTTGCGATCCGTGGATACCAGGTTCTCCCACATCATTTTGGGTATGGATCCGAAACTCGATCCGCCGTCGACCTTGAACACCCCGTCGCTGATAATTTTTGCAGCGCTTACCGTCATCTCACAAAGGCTCCTGAAATCTGCATTAGTATCGCCGCCCGTCCCCAAATCACCGCGTCCACGTCCACCCGTGTTTATGTCTCCGCACGGAAGAGGTTCAGGGAATTTGGCCTTATGCGGCCATTCCACAAGTCAATCCGACTGTGCCTACGGTCGGTACCATGGCCATTACTTTACAACCTTCCGGTTCATTGGTGTCAACCCAAAAAAGCGAATAATTTTGATTGATTTTCGAAATTATGGTGAAGGGCGGGGCAGACCGACGACGGTGGCGGCGGCCGGCTCGGTGATGTTATGTTTGCCCGGCGCGGCCGGACCCGTTTCCCTGATTCTTGCCGGGCTTGAATATAAGACAGCGGCCGATCCGGCTGCTTCGCAAACCGCAGGGGCCAGCAAATTCCCGTGAACACACCCACCCCAATCCGAGACACTCCATCCCCGACTTTGCGCCGTCGGGTGTTCGACCTGCTGGATACCCAGACCCGTCAACAAGCCCGCAGATTAGGCCAGAGCCAGGAAAAGGCATCATTTCTGGTTGAGGTCGCGTTGGTGACGGTGATCGCCATCAACTCGACCGCGCTCATACTGTGGACGGTTCCCCACTTCCGGGATGCCCATGATCTCTGGTTCCACGTCATCGAGCACATCACCGTGGCGGTGTTCCTGGTGGAGTACGCGCTGAGACTGTGGTCGGCGCCGGAAGCGGATCCGGACGGGCCAGCGTGGCGTCAGAGATGGCGATACGTCCGTTCGCCGGTGGCCGTCATCGACGCGGCAGCCCTGGCGCCATCGTTGGCGTCGGTGACGATCCTGCTAATCGCCGGCAGCGGTCCCAGCCTGTCCTTCCTGCTGGCGGCCCGGCTGCTGACCCGCACCGTGAAGCTGGCGAGATACTTCCCCGGCGGACGCCGGCTGGCCGTGGTATTGCGTCAGAAAGGAAGCCAACTCCTGGCCACGGTGGCCGGATTGCTGGTGGTCCTGGTGATAGCGGCTTCGCTGATGTACTTCGCCGAAAAGGATGCCGAGCCGCAGGTGTTCACCAGCATACCGGTTGCGATGTGGTGGGGCGTGGTGACACTGACCACGGTGGGCTATGGCGATGCGGTGCCGGTAACCGTAGCGGGACGTTTGCTGGCCGCGGTCATTGCGCTGCTGGGCATCGGATTGTTCGCGTTGCCGGCCGGGATCATCAGCGCCGGAATGCTGGAGGCCGGTACCGGAGACGCTGAGGATGGCAACAAGCCGGGGCATCCGTCGAGCGGAGAGGTTTGCCCTCACTGCGGCCAGCCCATGCCGGATGCCGGGCCGGACTAGAGCGCGGACAACTTCTCTGCTGCCGCTTCCAGCCGGTGCAGGACGCGTTCCCGTCCCATCACTTCCATCATCTCGAACAGCGGAGGGGTTGCCGTGCGGCCGGTGATTGCCGACCGGAGCGCGCCGAAGAACTGTCGTCCCGACAATTCGAGATCCTTGCCGCTGGCCCTGAGAATATTTTCAAGGTTTTCATGTTGAAATTCGGCGTCCGGCACCGATGCCAGGTCGGAGCCGGCCCGGACGATCGCGACGTGGGTTCCCGGGACATCCATGCCGCGCTGTACTACGCTGGCGGGGTCATATTCCAGGGTCTCCTCGAAGAAGTAGGAGAGCATGTCCGGGGCGTCCGCCAGGGTCTTCAGCCGTTCCTGCACCAGCGGGACGATCCGCAGCAGGTAATCGCGATCGATGGGCAATAGGGTCGCGGGATATTCGCGCTCCAGGAAGGGCAGGATGCGGTCGGCCAGGTCGGTGTCGTCAGTTTGACGGATGTAAACGCCGTTCATCCACTGGAGCTTGTCCAGGTCGAAGATCGCGGCCGGCTTGCCCACCCGTTCCAGGGTGAAGTTGTCCCGTATGGTGTCGGTGGTCATGACCTCGGTTTCGCCGTCCAGCGACCATCCGAGAAGGGCCATAAAGTTGATCAGCGCCTCGGGGAGGAAGCCGTCGTCCCGGTATTCCATGAGGGACGTAGCGCCGTGCCGTTTGGAAAGCTTGGCCCGGTCCGAGCCCAGGATCATGGGCAGGTGTCCGAAGGTGGGCATGGGCAGGTCCAGCGCGCGGAACAGCTGGACGTGGCGCGGCGTACTGGGCAGCCATTCTTCGGCCCGGAGCACGTGGGAGATTTCCATGGCGTTGTCATCCACCACCACCGCCATGTGGTAGGTGGGGAAGCCGTCGGTCTTGACCAGGACGAAATCGTCGGTCAGGTCGTTCTGCCATTCGACGTGACCCCGGATGGTGTCCTCTACGGATGTCATGCCGGTCTGGGGCATGGCGAAGCGCAGGACGGACGGGACGCCTGCCGCCTCTTTAATCCGTCGTTGGTCGTCGGAGAGGTACCGGCAGTGGCTGTCGTAGCCCTGTCGCTGCTTGTTGCGGGCCTGTTCCTTGCGCAGCTCCGCCACTCGTTCCGGCGGGCAGTAGCAGCGGTACGCGTTGCCGGAAGCGATCAGACGTTCAGCCGCTTCGTGGTAACGTTCGAGCCTTTCGGACTGGAAGTATGGTCCGTAGGGGCCGCCCACTCGCGGGCCTTCGTCCCAGTCGATGCCGAGCCATTCCAGCCCGTCCAGAATATGATCCACCGCGCCCTCGGTGATGCGACCCTGGTCGGTGTCCTCCACGCGCACCACGAACTGGCCGCCGTTGCGACGGGCGAACAGCCAGTTGAACATGGCAGTGCGGATGTTGCCGATGTGCGGGTTGCCGGTGGGACTGGGCGCGTAGCGAACGCGAACGGGCGCGGACACGGTAGTTGGCCTCCTCGAATTTGCGTCCCGGCGGTTCAGCGGCGACCGGGACGGATTGGTTTTCTCAAATGCCGGCGGCTTGGCGTTGCGGTACGGGCCGTTGCCAACGGTTGATCTAACCGCCTCGTTGGCTGATGCGCGCCCAGGTGTCGCGGAGGGTGGTGGTGCGGTTGAACACCGGCGCGCCGGGCTGGGAATCGGTATCGGCGCAGAAGTAGCCCAATCGCTCGAACTGGAACCGATCACCCGCCTGCGCCGCCGCCAGCGCCGGCTCGCCCATGGCGGTGACCTTTTCCAGCGAGTCGTGGTTGATCAGGTCCAGGAAATCGGTGTCGCTTCCGGCAGGATCGGATTCGGTGAACAGGTTGTCGTAGAGGCGGATCTCCAGCGGCGCGGCGTGGGCGGCAGAAACCCAATGGATGGTGCCCTGGACTCTGCGTCCGTCGGGCGCGTTGCCGCCGCGACTTTCGGGATCGTAGGTGCAATGCACTTCGATGATCTCGCCCTGCGTATCCTTCACGACGTCGGTGCAGGTGATGAGGCAGGCGTAGCGCAGGCGAACCTCGCGGCCGGGGGCCAGGCGGTAGAACCGTCGCGGTGGGTCTTCCATGAAGTCGTCA
Organism: Dehalococcoidia bacterium; assembly: GCA_034428455.1. Classification (GTDB taxonomy): domain Bacteria; phylum Chloroflexota; class Dehalococcoidia; order Lucifugimonadales; family UBA3495; genus Bin87. Next base: position 23,163 of record DAOUHZ010000076.1, read on the forward strand.
CGCTCGATGTACACCTCGCGTCCAAAAGGAACCTGCCGCGTCCCCATTGATTCGTCTTCGGGGTTGTTGATGGCCTCGAACTCTTCGCTGTCGCCTTCGGGGTAATTGGTGATCACCACCTTGAGCGGGTGCAGCACGGCCATGCGCCTGGGAGCCCGGCGGTTGAGGTCCTCGCGCAGGCAGTGTTCCAGCAGCGCGAGTTCGGTCATGCTGTTGCGCCGGGCGACGCCAACCCGCTCGCACATGTCGCGGATCGATTCGGGCGTGTATCCCCGGCGACGGAGGGCGCTCAGGGTGGGCATGCGGGGATCGTCCCAACCGGCAACGTGGCCTTCTTCCACCAGTTGCCGCAGGCGTCGCTTGCTCATGACCGTGTGGGTGAGGTTGAGCCTGGCGAACTCGATCTGGCGGCTGCGATAGATGCCCAGCGCCTCCTGACACCAGTCGTACAGAGGCCGGTGATCCTCGAACTCCAGCGTGCACAGGGAGTGGGTGATCGCCTCGATGGAATCGGACAGGGAGTGGGCGTAGTCGTACATGGGGTAGATGCACCAGTCATCGCCGGTGCGATGGTGCTCCGCGTGGCGAATGCGATAGAGGACCGGATCCCGCATATTGAGGTTGGGCGACGCCATGTCGATTTTAGCGCGCAGGACGTACTCGCCATCCGTGAACTCGCCGGCGCGCATCCGTCGGAAGAGGTTCAGACTCTCCTCGAGCGGGCGATTGCGGTCGGGGCTTTCCCGGCCCGGCTCGGTGAGGGTGCCGCGGAAGTCTCTGATCTCATCGGCGGTGAGGCTGTCCACGTAGGCGTTGCCGTCGCGGATGAGTTGCTCGGCGTAGTCGTAGAGCTGCTCGAAATAGTCGGAGGCGTAGAAGAGGTTGTCGCCCCAATCAAACCCCAGCCATTTCACGTCGGCGAGGATCGATTCAACGTACTCGATGTCCTCCCGGGTCGGGTTGGTGTCGTCGAACCGCATGTGGCAGCGTGCGCCCTGGTACTGCTCGCCGACGCCGAAGTTCAGGCAAATCGACTTGGCGTGGCCGATGTGCAAATAGCCGTTGGGCTCGGGCGGGAAGCGGGTCACCACGCGGCCGTCATAGGCGCCGGCGGCCTGGTCCTCGTTGATGATGGAGCGGATGAAATCGGAGGGGATTTCGCCGTGGCTTGGAGGTGTGCCAGTGCTCATGTTCGGGTCGCCTGTGGTAAGGAGTTTGAGGGGTCGTGACGGATGCTATCAAAATTATAGCGCACCATCGGGAAAGCCAAACATGGGGTCTAATGATTGTTCGCTGACCGCGCTCGTAGCGTGTCCAGCACGGAGGCCAGGTCCGCAGGGAGATCGGACGAGTGCTGCATCCATGCGCCCGTCACCGGATGGTGGAAACCGAGCCGAGCCGCGTGCAGGAACTGCCGGCCGATCAGTGGGTGGGCTTTCCCGTACACCATGTCACCCAGCAGTGGGTAGCCCAAGTACGCTAAGTGCACACGGATCTGGTGCGTGCGACCAGTTTCGAGCACCAGATTGAGCCGAGTGTGTCCGTCCAATTCCTCGAGGGTCTCGTAATGGGTGCGGGCGGCGCGACCACCGGCGTCCACTGCCATGCGCTGGCGGTGCCGAGGGTCTCGGCCGATGGGCGCGTCGATGGTCCCGGATTCCGGCGTTACCAGGCCCACGGCGACAGCAAGATATTCCTTGTGGAACTGGCGGTTCTTGAGCTGCTCGGTGAGCCGCTGGTGGGCGGTCTGGGTTTTGGCCACAACCATCAGGCCGGAGGTGTCGAGATCGAGCCGATGCACGATGCCCGGCCGCAACTCTCCGCCGATGCCGCGGATGTCGGGGCATCGCGCCAGCAGGGCGTTGACGAGAGTGCCATCGGGGTGGCCCGGCCCCGGGTGGACGGCGAGGCCGGCCGGCTTGTCCACCACGATCAGGTGCTCGTCCTCGTAGACGGCGGGAACCGGGATATCCTGCGGGATCAGGTCTGCGGGAGACCGGGCCGGCGGGACGCACACGGTTACGGCATCCCGTGGCCGGACCCTATGGGCGGGGCGGGCGACACTTCCGTTAACGGTGACCAGGCCGTCGGCCGCCAGGGCTTGCAGGCGGCTGCGGGAAAGGCCGGCGGCGGAAAGCTCTGGCAGCTGGGCCAGCCAGGCGTCCAACCGGGACCGATCTGACTGGGCGTTGACGACGAACTTGTAAAGGTCGCCGACGCCGGATGCGGGTTTACCAGCGCTCACTGCCCCGACTCCCTGGACTCCAGGATACGCTCGCGAACGCCGCAGTCGGCGCAGCGGGCGCCGTTGGGCAGGCTGATCATGGCGCCGTCACAAATGGGGCAGGCGGCGTAGGCGGACGCAACGTCAGGTTCCGCGGTGGCAGGTTGCTCCCGATGCACCACCAGCACCCAAGCCATGATGGCCAAGCCGACAACAATTGAGGAGTCGGCGAGGTTGAACACCGGCCACGGTCCGATGTCTATAAAGTCGGTCACGTGACCCTGCCAGATGCGGTCCACGAGATTCCCCAGCGCACCGCCCAGCATCAGCGCGATGCTGACCCGCATCAGGATGCCGGGCCGTTGCTGGGTGTGGTAGATGTATGCCAGCACCGCCACGCCAACCAGGGAGACGATCAGGAGCGGGATGTTGTTGCCCTGAAACAGGCCGAAGGCGCTGCCGGTGTTCTGTACGTGGGTAAAGCGGAAAAAACCGTACACCGGCCAGGAATGATGCCATTCCAGGGTCTGCCGGACAACGAACTTGGTGAGCTGGTCCAGGGCCAGGGCCAACACCGCCAGTTGCAGCAGGGTCCAATCCCGATAGATCGGCGTGCGATCTTTCCGGGAACGGGGCATGGGCGGCTGGGACATGGGCTAGGGCGTGGCCAGATGGTCCACGAAGAACTGCACCACCTTTTCCGCCATCTGGCGCTCCTGCCCTACCCAGAAGTGGTCTGCGCCGGGAACAACGTGATAATCCGCCGGAGGATTGAACTGGTCCAGCTGCTCGTCAACGCCGTCGGAATTGACGAGACGGTCACGGTCGCCGGTGATAATCATGCGTGGCGTCTTGTCCTTCTGGAGCGGGCTGTCGGTGATCGCCTCCAGGGAGGGAGCGACGAGGGCGATGGCCCGAGGCTTCTTGTACAGATGCTTGTGCGCGCAGATAACGCGGGTGCTGAAGGAGTAGCCGCCGAGTCCGATCCGGTCGTCGTCCACGTCGGGCAGTGCGCCGAGGAACTCCATGGCCATCAAGGTCTCTTCGTGCTCTTTCTCGCCATGGGCGTGTTCGCCCTGGCTGTTGCCCACGCCACGGAAGTTGAACCGCAGCGAGGCGATACCGGCGTCCGCCAGGCCGAAGGTCACGGCCACCACCACGTTGTTGTCCATGCTGCCGCCGTGGAGCGGATGGGGATGGCACATCACCACGCCCGGGAACGGCCCCTCGCCGTCCGGCAAAGCGATTATGCCCTCGAAGGTCATTCCTTTCGCTATGAAACTGACCGCGCTCTGTCGCATGTTGCCGCCTCCGGCCTAATTTGTGCTGAACCTGAATGTTGAAACATGATAGCAGGTTACAGGAACGGATGACCCGACGGGAGCCATCAACCATTGTGCTAGAATGGCGCCGATCCGGCATACGCTGGGCCAACCGAGAATTCCGTTTTGATTTGGAGGCTTCATGGCAGTCATCGACCTGCGCAGCGACACCATTACCCACCCCACCGACCAGATGCGCCGGGCGATGGCCGATGCTGAGGTCGGCGACGATGTTTTCGGGGAGGATCCCTCGATCAACGCGCTGCAGGAACGCGCTGCCGAGATGCTGGGGCATGAGGCTGGCCTGCTGACCGCCAGCGGTACGATGAGCAACCTGATCGCCGCCCTGACCTGGTGCAGTCGCGGCGATGAAATGATCATGGGCCAGGAAGCCCACATGTTCTGGAACGAGTCCGGGGGACCGACAGCGTTGTCCGGCGCCCAGGTCCGCCTCGTGCCCAACGAACCCAACGGTCGCATCTCGGCGGAATCGGTGGCGGGCGCCGTCCGCGACGCCTCCAACATCCACGTGCCGGCCACCACGCTGGTGTGCCTGGAAAATACGCACAACCGGTGCAGCGGCGGGGTGATGACCCCTCAGGACACCCGTGAAGTCGTTGAAGTGGCCCACGCGGCCGGCGCAGCGGTTCACCTGGACGGGGCGCGGATCTTCAACGCCGCGGTGTCCCTGGAGGTGCCGGTGTCCGAGCTGACCAAGGATGTGGACGACGTCAGTTTCTGTCTCTCGAAGGCGCTGTCCTGCCCGGTGGGTTCCGTGCTGTGCGGCTCCGAGGAGTTCATCACGCGGGCGCGCAAGTGGCGGAAGATGGTGGGTGGTGGCATGCGCCAGGCCGGCGTGCTGGCCGCGGCCGGACTGGTGGCCCTGGACACCATGGTGGAGCGGCTGGCCGACGATCACGCCAACGCGCGCCGGCTGGCCGCCGGCCTGGCTGACATCGATGGCCTGACCGTCGACCCAGACAGCATCCACACCAACATCGTGATCTTCGAGGTTGATCGCGAGAAATTGGGTGAGGCTCGGGAGGTTATCGCCGCCCTGCGTGAGGACGGCGTGCTGGTAAGCCATAGCCGCGAGCAATCGCTGCGCATGGTCACGCACCGGCACATCTCGTCGGCCGACGTGGACGAGGCGCTGGCGCGGGTCAATGGGACGGTGCGCCGTTTGGCCACCGCCAACTAGAGGTACGGCATGGCGGATTTCACTATCAACCGGGATACTACCGCGCTGCTCATCGCCGATTTTTACGCCGAGGCGATGGGCAATCTGCCCCACGCCGTGGAGCGCGGGGTAGTTGCTCGGACGGTGGAGCTACAGGCCGCCGCACGTGAGGCCGGGCTGATGGTCTGCTACTGCGCTACGGTCTTCCGGCCCGGGTATCCGGAGATCAGTGAGCGGAACAAGACGTTCAGCGCGCGCAAGGCATCGGGCCAGCCAGCAGTGTTTGATCCGGTGTCGCTGATCCACCCCGACGTGCGGCCCCGAGACGACGAGGTGGTGGTTGGCAAGCACCGGGTCAACGCGCTCTTTGGTACCGGTCTCGACGTCGCGCTCACTGGAAACAATATCGACACCATCATCCTGCTCGGTTACGCGACCAGCGGGGTCGTGCTCTCCACCACACGCTTCGCCGCCGACCGGGATTACCGCCTGTACATCGTCGAGGACTGCTGCGCCGACAGCGAGCCTGACGTGCATGACTTTCTGATCGGACGCATCCTTAACCGCCAGGCGGACATCGTGTCGGCCGACGAGGCAATCGCGGCGGTCCGCGCCTCCTGAGACCGGCGGGACGCTGGCTGGCGTCGGTAGTTGACGACTGAGCCGGTCTATGCCTCATGCTCCGGCAATCCGCATCTCCCACCGCCGATATCAGCGTAGCCATCGACTCACGCCCGCTTTACGCCGGGGATACTCTGGACGTGGAGGTCCTGGTAACCCCTCACCTTTCCTTCCAGGCGGCATTGGGAGTGCTTCGCTTGTCGCGGGTTGAACTGGTGCGGGTCGATTCGGCGCGGGATGCTGTGCCTCAGATGATGCTGCCGGGGCGGCGCAGCCGTGGGAACTCCGGTGGACCCGCGCACATTGACGAGGTATTCGCAGAAGACGCGGCGATGGAAGGCGGGGTGCAGCAACGTTATCCGATGCGCCTGCGATTGCCGGACACGGCGCCACCCACGGTCAAGGGGAAGTACGCGCGCATCTCGTGGGAACTGTCGGCGACGATACTGACCCGGGCCGACTGGTTGCCGACGGGTGACGGATGGCTGGCGAATCTGGCCCGGGGTCGCGCGGCCCACTGCGAGCAGGAACTGGTAGTGTTCAGCCGGTCGGATGTCGACCCACTGGACGGCCTGCCATTGCTGGACGAGATTCCCGCCAGCCGATCCTATCGCAAGGTCACCATTGGCCTGACCCTGGACTCAGCGAGCGTGGCCAACGGTGGGACAGTGACTGGCAGCCTGTCGGTCAAATCCAGGTCGGTGGTCAAGGCGCGCGAGCTGCGGGTCGAGTTGATGCGCTGGGAACGTTCGGGCAGCAAGCAGACGCAGGTTATTGAACACAGCGAGGTATTGCAGCGCCCGGCTTTGCTTGGAGCCAACGAGGAGACCGATTGGGCGTTCCGCCTGACGGTGCCCGACCCCCTGATGCCTACGGTGTTGGCCAACCACACCTTCGTCGGGTGGCAGGTCAGGGCCGTCATCGACCGGAAGCTGCTCCCCAACCAGTCGGTGTCGCAGCTGCTGCACGTCTACACATCTCCGTGACCGCCCTAACGGGAGTCGCCCCACCACCGGCGCAAGCGTTCGGCAATGGCGGCTTCCGAGCCCTGGTCCGACGGCTCGTAGTACTGCCGGTCTGACAGGTCCGGCGGCAGGAACTCCTGCGCCTCGAAATGTCCCTCGTAGTCGTGGCTGTACTTGTACCCGGCGCCGTATCCCATGCCGCGCATCAGTCCGGTTACCGCGTTGCGCAAGTGCAGCGGCACCGGTTCGTGGGGGCGCCCGCGCACGTCGTCCAGCGCGCGTTCCAGCGCCATGTAGGCGGCGTTGCTCTTGGGTGAGGTGGCCAGGTAGACCGTTGCCTCCGCTAGGGGGATGCGACCCTCGGGCAGACCCACGAAGTGCACCGCCTGCTGGGCCGCCACGGCCACGGGCAATGCCCCGGGGTTGGCGAGCCCGATGTCCTCGGCGGCCAGGATCACCAGACGGCGGGCGATAAACATGGGGTCTTCCCCGGCTTCCAGCATCCGAGCGAGCCAGTAGAGCGCGCCGTCGGGCGACGAGCCGCGTACCGACTTGATAAAAGCAGAAATCGTGTCGTAGTGGCTGTCGCCGGCCTTGTCGTACTGCGGAGTGCGGCGTTGCAGGGCGTCGGCGATGCCCTCCATGGTGACGCAACGTTGGCCTGACGTGTCCGGCTCGGCGGCGACCACGGCCATCTCCAGGGCATTCAGCGCGACCCGGGCGTCGCCGTTGGCAATGTTAACCAGGTGGGCCAGCGCCTCGGGCTCCAAATATGGGTTCAGGGTTGCCAACCCCCGGCGTTCGTCGTCCAACCCTCGCTGGATGATGACGGTAACCGCGGCATCGTCCAGAGCGCTGAGGGTGAACACGCGGCACCGGGACAGGAGAGGCGCGTTGACCTCGAAGGATGGGTTCTCAGTGGTGGCGCCGATGAAGGTGACGGTCCCGTCTTCGACGTGGGGCAGGATCACGTCCTGCTGGGCCTTGTTGAAGCGGTGGATCTCGTCGACGAACAGGATCGTGGACTGCTGGTAGAGAGCCTGCCGTTCCTGGGCGCTGGCAACCGCCTTGCGCAGGTCGGCGACCCCGGCTGACACCGCACTTACTGGCTCGAAATGCGACTGGGTGACAGTGGCGATGAGCCTGGCGAGGGTGGTTTTGCCGGAGCCCGGCGGCCCCCAGAACAGGATGGACGGCACACGGTCGATTTCTATCGCCCGGCGCAGGACCCGGTCTTCAGCAAGGATGTGTTCCTGCCCGACGAATTCGTCGAAGGTGGCAGGTCGCATCCGCTCTGCCAGCGGGGCCGTTTCCCGGGTGCGCTGCTGGCTCCCGTGCTCGAAAAGCCCGCCGGCGTTTCGCCGGCCAGTCATCATCAATCCTGGAAGTGCGGCATCACCTCTTCGGCGAACAGGCGCATGGACCGCCCGACTTCCTCATTGCTCAACATTCCGCCGATGTTGAACCAGCACATGATCTCCTGGGGTTGGTACAGTTCCTGGTACTGCTTCAGTCGCTCAGTCACCTTTTGCGGATCGCCGATGGCGCCCAACTCGTCGTATATGCCATCGTAGGTGAGCTGGCCGGCCCGACTGGATCCGCGTGAATTGTTCTGCATGCTGCGCAGCGTGTCCAGGTAGTTGTTCACCGTCGGGGCGAACTCGGCCTTGGCGGCTTCGGAAGTCTCTCCCACGTACACCGGCACGTTGACCACCACCTTCACCGAGGACTGGTCGTGGCCGTGCTCGGCCAGAGTGTCGCGGTAATGGGCCAGCCCGTCGCTGACGCCCTGCACGGTGATGATCAGCGGTGTTACCAGGATGCTGTGCCCCAGGCTGCCCACCAGCGGGAAGGTGTCGGCTCCGTTGGAGGCGATGTACACCGGCGGGTGCGGTTGCTGGATCGGCTTGGGTTCCAGCCGGATGCCCTCGGCCTGGTAGTACTGGCCGTCGTAGTCCAGTACGTCCTCCTTCCAGGCACGCAGAGCCAGATCCAGCCCCTCCACGAAACGGTCATTGCGTTCCTCGATGGGGATGCCGTAGCCGCGATAGTGGTTGGGATTGGAACCGCGCCCGATTCCGAACACAGCCCGACCACCCGACAGGACGTCCAGGGTCGCCACTTCTTCGGCGATGCGCAGCGGGTGATGCAGGGGCAGCAGATTGACCGCGGTTCCCAGCATGATCCTTTCGGTGGTCTGTGATAGCGCTGATGCCATGAGCAAGGGCGCGGGCATCACCGAGAAGCGCCGGGCGAAGTGCAGCTCCGCCAGCCAGGCCATGTCGTAGCCGAGTTTGTCAGCCAGTTGCACCTGCGCCATCACGTCCGCGTAACGGTCGGCGGGAGTTTGGCCCTCGCTGCAGGGGATTTGATAGAAGACGCCGAACTGCATTTCGTTGCTCCCGGCCAAGGCGATATGAGGCGAAACAGATTTTCGCGGTTGCTAAGCAGGCTTGCCGGAATCGCTTCTGCTGATGTCCGGTGGTGGTTCGTCGAAAGGTTCACCCCGCGCCTCCGCTTGGTCCCGGCGCTGAACCCATTCCCGCCACCGCTGGTTGCTGCGCTCTTCGCCAATCGCGATGCCTTCTTCCCGGCCTTCCTCTATGCCTTCCTCGCGACCTTTGAGGTACGTCCGCTTCTCCATGATTCGTGCTATCACCATTCTCATTGCCTCCATAATCGGCCAAGTCGCCGCCAGCGCCCAAGCCAGGATTTGGCTCCCGTCATCGAAAACCATCTCCGACGTGATCTGCCACGTTTCCGGCCGGTGATTGTGGGTAATCAACAGTACGTCGATCGCAATTGCCGCCGATATCGCCAGGTAGAACGCGACGAAAGCTTGGGCGGCCCGTTCGGGCGGTACGCTGGGTATGGCGATCCACCCCGTACGGCCGTTGTGATCTGATGTCATCATTATAGCGGGATGTTGCCGTGTTTCTTGGCCGGCAAGGTGTCTCGCTTGTTTTGCAGCATTTCCAGGGCACGGATGACGGTGGCGCGGGTGGACGCCGGGTCGATCACGTCGTCCAGGTACCCGCGGTTAGCGGCGACGTAGGGGTTGGTGAAGCGCTCCTGGTAGTCGGCGATGAGTTCGGCGCGACGGGCGTCGGGATCTTCGGCGTTGCTGATCTCCTCACGGTAGATGATGTTCACCGCGCCGTCCGGGCCCATGACGGCGATTTCGGCGCTGGGCCAGGCGAGGTTAACGTCCGAGCGCAGGTGCTTGCTGCTCATGACGATGTACGCGCCACCGTAGGCCTTGCGGGTGATCAACGCTACCTTGGGCACCGTTGCCTCCGCGTAGGCGTAGATCAGCTTGGCCCCGTGGCGGATGATGCCGCCGTACTCCTGCTCCGTGCCCGGCATGAAGCCAGGGACGTCAACCAGCGTCACCAGTGGCACGTTGAAGCAGTCGCAGAACCGCACGAAGCGGGCCGCCTTGGCCGACGCGTTGATGTCTAATACGCCGGCCAGATACGCCGGCTGGTTTCCTACCAGGCCAACGGTGCGGCCGGCCATCCTGGCGAAACCCACGACCACGTTGGGCGCGTACCCGGCCTGGACTTCCATGAAATCCTCGTCGTCGACGATGTGGTAGATGATCTCTCGAATGTCGTAGGGACGGTTCGGCTCGTCGGGAACGATACCGCGCAGGATTTCGTCGGCGCGGTCAACGGGGTCGCCGGAGCGATACCCGGGCGGGTCGTCCAGGTTGTTCAACGGCAGGAAGGAGATCAGCCGGCGCAGTTCCTCTAGACAATCTTCTTCGGAGTCGGATACGAAGTGCGCCACGCCGCTGCGGGCCGCGTGGGCGTCGGCGCCGCCAAGCTGCTCGTGGGTCACGTCTTCGCCGGTGACTGCCCGGACTACATCCGGGCCGGTGATATACATCTGGCCGGTGCCCCGTACCATGAAGATGAAGTCGGTGATGGCTGGCGAGTAGACTGCGCCGCCAGCGGAGGGGCCCATGATGACCGAGATCTGCGGCACCACGCCGGAATACATGGTGTTGCGCAAGAAGATGTCGCCGTAGGCGGCCAGGCTCAGCGCACCTTCCTGAATGCGGGCGCCGCCGGAGTCGCAGATGCCGATCATCGGACATCCCGTTTTGGCAGCCAGGTCCATGACCTTGCAGATCTTCTGTCCCACCACCTCGGAAAGCGAACCGCCAAAGACGGTGAAATCCTGGGCGTAGGCGAATACCTGGCGGCCGTCGATGTTGCCGTAGCCAGTGACCACCGCGTCGCCCAGGAAGGTACGGTCGGCCAGCCCGAAGTCGGTGGTGCGGTGGGTGACGAAGCGGTCGATCTCGGTGAACGTGCCATCGTCCATGAGGGCGTTCAGCCGTTCTCGGGCGGTCATCTTGCCCCGCTGGTGCTGCTGGTCGATGCGACGCTGACCGCCTCCCAGCGCGGCCTGATCCTGAAGGCGCAGCAGATTCTCCAAACCCGCGTCGGTGATGGATTCTTCTCGTGTGGACAACCTGGACCTCCAACGACGTTGCTGTGCGGCAAGCGGCCTGTTTCGCAGGGCCAGTATAATGGTTCCCGCAAACCACCGTCCCCGACCAGCAGTGAGTGACTTGACCGCTTCCCCGTCTTACCCATCTCCCAGCGCTCCGACCCTGTCGGTTTCCGGCGGCGAACCCCTGGTTTGGGGTCGGCGCACCTACGTCATGGGCATCATCAACCTGGCGCCCGACTCCTTCTCCGGCGACGGCTTGGCCGGGGATGTGACCGCTGCGGTCAATCAGGCGCGGCGAATGGAAAGCGACGGCGCGGATATGCTGGATGTGGGCGCGGAATCGACGCGGCCGGGCAGTACACCCGTCTCGGCGTCGGCGGAGGCGGAACGGCTGCTGCCGGCGTTGGAGGCCATCTGCCGCGGGGTGCAGATCCCGGTCAGTGTGGACACCTACAAGGCTCCGGTGGCGCGCCGGGCGATTGCGGCCGGGGCGTCGCTGGTCAACGACGTGTGGGGGCTGCTTGCCGACGGAAACATGGCGCGGGTCATCGCCGACGCGGGCGTCCCGGCCATCCTGATGCACAACCAACGGGAAGCGCAGTACGACGACCTGGTACCCGACGTGATCGCAGGTCTGCGTCGTATCGCAGGAATAGCTCGAGCCGCCGGCATCGCCGACCAGAACGTGATCCTCGACCCTGGCATCGGGTTCGGGAAGAACGCCGACCACAACCTGGAGTTGCTGCGGCGACTACCGGAACTGCAGGAGCTGGGCTACCCGATGCTTCTGGGGGTCTCGCGAAAGTCGACAATTGGGCGCGTGTTGCGGTTGACGGTAGACGACCGGGTGGAGGGTACCGCCGCCGCCGTCGCCATGAGCATCGCCGGCGGCGCCGATATTGTCCGAGTGCATGACGTGAAGCAGATGGTCCGCGTCGCCAGGATGACGGATGCCATCGTACGCGACTGGAGGCCGGAGAATTGGCCAAACCGATAACAACCTACCTGTGCCTGGGCGGCAACCTGGGCGACCGGATGGCGGCGCTGACGGAGGCGTTGCGGCTGCTGGACGAGACGCCGGGGATGATCCGTGTCGTGTGCTCGTCCGTGTACGAAACGGAGCCGTGGGCCGTGGCGGATCAGCCGAACTTCCTCAACCTGGTGGCCGCCTACGAGACCACCCTGGCGCCGGCGGAACTGCTCGCGGTGTGCAAGGCGGTAGAGGAAACCGTCGGCCGCACCCCGTCGTTCCGCTGGGGACCGCGACTGATCGACGTTGACATTCTGCTTTACGGCGACGAGGTGGTCGATTCGGCAGAGCCGGACCTCCAGATTCCGCATCCGCGCATGGCGCAGCGGGCCTTCGCGCTGGTCCCGCTGGCGGAGATTGCGCCCGAGTTGGGTGTGCCGCCGCAGAGCGATACCGTGCGGCGGCTGCTGGAGCAGGTGGACGATCAGGACGGAGTCGTGTTGTGGGGGAACGCGCCGGAGAAGTTGTAATGCTCGCAGGATCCCTGCTTCAAAACACCCTGGTGGCAGCAGATGATACGTTCCTGACCAAAAGTGACGCCGGGCTCGTTGACCTAAGATACCTCCGGCTTTGTCATCCGCGCACTCGACCGACCGGTGATTCCGTAAGGAGGGCGAGCGCAAACAGGCCACGTAGTGTTTATAAACTGCCACGCTTGGTGGCTGCTAAATTTGAGGTGCGAACCATGAGCCAAGACGTTCTTCGGCAAGCAGAAAACGCCATAGCGGAGAAGATCCGTGAGTCCAGCCAACCGATGGACACCAGAACGGTGCTTGGAGAAATCGTGAATGAAACCTCGCTCGATGAGTTCGACCTCAGGGCAGCTGTTTGGCGACTCATCGGAAAGGGGACAATTGTACTCACTGAGGACCGCCGGCTGGCCCCACGGGTGCCGATTTAGAAATGGTCATATTACAGGGGGATGGCCGTTCCGATAGGTACTACGACACTGACCGAGCAGGCGACCAACGGGATCCGTTCCAAAGAGACCGCGACCGGATACTTTACACGTCGGCTTTTCGCAGGCTGGCGTGGGTTACACTGGTCGTCTCCTCTTGGGAAGGCGAGCCGTTCCACAATCGGCTTACCCATACTTAGGAGGTTGCTCAAGTCGGTCGGAGGTTAGCCGAGAAACTCTCGCGGGAGCAACCCCAAATGGCCGCAGAAATCGGCGGCCTTGACCCTGAAGTCGTAGAAGCGGCTGCTCTTGCGCACGACTTGGGACATCCTCCTTTTGGGCACGCCGCCGAGAGGGAACTGGACAAACTGATGCGAGATGCAGGGGTCCTTGATGGCTTTGAGGGAAACGCGCAAACGTTCCGGGTACTGACCAAATTGGCCATCAGGAGTTCAGATTTTCCGGGGCTCAATTTGTGCCGGGCGACCCTGAACGCGGTCCTTAAATATCCGTGGTATCGACAGACTTTCCCGGAACGGCGTCAGCAAAAGTGGGGTGCTTACGGAGCCGAATCTGGCGAGTTTGCGTGGGTCAGAGGCCCGGAGCCACGCGATACCCGAAAATGCGCGGAAGCCGAACTAATGGATTTCGCCGATGACATTGCCTATGCGATCCACGACGTTGAGGACTTCTACCGCGCAGGGCTAATCCCCCTGGATCGGTTGGTGAGGTATGACGACGAGGTCGATAAATTCCTGGAAGGCGCGTTCACGAGCTTGCAGAAGAGCGGCCAAACGGTACCGTACGAAAAATGAGATCGCCGGGACGCTTTTCAGGAGCTGCTGGGAGCATTCCCGATACCAGAACCCTATGAGGGCAATAGGCAACAGCGCGCCAATCTGCGAAGCATGACTGCCGGCCTCATCGGCAGGTACGTGAACGCAATACGTCTCAACGCTCCAGCGGCGCAAGACGATGCATTTGTTCGAATAGATGACAATGCCAATCTAGAAACCATTGGTGCTAGTTAGTGTCAGAGGGTGAAGTGTGCAATGGAGCGATGGATGTGTCCCTTGGCGTCGGGTTCCAGTCCATTCCAGT
>DAOUHZ010000077.1:0-16180 GCA_034428455.1 Dehalococcoidia bacterium
GGCGCTGCCTCTGCCGGAGGGGCCGTCGGCGCGCCGGGGGCGCCAGCCGGCGGAGGCCCGCCCTGCCGGCGGTCGCCGAAGCCACCCTGCCCTTCCGGTATCGGTCCTCCGCCGTCTTGGCGTCGGCCCCGTCCGGGCGGAATGTAACGGGATGGAGCGGTCAGCGGTCCTGGTGGCGGCTTGTCGGGCAACGGGCCGTCGCAATTTACGATCAGCGAACGCAGCACCTGCTCGTCCAGCCGCAGGTAATTTTCCAACTCCCGGTTGAAGGAGTTGTCCACCGTGAAGGTGCTCAAATGGTACGATCCTTCCAGGAAATTGTAATTTCCCTTGCGGATCGGATACGCCAACCGGCGGGTGCCCCAGATCTGCTCGGAGGTGATTTCGCCGTCCCGGTTGGCGATGAACGTTTTGATTTCGTCCCATTTGGCCGATGCTTCGTCCTGGTTCAGCATCGGGCTCAGAATTGTTACCAGTTCGTAATGACGCAAGTTCGAATCTCCTGAATTGGTGAAAACGCAACGGCGATTATAGCATTCGCCGCCTTGAGTGTCAGTACAAACACAGCGCCAAAACCCCGGAAACCCGGCCCGACTACTCTTTGCCGCTGTCCTCGGGACGTACTCCGATGCGCCGCGCGTCGGTTGCCGCGTTACGCCATATCCGCGGTCAGTAGTCGAAGTACACTGCACTGACGAGGCCATGCAGTTGCCGGCAGAGATCCGCAATCCTGATCAGCAATCGCGGCCAGTTCTCGGAGTCCGGCCACTCGTACAGCACCAGCGAACGCAGCCGGCCCGACATTCGGATTGCCGCCTCGGTGGATCCGCGGTCTGGACCCGTGCCGATAGCCTCCAGTTCAGAGGACACGGTATCCAGAGCACGGCGCATTGAGTTGGGAAGCAGCGGGTCGGTGACCAACAGGTTGAGCACCTGGTCCGGCCGTATCCCCACGCTGTAAGCGCGCATGTACGCTTCCTGGGCGTGAAAGACACGGAGCAGCGTGGTCCAGTCAGACTCCGTGTGCTCGGAGGGTTGTTCGTCTTCCTCCAGTTGTGCCAGCAGGAGGCCGCTCGCCAGTTGGGAGCGTTCGAGGAATCGGCCCAACTGCATGAAGTGCCAACCTTCGTCTCGGTACATGGTGGCCGCCGCCACTCCCACGAACGTTTCGATGTCCTCGACCGTTTCCGTGTAGAACCCCTCCGGTGAGCCCAGCCATATATCCAGCATCCTGATGCGCTGGAGCTTCAGGTAAGTCAGGTTCAACGACCGCCACATCTCGGCGCTGATGCAATGACGCATCTGTCGCGCGTTTTCTCGTCCCAACGCAAAGCAGCTCCACACCGAACTCGGATTGGCGCGTTCGAACGTGAGGTCGTCCGCGAGGGTGAACGAATCCGCCAGGGTGTAGTTGTCGCTGATGCGCTGCTGCGTCTGGACCTGACCCGACGGGCCATCCGCCCGCTGGAACTGCGGCGTGGCCCTCTCGTAAGACGGCGCCAGTTCCAGCCCTCCCGCCGGGGGTTCTCGGTCAAGGCTGCGATAGATGCGCCGCCAGCCCGAGTAAATTTCGCCGGTCGGCCGGTCGACCAGAGCTTCCGCCTGCAATTGCAGCATCCGGGTAAGGTGGTCCGCCCGCTCCAGGTAGCGGCCCATCCAGTAAAGTCCCTGCGCGCTTCGAGACAGCAATCCGGCTACTCCTCCAGGACCCAGACGTCCTTGCCGCCGCCGCCCTGGCTGGAATTGACCACCAGGCTGCCCCGTCTCAGCGCGACGCGGCAGAACGCTCCCGGGACGATCCGGGTGATCTCCCCGTGCAGGATGAACGGCCGCAGGTCCACGTGTCGAGGCTCGAAAACGCCCTCGATCAGGCACGGTGATCGGGACAGCGCCAGAGTGGGTTGGGCGATGAAGTCTGCCGGGTTGGCGCGAACTTGCTCCGCATATTCCGCCCGTTCTTCAGGCGTGGCGTGCGGACCCACCAGCATCCCGTATCCGCCGGACTCGCCGACCCTTTTCACTACCAGCTTGTCCAGGTTGTCCAGCGTGTACTCCAGCTCCTGCGGCCGTCGACAGAGGTAGGTTTCCACGTTCTGCAACAGCGGTTCCTCGCTCAGATAGTACCGGATCAGGTCGGGTACGTAAGCGTAGACGCTCTTGTCGTCGGCAACCCCCGTTCCCGGCGCGTTGGCCAGCGCCACGTTGCCCCGCAGGTAAGCATCCATGAGACCCGGCACGCCCAGGACCGAGTCGGGCCGGAAGACCGTAGGGTCAATGAAATCGTCATCGACCCGTCGGTAGATCACGTCCACCCTTTGCAGTCCCGTTGTCGTCCTCATGCAGACGAAACCGTCGTCGACCACCAGGTCGCGGCCCTCAACCAACTCCGCCCCCAGCTCGCCGGCCAGGAACATGTGCTCGTAGAAGGCGGAGTTGTATACCCCCGGTGTCAGCAGGGCGATGGTCGGATTGGTTTGTCCTCCGGGCGCCAGTTCCCGCAGGGTGTCCAGCAGCAGCCGGCCGTAATTCTCCACTTCCAGCACCCGAGACGCGCGATACAGACGGCGCAGGCTCGCCTTCACCGCTTTCCGGTTGGCGATCATGTAGGACACGCCCGAGGGCACCCGCAGGTTATCCTCCAGGACACGGAAGCCGTCGTTGGTGCGCACTATGTCGGTGCCGCAGATCGCTACCCAGGTGCCCTGCGGTGGAGTGAAACCCCGCATCTCCAGGCGGTATTGCGGGCAGCCCAGCACCATGTCCTCCGGAATCACCCCGTCTCGGGTCACCCGCGACTCGCCGTACACGTCCTGCAAAAACAGGTTCAGCGCCTTGAGACGCTGGGTCAGGCCGGCTTCCAGTTCGCGCCATTCCGCTTCAGCCAGCAGCCGCGGCACGCAGTCGATGGGGATGATGCGCTCGTCAGCCTCATCGTCCCCGTACACGGTGAAGGTGATCCCCTCGTTGGAGAACGACCGGGTCACCCTTTCCTGGATGGCGGCCAACTCTTCGGCGGAGAGGTCGATGAGCGTTTCCCGAAGCGCCTTCCAGTCGTCCCTCGTCCGCCCGTCGGCGTGAAACATCTCGTCGAAGACGTCCCCCTCGATGCTGTAATTCTGGAACCGGTCTGCCGTGGTCACGCGCGCCTCTGGTCTGCTCGTTTGCCTGGCCCTTGTTCGGCTGCTCGAATCATTCGCAGTGCCCTCAGGTAAGCAGACTAGCAAATTGCCGCACACCGGCACAACCCAATCGCGATGCAGCACAGGGCCTTTCGGTTGTCATTGCGAGCGCAGCGCGGCAATCTCCTAGGGGATTAAGGAACCCTGCTGCGGGAACGAGATCACCACGTCGCTTCGCGCTTGGCGATGACAAAAAGAGCACGCGCGGGAGGTTCACGCCGCCGCCAGCGCCGGTATCACGTGGTTGCCGAAGGCTTGCACCTCGGCTTCCGGCGGAGCGAAGGTGAGGCACGGCATCAGGTACAGCTGGTTGACCCCGTGTTGCGCCATCTCCTGGATTCGCGCGGTGCAGTACTCCGGCGTGCCGACAAGTCCCATGGCGTTGCACAGCTGGCCGTTGACCTCGTCGTCCACGAACTGGGTCAACTCGATGGCTTCTTCCCAGTTCGGCGCATGGCCCAGATCGGGATAGACGTCGCGCACCGCCTGCGGCACCTCGTAGTCCGGGATGTCCAGCCCGGAGTAAGGTAGCCAGTTGGGGCCGCCCCACAACAGCCCCCAGTGTACTGCCACTGGGCGCGCCAGGCGACGGGCCTCTTCGGTGGACTCCGCGACGCACGTGCGAACCGCGAACATCACGTCCAGATCGTCCAGGGTTCGGCCGCTGCGTTTCGCTCCGGCTTCCAGGTGCTCCATTGCTCTCCCGACAATGCCCGGCGTGTACCCCACCAGCACCAGCGCGCCATCGGCCACCTCGCCGGCCAGTTCCAGCGAGCGCGGACCTGACGCCGCCATCAGGACGGGCACCCCGTGCCCGCCGTCGCTGCCGGCGAAGTCCAGGCGATTGGTCATGCCGTCGTATTCCACCGACTCCCCGGCCAGCAGCGCTTTCACCTCCATGATGCAGCGGCGCATCTGACGCAGGGTCGCCGGCCGACGGCCGATGGTGCTGGCCGAGGTGTACCCGGTTCCGATGATGAACTTGGTCCTGCCCGGAGCAAGTTCCGCAACCGTCTGCGCCGCTCCCGCCAACACCGACGGAATCCGTCCGAAGGGATTGGTAACGGCAGGGAACAGCCGCAACTCGCTGGTGGCGTTGGCCGCCATGCCCATGGTAACGAAGGTATCCCGGCATATCATCTGGCTGTCCAGGATCCCCGCTCCGTCAAAGCCCGCGTCCTCTATCTGTCGGATCATGCGCAGCAGTTCCGGCATCGGGGATGTGCCGGGGACACGCATCGAAATCTTGATGGATTCGGCCATACGGGTTCCTCCGTCCTGAATGCGATCGTTCAACTCGGTCGCGGTAGTATAGCAGCGCGTTCCCGCATCTCTTCCCGAAGGGGCACCTCCGAGCCGAACCGACGGGCCTACTCTTGGCCCGCTGCCATCGCCCCTATGTTGCCACTTCTGACCCCACGCGGTTAAACTGCTGCCACCTACGCAGGGGAGGATCTGTTCAATGGCCGCCGTCCGATACGCTTTGGAAGATTTCGTCAACGATATGGAGGATCTTCTGGCTTCCGAGCCAACCAATGAGAAGATATTTGACAAAGGCTCGAACTCCCTGTCCCGCCTTATCGCCAACCCTGACGCCATCCCGGAGCGGTTCCGCCTGCCCGTTGGCGCGGGGAGCCGCTCCAATCATGGTTCGTGGCTGCTCCACCATAGCCCCGAAAGCGGGCTGCTGGTGACCGCCGTTGTGTGGGGCCCCGGCGACCATGCCGCTCCCCATGACCACCGGACCTGGGGCATGATTGGGGTGATGGACAACGCCCTCACCGAGACCCGCTTCCGGCGCGTCGACGACCGCCAGCGCGAAGACTGGGCACAGTTGGAGCGGGACCGTTCCGCCGTGGTCAAGCCGGGCGAAATCAGCCTGCTCATCCCCGAGGTTGACGAAATCCACCAGATGGACAACTTCACCGACCGGCCCACCGTCGAGATCCACGTCTACGGCCAGGACCTCCGTGGCCTGGAGCGCGTCCGCTACAACCTGGAAACCGGCGCCGTACGGCAGATGATGACGGAAAAGTACGACAACTGCTGATCCCGAGGCCGTCACGCAGGGCGCGCACTGGCGCTCTGCGTGTATACTTGAATGAATAAAAATTGATACCGTCGGTGCGATAAATTGTCTGCTCGCCACCGTTATACCAAGTACGCGGCCGTACCTCGACTTCTCGCGGCGCAAAGATAGAATGCGCGGGGGTCGAAATACATTGTGCCCGGCGCCCTCCTTGGAGCGGACGCGGATCAATCAACTCTGATTGGAATTACATGGACCTCGATCACGGAGATGCGCTGATGGCCAATTCGTTTAGTCCCGAGCAACTCAACCAGCTGTTCAACGGCACTACTCCCTTTGCCCTGATCGACGTGCGCGAACCGGGCGAATACAACTCGAGCCACATCCCGGGAAGCAGCCTGATGCCCCGTCGCCGGTTGGAGTTCGACCTCCACGACGCCGTACCCCACGCCGGCACGTTGATAGTGCTCTGTGACGATGATGGGCGCCGGGTATCCCAGGCCGTGGCAACCGTCGAGGCCATGGGATTTTCCCACGTCGCCTGGCTGGACGGTGGCATCAATCGCTGGGTGAGTTTGGACTACCCAACCGAATGGGGCGTCAACGTCCCCAGCAAGGACTTCGGCGAAAAGGTCGAAGTCGTCCACCACGTGCCGGAAATCGATGCCATCGAACTGCGCGCCCGCATGGACCGCGGCGAAAAAATGGTGATCCTCGACACCCGCACTCCCGAGGAATACCGCCGCTTCTGCATACCCGGCGGCCGCAGCTTGCCCGGCGGCGAACTGGCGCTTAGGATCACCGATATCACGGCTGACCTCGATCCCGATACCACCGTGGTGGTGAACTGCGCTGGGCGCACCCGCAGCATCATCGGGACCCGCGTCCTGCAACGCATGGGCCTGGACCGTGAGGTCGTCGGCCTCAAAAACGGCACCTCCGGCTGGGTGCTGGCCGGCTATGAGCTGGAGTCCGGCGCAGATAGAGACCTCCTCCCCAACGTGTCCGAGGAGGGCCGGGCCGCGGCGGAAACCTACGCCGATAGGTGCGCCGCCGAGGACGGGGTGCGCTTCCTGGACGTCGCCGGTCTCGATGCCATGGCCGACCGCAGCGTGTCCGAAAGTGTTTATTTCATCGACGTTCGCACTTCCGAGGAATATGACCGCGGCCGCATCCCGGGGTTCCGCTGGTTCCCCGGCGGACAGTGCGTCCAGCGCAGTGATGACGTAGCCGTCGTGAAGAACGCTCCCATAGTGTTCTGCTGCGATGGCAGGGCCCGGGCCGCCCTGACCGCTTCGTGGTACCGTCAGTTGGGGCATGAAGAGGTCTATGCCGTCGATGGCGGCACCCAAGCCTGGGTCGCTGACGATCGTCCCTTGGAGTCGGGCATGAGCATCGCCGCCTTGAACGACGGCTCTATCTCCGGCGAAACCGAGTCGGAACTGTTGGCAGAAGCTCGTCGCGCCGTACCCACCGTTTCGGCCCGGGCCCTCGACCAAGACCGGCCCGACGTGATCATCTTTGTCGACACCAGCCAGGAATTCGCCCGCGCTCACGTGCCCGGTTCCCGCTGGGTCCCGCGCGGATGGTTGGAATGGCAGATCACCGGTCACGTAGGCTCCAATGACGCCAGCATCGTGGTGACCTGCGTCGACGGACGGCAGTCCCTACTGGCGGCGGCGACACTCCGACAGATTGGCTATTCCAACGCGCGCGCCCTGGCAGGCGGAATCACCTCGTGGCAAGCGGCCCGCCTGCCCGTCGAAGAAGGACTGAGCGGGGTGATGCGCACGCCCTCGGACATCGTCTTCAGCGGCCCGGACCGCACCTACGCCGACATGCAGAACTACCTGCGCTGGGAGACCGCGCTGGGCGAGAAATACGCCTCCAGCTAGTCGCCAGGTTCCCCCTCACCGGAACTGATTATCGGCCTACCTGGGGTGAGAGCAACGATCAGCGGCCTGGTTAGCCCGATGTGTCTACCAGGTCGCTTTCTTCCGGGTTCGGTTCTATTCGCAACGTCTGCACAATCCGGTTGTACGTCGGTTCAGATTCGTGTGTTCGGCTTACGTGGGTGGTTGCCGCATCCTCCGCGCGTCGCCGGTCGTCGAATATGTCGTACCAGTCGCATTCGGCGCAGTCCACGCGCCACTCCGTTCGCCCCGTGGGGACCTGCTCCGTAATCTCGACGATGATGTGCAGCGTGGTCACTGGAACCTCCTGGCGTTCCTGCGGCGTGCGGCTACCCGCGATTGTTCATCCGCCTGCGCTCGGTGTCAAATCGTGCCATCCTCTCACGCGCACCCGGTTTCACTCGAGCGTCATTGCGAGCGAAGCGCGGCAATTTCGTTACTGGTGCGGCCGTCGCTGTGGCAACGAGACCGCCACGTGGCTTCGCTCCTCACGATGACTAGCAGAATACGCGTGAGTCCGTCTGCCACTTGTCGCCGCGCCGCCGGCATGGGAAACTGGCGCATCGCCGGCCTCGGGCTGGCCATCCAACCATGGAGACGCACACCAAATGACTACCCAGCAGAATGCACCGGAAAACCAGGCCAACGACGCGGCTCGGCCCGACTTTTTGCAAATGGACGGCGCCCAGTCTTCGGACGGCGACGACAAAACAGATTCCTGGTACGGTTGGCCCCACAAGAAGGTCGAACCCGTAACCCTGCCTCGGCCTGACGGCAAGACCGAGCGCGTGCGCACCCCGGTCATGGACCTTGAGGGCCTAATCACGCCCACCGAGTTGCACTACGTCGTCCAGCACTTCGGCGTGCCCGACACCGTGGCCGTCCGCGACTGGTCCCTCTCCGTCGATGGCGAGGTCAAGAAGCCCCTGCGCCTGAACTACGATGACGTGCGCCGTTTCCCCTCCCGTTCGGTTCGCACTGTGATGGAATGCTCCGGCAGCGACGCCACCTACTTCGAATACTTCAAGGGCGAGGGGCCTCGTCCGTCGCGCACCCAGGAGCGAATGATTCTGTCCGGCAGCGAGTGGACCGGCGTCCCCCTGGCGGCCATCCTCAACGAGGCCGGCCTCACCGGTCGCGCCACCCACATCCGCGCCGAGGGTTGGGATGAGGGCGTGCCCGCCACCGCCGATGAGGGAACCGAGCCCTTCTTCTACGACAAGGGCCTTCCTCTCCAGAAAGCGCTGCATCCCGACACCATCCTCGCCTACGCGCAGAACGGCCAGGTGCTCGAACACCTGCACGGAGCGCCCATCCGCCTGCTGGTGCCCGGCTGGTCTGGCAACTGGTCCGTCAAGTGGCTGCGCCGTCTGGAGGTCCTGGACCACGAGCCCGACTGCTGGTACCACTACAACTTCTACTACTACGGCGATTCGCCGGACGACCCTAACAAGGAACTGATCACCACCATCGGCGTGAAGTCGCTGGTGTCCCAGCCCAACGACGATACTTCCACCATGCCCGCCGGCCAGCACGTGGTGCGCGGTTACGCCTGGAGCGGCGGCGGCGCGATCACGCAGGTCGACGTCAGCGTCGACGGCGGCAAGTCCTGGCAGCCGGCCCGTCTGGAGGAGCCGGCGGAGCGCTGGATGTGGCGCCGCTGGTCCTGGGTCTGGGATGCTGCGCCGGGCCAGTACACGGTCATGTCCCGCGCCACCGACAGCGTCGGCAACATCCAGTCCCACGAACCGCGCTACAACAACATGCGCAAAAACTTCAGCGCGATCGTCGGCTACGACATATCGGTGGAATAAACCCGAATCTTCCCAGCGGTAACCGCGATGACTACTGCAACCCGAACGCCTGCGGGGCTAGCCGAGCAGTCACATCTCGGCAGCGCGGCCGAATTGCCTCTGGTCGGCGAACTGCGCCTCAACCTGTCGGCGCTGGGCGTCAACCTCAATGTGCCTGATTTTGCCGAGCGGTTCTTCCGCATGGCCTGCGACAACGAGCCGTACCGCCTTGAATTTTCGGCAGATGGAGAACTGATCGTTATGCCGCCAGCCGGTTGGGAGAGCAACATCGGAGAGAACCAGACTAACGCTCCGCTGGTAATGTGGCAAAACGAAAATGGCGGCTACGCCTCGTCGCAGGACGTTCTGTATGAATTGGTCAGCGGCGCGATGTACATGCCCGATGCCGCGTGGATCACGCAGGAGCGGTTCGACGCATTGCGCTCCGGAGAATACCGGAGCACTATACCCGGCGCTCCCGATTTCGTAGTAGAAGTCCGCTCCCGCACCGACAGTGTCCCGGCCGGCCTGGCCAAGATGCGGGAATGGATGGACGACGGCGCTCGCCTTGGTTGGTACATCGATCCGTACGGCCGGCGCGTCTACGTGTATCGCGCCGGACGGGAAGTTGAAGTCCTGGAAGGCCCCGAAACCCTATCCGGCGAAGACGTTCTGAATGGTTTCGTGTTTGACGTGAAAAGGCTCGTGTTCGACCGCTACGCCGAACTGTCCGGCCACGGAGAGTAACAGCGTGACGACCATCGCCTCCACTTCGAAGCCGGCTCCCGTCGGAACAGAGCATCAGGTTCCCGTCCGGGGTGTGGCCGACCTTTCCTTGGTGGGGCAACTGCGCCTGAACCTGTCAGCATTGGGCATCGACGCGAACGCGCCCGACTTTGCCGAGCGCTTGTCCCGTCTGGCGATGGACAACGAACCCTATGGCTTTGAAATGTCCGCGAAAGGAGAGCTGGTAGTAATGCCGCCACCGGGCCCGGACGGCAACCTTGACGAGCGTGATGTCAACGATTCCCTGTCTGATTGGAGGCGCAACAACACCGGCGAGAACTACACCCAAACCGCCCTGTTCCTGCTGCAAGGGGTCTGCCGCCGAATGCCTGACGCCGCCTGGATTACTCAGGAACGCTACGACAATCTTACTCAACACGAGCGCAGTGTTGAGATTATCGGCGCGCCCGACTTCGTGGTAGAAGTCCGCTCCCGGACCGACAACATTGCCGACGGCCTCGCCAAGATGCAAGAGTGGATGGACGGAGGCGCCCGTTTGGGTTGGTATCTTGACCCTTACGAAACTCGGGTCTACGTTTTTCGTCCGGACCAGCCCGTTGAGATCTTGGATAACCCGGAGAATCTGTCCGGCGAGGATGTTCTGCCCGGCTTCGTGTTCGAGGTGCGGCGGCTCATTTTCGCCCGTCACAACCCGCAGTCGGGCCACGGAGAGTAACAGCATGACGACCATCGCCTCCATCCTGGAGCAAGCCCCCACCGTGGCCGCGGAATGGGCCGAAGAACGAGCCGACCGCCAGCAGCGCACTAAGGCCGACCCCGCCGATTATGCCCGGTTGGCCCAAATCGGCGTGCCCCTCATGGCGGTGCCCACTGATCTCGGAGGCACTTGGGAGACCATCGAGCAGTCCGCCCGGCCCATCTGCTCCATGCTGCGGAAACTGGCCGTCGGCGACCCGTCGATCACTCTGGCCAGCGCCATGCACCACCTGGTGTTGGCGTCCTGGCGCCTGCCCACCGTTCCCGAGCCTTTCACGGCGGGATGGATCAAGCAGCGCAACGCGGTCTTCGACAGCGTACACAGCGGTTGCTGGTGGGGCACCATCGTCAGCGAGCCCGGCTCCGGCGGCGACACCTCCCGCACCGCCTCGGTGTGCGAGCCCGATGGCGAAAGCGACTTCGGTTATCGCATCTCCGGGCAGAAGCACTTTGGCAGCGGATCAGGTCTGACTTCGTTCATGACCACCCGGGCCCTGGCCGCCGGCGAAACCGTGCCCGACCTGTTCTTCATGGAGGTTCGCGACCATCCGTGGGACGGCTCCACCGGCCTGAAGCTCACCGCTGAGTGGCGCGGCCACGGCATGAAGTCCACCAACAGCCACGCCTTCCAATTCTCCGACTTCCCGGCCACGCGCGTGGCTTGGCCCAACCACCAAGCCGAGTTGATGGGCGCTAACGGCGGTTTGGGCGCCGCAGCGTTCACGTCGGTGATTGTCGGCGTGGTGGACGCGGCGATGGATCATGTGCGTCCCCGCATCAAGAACGGCATGGCGTCCGATCCCGGCCTGCGCGCGTTTCAGCAGGTGGAGTGGGCCCACGCCGAGCAGGAAGCGTGGCTCATCGGCCAGGCATGGGAAGGCGCCATCCGTTGCCTGGAAACCAACACCGGCCGCCGGGAACTCCTACTCGCCAAGGAAAGCGTGGCCCGCCTCGCCGAGGACTGCCTGGGACGCCTCTGCAAGCTGTCCGGAGGCAGCGCCTATACTCGCTACTCCCCGCTCGCCGTCTGGTACGACGACGTGCGCGCCCTGGGTTACCTGCGCCCGCCCTGGGCGCTGGCCTGGGACCAGGTTTTCCAGCAGAGCCTGGCCGAATAGCCTCCGCAACTGGCCGTCGCGCGATTGGCGGGGTGGTCTACGGAGGAGTAGAATAGCGTCCTATGGTAGGGTACGCGCGGCGCAACTTCGCCATGTTGACCTCCGTCGGCGCGATGGTGGTCACTATTATGCTGATCATCTTCTTCGGCGCGTGGGCGGTTGCCGCCGCCGGCGATGCCGACGTCTCCCGCCTGGCCAATGCCGCCACCTCCGGATTTGCCGGCGCGCCACATCAACCGCCGGCGGCTCCTGGAGCCGTTGACTCGGATTCCGTCCCCCGCTTGGCTTCTGCCACTCCCGCCTCCGATACCTGGTGGGGCAAGGCCCTGCTCGGCGCCTGCCCGCTGCACTGACTCCGGGTTACATTTCCACAGGAGACTATCTAAATGGCATCCTTTTACGGATTGCGCCGGCCACGGACCAGGTTCCATTACGCCTGGGTGATCCTGGGCATTCTGGCCGTGGTGCAGATCTTCGGCCAATCCATTTCAATGTCGGCCGGCATCATGATCCCCGAGCTCCGCGAGCCGCTGGCGGAGGGCGGCAAGTTCGGTTGGCCCGTGGGTCTCATTGGCGCGGCCCTGGCCGGATACTACCTGGTCGGTTCCCTCACCTCGCCTTACAGCGGCCGACTGGGCGACACTTTCGGAGCGCGGAAGTTACTGGCGGCCGGCGGGATCCTGTTCGGCTCGAGCATGATCCTCATCGGTTTCATCACCCATATCTGGCAGTTCTTCATCGTCTACAGCGTCATGCTCGCGCTCACGTCGTCCATCACCATCGTCCCGCTGATGGCCGCCGTAAACCCTTGGTTCAAGCGCCGGCTCGGATTGGGGATTGGCCTCATGTGGGCCGCCGGCGGGCTGGGCGCCGCCCTGCTGGCGCCGGTGTATTCCATCCTGCTGGAGCAGTTCGGCTGGACCACTACCTTCGTCTGCATTGGCGCCTTCGGCGGTGGCATCACGCTTCTCCTGGTGCCTTTCTTCCGCAACCAGCCAGCCGAAAAAGGGCTTCTTGCCTACGGGGCCAGCCCTAGCGACAAGCCCGCCCGGATCTTCAGCCCGGAAGCCGCGAAAATCCGGCTCCAGGTTTTCCAGAGGCAAATGCGCCACACCCGCGCCTTCTGGAACCTGCCGGTGATCCACGGATTAGGTTGCGCCGGCCATGGCATTGTTCTGATTTATGTGATCGACTATGCCGTTAAAGAGGGGGTGCTGTTTACCACCGCGGCGGTCATCCTCACTCTGATCCAGATCTTCAGCATCGCCGGCCGGTTCGCCGTGCCCATTATCACGGAGCGCATCGGCGGCAAACCCATCATGGCCACTGCCTTGGGGATCCAGGCCCTCTCGGTGGCTTTGCTCCTGCTGCCTTCGGGCATCCTGAGCTACACGGCGAATATTCCCCTGCCGTTCGTGGGGTCGTTCGACGTTCCGCTGGCGTTCTTCTTGTTTGGGGTAGTGTTTGGCTTGGGGTTCGGCGGCGAGATGTCCGCATACCCGGTAGTCAACCGCCAGTATTACGGAACCGGCCCCGTCGGCTCGGTGTACGGCATGCAGATCTCCGGCGCCATGATGGGCCACTGCATTTCCACCGTGGCCGCCGGCTTCATCATCCAGTTCCTGAGTTTCGGCCATGCCTTCCTATTGTCGATGGCTTGCAGCGGTCTCGGCGTCGTCGTAATCATGACTTTGGAGACCACGAAGCGCGAGCTGATTCCCAATTGGGAGGAGCAGTTGCCCGTTGAAGTCCGTACCGCTCCGCCGCCGGCCATGGTTCCGCCGGCCGCCGCTGCCACCGGCGTAGCGTTCGGCAACGCCGGCGGCGACGGCAACTAGAGCATCTCGGCAAATGCCGTCATTCCAGCGAAAGCCGGAATCCAGTTGCGTATGACCACCGATCTGGCTTTCCTGTGCGACTCTGCCCTTGAAGACCGGGGCAAGCTGCACGCCCTTGGCGTGGGCATCGATGGGGTGTCCGGCGGTTCCCTGCCCATGACTCACCCCCGGTTCGTCGTGGTCTGTGTCATGCGTTATTCCGTCGTCGAGGCCGGAGACAAGCGCATGGTGATCCGTCTCCTGACCCCGGACGGCCGCGACGCCATCCCGCCCATCGAGCAGGACATCACGCTCCCCGTGCGCGACGGCGTGGTGGACGCCACCGCCCGGATTATCGCCGAGCTCAACGCGGTCACTTTCAACCACGGTGGCCCCCACGCCTTCCACATCGCCATCGACGGAGCGGAAGTAGCCCGGCTGCCCATCAGCGTCAACGTGCGCGGCTCCTGATCCCGGGTTCTTATGGGCGGTTTGCCGGTGTCCGTTCCCCAGATACTCTTGGCCACGGGCAACGCGGACAAGCAGCGCATGCTGGCATGGCTCCTGGAGGATGCGCCGGTCCGTGCCGTCTCACTCGCTGATGTGGGTGTATACGCCGACCCCGACGAGAGCGGAGAAACCCACGATGCCATCGCCCGAGCCAAGGCCGAGGAGTGGTCGCGGGTCGCCGGGATGCCGGCCGTCGCCAGCGACGGCGGGCTGGTTGTTCCCGCCCTCGGCGCGAATTGGGAGAGCCGGCATACCCACCGTTTCGCCGGCCCGGCGGCTGACGATGCCGAACGCCAGCGCCGCCTCCTCAGCCTCATGGAACCCTTCTCCGGCGACCAACGCAGCGCTGCCTTCGTGGAAGCCCTGGCGTTCGCCGACGCCGGCGTAACCGTCGCGTCCTGGCAAGTGTCCGGCGCCACCGGGCGCATCGTGGATAGCCTTGCCGACCGGGGGGGAGATACTGATGGCGACGGCTTCTGGGTCTTTCCGCTGTGGTATTTCTCGCAATTCGGCCGCACCTACGACCGCCTGACGGAAGCCGAGCGCGCCGGTCTGGGCGATCACTGGGAGGCGCTGCGCACCCACGTCCGCCAATTCATCCCCGCCTGGGTGGCGGGCATCTCCCCTTCCGCAAATCGGCTACAATAATTGCACCCCTGCCCATCGCCGACGGAGACACCCGTGACCGCCCTGAACACCGTGAACGAATCAACCGCCCCCGTCTCAGTAGAAGACGTCCAGGGTCTCCTGCGCGACCAGGCTTACATAACCGACCGGGGGCTTGCCATCGCCATTTTCCTGGCGCTGAAATTGCGCCGCCCATTGTTCCTGGAAGGCGAGGCCGGCGTTGGCAAGACGGAAATCGCCCGCGCCCTGGCCGCCGGGTTGGGCACCGACCTGATCCGGTTGCAGTGCTACGAGGGCTTGGACATCAACCACGCGGTCTACGAGTGGAACCACACCCGTCAACTGCTGGAAATCCGCCTGATGGAAGCCCGGCGCGACGCGGATAACGGTGACGCGCCGGACGTAGATCTGTTCAGCCCGCAGTTCCTGATTAAACGGCCGCTTCTCGAAGCCATCGACGAAGGCCGTGACCGCGCCCCGGTACTCCTCATTGACGAGCTCGACCGTGCCGATGAGGAGTTTGAAGGGTTCCTTCTGGAACTCCTCGCCGACTACCAGATCACAATACCCGAGCTGGGCACATTTCACGCCGCTTTCCCACCGGTGGTCGTCATCACCTCCAACAGGACCCGCGAAGTCCATGACGCCCTGAAGCGACGCTGCCTTTACTACTGGGTCGACTATCCCGACTACCAGAAAGAGCTTCAGATCGTCACCGCGCGCCTGCCGGACGCTCCCCGCCAACTCGCCCAGCAGGTCACCGGGTTCATCCAGGAGCTGCGGGAAACCGAGCTTTACAAGATTCCCGGTGTCTCCGAGACCCTGGACTGGACCTCCGCGCTCATGGCGCTGAACATGCGCGAGCTGGAACCCGAGGTCATCGACGACACGTTGGGCATCATGCTCAAGTACCAGGACGACATCGAGGCTGTGCGCGGCGAGCCGGCCCGCGCCCTCCTGGAACGCTCCCGCAACCGCGGTCCCCGCCGCGGCGGCCGGCGGGGGTAACATCCATAGCTTCCGCAGCTCTGGAAATGAACTACACTTTGCCGGGCGCGACCTGATCCTCTGGGGACGATTGTATGGACCGACTTTTTGAATCGCCGGACTTCGAAGGTATCTCGCCTCTGAGCGTGGAAGTTGTCGATGAAGCCCTGAACCGGGGCGACATCACTGCGGCGGAACTCTTGATGCTGTACTTCGCCTGCGCCACCGCCGAGCCGGAGGATGCTGGTGAAATGAGCGACGCGGCAGAACGCATCGCCGACTACCTGCTCGACCTGGCGGAAGATGAAGACGAGGAGGCGGCCATGGCGCTCGTGGCGTTGAACACACTGTTGTCTGATGACAACTCAGAAGCCGCCCTGATCGTCGGCGCCGAGATGTTCCGCTCCGTCACCATGCGCTCGGTCCTGCGCAACGTCATCGCCGGCCGGATGGAAACGGAAGAGGCCGCCGCCGCGGTAATGGTCATCAACTCCCTCACCGCGCATCATCTCGGCATGGACCCGGACGATGTTGATGACGTGGATCTGGACGAACTGGCGTCCATGCTGGGCGTCTCCGACTTGGATTGGGATGATGACCTCGATGACCGTTAACAACCATTGGTGCTAGTTAGTGTCAGAGGGTGAAGTGTGTAATGGAGCGATGGATGTGTCCCTTGGCGTCGGGTTCCAGTCCATTCCAGT
>DAOUHZ010000078.1:0-9486 GCA_034428455.1 Dehalococcoidia bacterium
CGTGGGCGCCGAATACTACGAAAATCAGTACCAGCAGCGGGCGTTACGCGCTGCCCAGCGTCGAGCCGCACAACTGGGCTACCGGTTGGTGCCCATGTCCGATGCTCCGGAACGTGCCACGCACGCACCTCCAGCCGCACCAACTGCCGCGTGACGACCCCAGTTACTCGGAAGTCTAGCTTAGGTACAGCCCAGCACGAGTCCTCTGTGCGATCGTCCGGCATATTGAGACAATACTGACATATATTTATGGTAGATTGTTGCGCAGGTGACATAGACGTCCTGTAAAATCAGGGAAATGTAGATATGTTGCCGATCATAAGTTCGTCGGGATTCCGATCGGCGACGCGAGGTCAAATCGTGCCCAGCAATCGGACAACATCTCTCCCCACCGGGCGCACTCCTGGACAATCGCCGTGGTGTTAGACCGTCAAAGTCGCATCGCAAGGTCGCCAGCCGAAGGCTACGGTGACCAACCAATCCAACAGCGGCACGGCAACGGTTGAAAACCCGATTCCGGGTCGGACCGGGCCATTACGGTGTGTTTTGTTGACGCCGGCCGATACGAACTTTGCCGTACCAGATGCCGCAGCAGCGAACTAATTGTAGTCATGGACGATCTACGCCTGCGAGTCGGAGCATGCAGATTATCTCACCCGCCGCGAGCAGCATTGGCCGGTGCAGGTCCATCCCCGTACGCAGATCCGAATCGGCACAGAAACCTCCGGAGAAGCTAGGCTTCCCCCGGCGGATCTATCCCGCACTGGGATGCGGTAGGAAATGGTCAACGAACAACGCAAGCGGCAAATGGACCTCGCCATTAGTATTGGATCAAGTCAGGAATTGCAGGGATAGAGGCGATGGTGTTTGGTGCGAGCGTCCTGGGTGCTGAAACGCCAATCGATGGTGGCCCTGGCGGCGTTGCGTCGGGCTCCGTGAGCGGCGATGGCGGCAGCCAATGCCGGCTCGTCCCCGTGGCGTCCTTGCAGGCAGTCTCGGCTCAACACGCTGAATTCGATTTCCGCCATGTTGAGCCAACTGGCGTGTTTGGGGGTGTGGTGAAACTCCAGGCGCTTGGCGATGCGTCGGGCCTCAGCGGCGGGGAAGGTCTCGTACAAGGATGCTGGACGGTGGGTGTTCAGATTGTCCAGGACGACACGGATCACCAGAGCGTCGGGGTAGGCGGTGTCCACCAGCCATTGCATCTGGTGGTCGAAGTCCGCCATGGTGCGCCGTTCAGTGATGGCCACATGACGCCCGCCCGCCCAGGGTTCGCAGAACAGGCAGAGGTTGCGGGC
Organism: Dehalococcoidia bacterium; assembly: GCA_034428455.1. Taxonomy (GTDB): domain Bacteria; phylum Chloroflexota; class Dehalococcoidia; order Lucifugimonadales; family UBA3495; genus Bin87. The sequence continues at coordinate 1,299 of DAOUHZ010000078.1, forward strand.
GCCAGCGCGGCGGTATTCGTAGTCCACTCGCCGGGGTCGTCCCGGTTGTGCTGGCAAGGGTTCTCGCACATCGGCCAGTCCGCCTGTGGCGGAGGTGGAGGTCTCGTCGAAGCACACCACCGGTCGGTTGGGGTCGTAGGGCTCAGCGTAGAGGTCCAGCACGTCCTCCATAGCCTGCCCCGTACCCGAAACGGGGGCCGCCACGAACTCCCCGCCTACCTTGGGGATGCACCACTGCTGCTTGCGCCACGGCTTGAGGACGTTTTTTCAGCTTGAGGCGCACCGTTTCATACGACAAACTCTCCACCAGGCCCAACTCCACCATCTGGTCGGCCAGCAGTTCCAGGGTCCAGCGTTGGTGGCCCTCCGGCGCGTCGCTGCACGCCAGAGCGATCAGAGCCTGCCCCGTACTTGATACGGGGTGGACCTCGGCCTTGTCGTCCAGTTTGCGGAACCGGTTGGCTTGGACCCGGTCGTGCAACACACCGTCCAGACCCTCGTCGGCGTACCGACGCTTGACCCGGTACACCGTGCCTTCGGCCACGTCCAGCGCCGACGCCACCTGTGGAGCCTTCCAACCCTCATCGATCTTGAGCAGGATCCGGGCTCGGGTGGCGATGCGCGCCGAGTGTTTCCCGCCCCGGATCAGTCGGTTCAGTCGTTCTCGCTCCTCAGAGGTCAACTCTATGGTGTATCGCATCCCCGACATGGCTGCTGCACCTGCCCGCAACCCGAAATTACAACTAGCATAGGCATCTCCCCAACGGAACCCCAAGTACTCTCAACCCTGCTTTGAAGCAATATTAGTCTCATGGAAGGAGTTGTGGCGGACCCTTTGGACGAAGCTCGCAACAATGGGCAGACACCCCCGGCTGCACGGTGGATTTCCGGCGCGATTGAGGAAAAGGAGCCCGATTCAACCCGGCAAATGGGACGGCAAAATGGGCACCGAAGAAGTTGAGACCGCCATATTCGGTGTTTCCGAGACCCCCATCCCGATGTTACCCGATCGGTTGCGTGTCAGATCTTTCAAACGCTCGCTCAATTTCCTGGATGAAGTGTGACGGCTCGATCATTCGAGAATTGACAGGGCGACGTCCGGCCGGGCCTGCCCGATTTGCCAATCCAAAACAGTGGGGCGAACTTTACCGATGGAATGCACCGTGAGCCCACACAAAGCGCTTTTGCGACAGAACGAAGCTCTGCGGGAGCGGTTGGTCAATCTGAACGCGGCCAGCATGCTGATCAACGAAAGCTTGGACTTCGACAATGTCCTCCGGCAGGTGGTGGACAGCGCCCGCGCCCTGACCGAGGCCCGCTACGGCATCCTCATCGCCGTGGGACAAACGGGTGAGCTGGACGTCCTGTTCACGTCGGGCATCAGCGAGGAGGATCATGACCGGCTGCAGCGGATGCCGGGCAGATGGGAGCTGTTCGGCTACTTCAGACAGATGCCAAATTCGCTGCGGCTGACGGACTTCCCCAGCTACGCCGTTGAAACGGGCCTACCGGCGTTCGACCTGCTGCCGGTGGGCGCTTTCCTTTCCGCTCCGATGCGCCACGGCGGACAGAACATCGGTTACGTTCACCTGGCCAGGGATCGGGGCGAGGGAGAATTCACCGCCGAGGACGAGGAAACCCTGGTGATGTTCGCCTCCCAGGCGGCGTTGGTCATCGGCAATGCCCGGAGATACCGGGACGAGCAGCGGGCCCGGGCTGACCTGGAGGCGCTGGCCGACACCTCGCCGGTCGGGGTCTTGGTTTTCGACGCCACCACCGGCATGCTTCGAACCGCGAACGGCGAGGCCCGCCGGATCGGCGGCACCCGATCGCTATCCACGGACCGGGCGCTGCACGTGCTGAGCAACCTGTCGGTGCGCCGGCCCAACGGCACCGAAATCTCCCTGAGTGCCGTGGCCCTGGCCCTAGTGATGAGCGGCGGCCAGAAGCTGCGGGCCGAGGAAATGGCGGTAGTCCCGGCCGAGGGACCCCCGGTCGCCGTGCTGGTCGATGCGACGCCCCTGCGCTCCGATAACGGCGACGCGGTGTCCATCGTGGTTACGATGCAGGACATGAAACTGTTCCAAGAAATGGAGCGGTCCCGGACCGATTTCCTGGCCATGGTGAGCCATGAACTACGTACACCACTGGCGGCGATCAGGGGATCGGCCAGCACGGTCCTGGACGACGTTTCGCCTCTAGACCCCGCGGAAGTACGCCAGTTCTTCCGGATCGTACGGGAGCAGGCGGACCGCATGCGTAGTCTAGTAAACGACCTGCTGGACGTGGCGCAGATCCAAGCGGGCGCGCTGTCCGTCGCACCCATGTCGTCGGACGTGGCCGACCTGGTGGACCAGGCCCGCAGCATCTTCCTGGGCGGCGGGGGTCGCAACAACCTGGTTTTCGACATTCCGCCGGGCCTGCCTCCAGTCTGGGCGGACCCCATTCGCATCGTGCAGGTGCTGGGCAACCTCCTCAACAATGCGGCCCAGAATTCCCCCGACGGCTCGCGCATCACCGTGAGAGTTCGGTCAGAGCACTGTCAGGTGTTAATTTCGGTGGCGGACGAAGGCCGGGGGATACCGGAGGAACGCCTTCCACAACTGTTCCAAAAGTACAGCCGGACCGAACACGACGAGGGAGGAGCCGGCACGTCCGACCATGGGCTCGGTTTGGCTATCTGCAAAGGAATCGTGGAGACCCACGGCGGCCGTATCTGGGCCGAAAGCGACCGAGCCGGCCTGGGATCCCGTTTTTCCTTCACGCTGCCTGTAGCCGAAGTGGCAGACGCGATTCTCAGTAACGCCCTTGGATCCAACACCCGGCCCGTGGCCCTCCTAGACCCGGCTCGGGTCTTGGTGGTGGACGATGATCCCCAGGCGCTCCGACACATCCGCGATGTCCTCACCAGATCTGGCTTCGAACCGATCCTCACCGACGACCCATCCCAAGTGCAACAGATGATGGCCGCCCACGGTCCGAATCTGGTCCTGATGGATCTTCTATTGCCCGGCGCCGGCGGCATCGAACTCATGGGGCAAATCCTCGAGGACTACGATGTACCTGTCATGTTCGTCTCCGCGTACGGTCAGGAGGACGTGGTTGCGCGGGCTTTTGACATGGGGGCCGTTGACTACGTGGTGAAACCGTTCTTGCCCACCGAACTGGTGGCGCGCATCAGGTCGGTGCTCCGCCGCAGCGCCCGGCCCGAGACTCAAAAACCCTATGTACACGGTGACCTGGTGGTCGACTATCGACGCCGGCTGGCCACCCTGGCCGGTGAGCCGCTGCCATTGACCCCCACCGAATACCAACTGCTGGCCGAACTGGCGTCCCACGGCGGACGCTTGGTCACTCACGCGCAGTTGTTGCACCGGGTATGGGGATCAGCTTCCACCGACGACCTCCGGCCGGTTCGCACCGTCATAAGGAAGCTCCGCCGCAAGTTGGGCCAAGTTCCCGACGGCCCACCGTACATCTTCACCCAACCGCGGGTCGGCTACCGCATGCCCGATCCGGAGCCACCCTCTTCCTGAAACGCTATACGACGAGTCCACACTCGTCACGCAAACGGTTCTGTCGCGTTCGGTTGGCGACCGGTTAATCGGCCAAGCGCCGGAGTGCCGGCGGGATCAGTGGTCCTGTCGCTGAAGTCCTCATGCCCATACCCCTTGGTCATGTAAACGGCGATTGTCGGGACGGCCATTGCCAGTGGGACCGGGTAGGGTCACAAAAATATATCTTTTTTGGCGTGAATGGTCACCCCTTAGTCACGTCTAATGATTTAGGTTGATGACGCACTGAACTACCAGGCTACCCGTGCGCCAAGTGTGGAGCATGGGGCACGACGAACCGGCATTACGGAGGGACCGGATCTCGTTGGGCTCGTGGGTCAGGCAAATCTGCCGTTGATGAATCCAGCGGCAACCGGGGCCGGGTTCGCCATCATCGGTGAGACCCGAGCCACCAGGGAAAATTATAATGGGCTATTTGCGTCCCCCCTCCGTCTCGACGGGTACAACCCGTCCGCATACTGCGGCATCACCCTGCGTTGAACCTAAGCGCGAGCGTAGCCAGTTCGCAGTTGGGCAGAGTTCGTCGGCGAGGTCAGCGCGCCGCCTCTCGCCTCCTGTCCCGCACAATCGACTCGATGTCCTACGGGGAACGGGGCGGAAGCGCGGCATCCGTGTCGGCGTTTCCAATCGACCCGTTCAAACGCTTGAGGGCCCTGCTCCCAACCTGTTGGCGCACGGCCAGGATGCCGCGAACGAGAATCGCGAGCCGAATCCGTTTGGGCCGGGCGACTGCATTGGCATTGGCCCCAGCCGCGTCCGCCCTCTAGCAGGTCATCATCGCGCGGGCCAGGTCGGAGCGAAACCGGACGCGGCGTTCGTCTCCGGCGCCTCTAAAAGCAACCACGCCCGTGGGCAGCAATTCTCGCGACGCTCTGGAAACCGTGGGGCGGCTGGCGCCCGCGGCTTCGGCGAACTGCTGGTACGTCAGCCGCAGATCTATTTCCACCCATCCGACGTCTTTCGGCTGGCCGAAGCGTTTCGCCAGCAGCATCAACAAACCCAGCAGTCGGTGATCAATACGGGTCCTCGACTGGATGGACGACCGGGCGGTCAGATGGGTTTGGGTTCGCCACACCCGTTGGGCGTATTCCCGGGTCAACGCAACATCCTCCCCATGGTGAACCGAAACCTGCGTGTCGCTGTGCGCCACCAGTTCGATGTAGCAGGATTGGTGCGGATGGGCCGGCAGGACGTCGCCCGCGCAGAACAATCCCATCAGGGATTGCGACCCGCCCAGATGCAGCGCGCGCGTGGCCACGATGCCGGAGAGGACGACCACCACCGAGTCCGCACCCGCTGGAATTGCTTCCGGCGGACGATAGGTGCGAACCTCGCCGGCGCCGATGGAACTGATTTGCTCCTCGCCGCTCACCAGGAACATGGAGACGGCCTGCGCCAGGTTGTCGGGGAGCGGATCGACGGGCAACACCGCCGCCGCGCCCATTCGGTAACCCCGCATGGACATACCGGCGGCGCAGTCCCAGGCCACCCAGGGCAACTCCAACGTTCGGGCCAGGGAGGCCGACGCCTCGACGGCATGAACTGTGATTTGCGCAGGAGCGGCCAACGCGCTGCGTTCCGCCATGGCAGCGGCGTGGGGATAAGCCCGACTGCGACGCCCGTCGCTGGGCGACCGGCTTTGCCGCCAACGGAAACCGATACTCAAACCCGGACCCGAGTCGTTTTGCGTCATCGACGCATACTCCGGTGTCCGCATGGATCAGCCACGGCTGGCCCATTCGTCCAGGCGTCTCGTCGCAGGGACGCGCCCGTCGCGGATCCTGAGACGGCATTGCGTGCGCGTTCCATACTCACTGAGTGGTCCCCTGGAGGCGGCCCGCTCCAACGATGCGCACGATGGCAAATGCCGCGCGTGAACCGGGAAACGCAGCCGGACAATCCAAAAGCCCAACCGTCCGGCGCGGAAAGGAAAAGGAGCAGCGTTGGCTGATTCTGTGCATCAGCCGCCTTCCAGTTACGAAATCGTTCCAGGACGCTGCCCCACGACATCCAAAACCTCACAGAAGGAGTTAGATATCAAGGTATGAGTACCACAAACAGAAAACGAATGCAACTTTCCGTCGTTGCGATGGCCGCCCTGGCCGTTTTCGCCGTGGCCGCAGTGATGCTGCTGGCCGGCGGCGCTTCCGCCCAGGCCACCACCGCAACCATCGCCCCCGACAACGGCGGCGGACAACTGCCGCCGCAACCGCAAGACACGACCCCCGAGCCACCCCGCCATGCCACCCCCGAGCCGTGCCCCGAAGAGGAAGGCAACACCAAAACGCAGGAGGGAGTGGTCTCCACCGGCCACATCGCCCTGTTCGACGTGTACTGGAACCCGGAGGAAGGAGAACTGACCAACAACCCCTGCCCGCCTACGGTTACCCACGTTGAAGGAGATGCCTTAGCTGGAACCTCGGCCCGGGATGAACGTACCAAATCCAACATCAACATTGAGGAAACCATCATCCACATCACCAATAGCGCCAGGATCGATCTGAACGCATCCGACACGCCCTATCCACGGAACGAGTATCGGCAGCTGTGGGACGCCGACGACTTGGAAAACCCCAACGGTGGCGACCGAATGGTCTGGTTCCTGCCGGCGTGTCCTCCCGACGGCACCGCAGAGACCGATGGCCTGTGCCTCAGTTTCTCCGCCGACCTGCTGAATCCGGCCGACTGGGCCACCGGCACCACAGTAGATTTCCTGTTGGACCACGTCCACCAGATTGATATCGATCGGCAAGACCCGAGGTACGTGCTGACCTACGACGTTCCTGAAGGGGGCGCAACCGGTGAGAAGCGTGCCAATTGGGACACGGCCGATTTGGACGTCAACAAGACGGCTGTGGTGCCCGGCGAATACGAACGCCCCATGTGGTTCTTCACCAGCCCCGGCACCTACGAATTCCAGGTGCACCTCCAGGGACACCCCAATCAGAACACCGCCCGGCCTGATGGCCTTCCGCCTGTAAGCGTGGAAACCAGCGTCACCGGCGACGTGCGGGAGTACATTCTCCACGTGGGGCTGATGGCCAACCTGGGCGTCGGGGTGACGGCGGTCCCAGCAGACTCCACCGACACCACCCTGGACCCTGACGACGAAGTCACGATCACGGTAACGGCCAACAACACCGGCCCCGACACGGGCGAAAACACCAAGGTGGACGTGAGCCTGCCGGATGGTTTGAAGTATTCGGAGCACACGACTGCCACTACCGATACGATCGAGTGTCCTGATCCCAATGGGGGAACGCCAACTCAAGAGACATATTGTCCCGGCACCGGAGTGTGGGCAGTCGGCGATCTGCCGAACGGCGACACGGAAACTCTGACCATCACGGCCACGGTGGCCGACGGAACCCGGGGCCAGGAACAGACCGTCACGGCGGACATCTACGCCACCGTGGACATCCGAGCTATCGACGTGGTTGAGCTCGACCCGCACCTGTTCAACAACGAAGCCACGGCCTCGGTGACCCCGGCCGACGCAGCCAACACCAACCCAAACTTTTTCATCGGGCTCTCCGTACCGGAAAATGCGACGCACGCCACCCACGTCGGCTCTCAGATCTCGGTGAACGAACCCGATGACGGTGACACCCTGCACTACGAACTCGTAGGCGATGGCGCGGAGAACTTCTACGTATCGACAGACCACGAGGGCACGTTCCTCAAGGTCGCCCGGGACGCCGTCATTGATTTCGACCGTCGTACGACCGGTGTCTGGGATTTGGCCCTCAACGTGCGGGATGACGAGGACAGCGCCGGCAACGCCAGCACCGTAGTGGACGATACCATCCAGGTGCGAATCGTCCTCGAAGAGAATACCGGTGGCTTCAACGCCCAGGCCCATGCAACGGGTCCGGTGGAGCTTACTGACGACTCGACCAAGAGCAAGGCAACCTTTACCGCAACGGCGCTGCGGATTCCGGGCGGCAGTCCTACCGCAAGTCATATGCGCATCCGTGTCGTGGAGAAGGCTGCAGGCACGACGTCGGGGCAGGAAATTGACCTGTCCGGTCACAACTGGTCCCAAACCGTGGACCAGCTGAATAGAGGCGAAGCCACGTTTACCTGGGACATGACCAAGGACGTGGGCGCCGGTAGCTACGAGTACACCGTGGACGTGTGGGTCGTGGAAGGCTCGCCCGAAGCGACACTTGCCACCGCAGCTGCCCCCGTCTTCACGGTCACTTGGTAGAAGCGTACGAAACCCAATCACACACCAGCGGGCCGGACGGAACCCGTCCGGCCCCAGGCGGTTAACAAAACGAACGGGACTACGGAAATCGACTATGAAAATGGCAATCCGACGCGCCCGTTTCGCGTTGTTCCTCCTCGCACCCTTGATGTGCCTTGTCGCGCTATCCGGCATCGGTGAGTCTAATACCGTCCACGCCCAGGGCGATGAAGGCGACTACGTGGACGTGGCTGTGGTCTTGCAAATGCCCGTTTATGAGCCAGGTCGCCGGCTAGAAATAATCGTCATGAATCTTGGGTCCAGAACCGCTTATGAACCATTGGTGCTAGTTAGTGTCAGAGGGTGAAGTGTGTAATGGAGCGATGGATGTGTCCCTTGGCGTCGGGTTCCAGTCCATTCCAGT
>DAOUHZ010000079.1:0-31674 GCA_034428455.1 Dehalococcoidia bacterium
AACGGGAAAAACGCCTAGACGAGTTTCGTCACGGTGACGGTCACTTTCAGTCGCCATCCAACCGATTTCCGAGTAGCGAAATTTCCTCCCTCTTCGGTGTTGGCATTTACGGTGACGCTTACATATTGCTTTATCTGGGCTGGATCATTGTGGTGATAGCCGGCAGCATCCTGCTCACCATCCTGGTCACCAGACGATTTGGGAGATAGGCGCCGGCAACGGATTGCGTTGCGTGATTAGGTAGGTTCGAGTAGCGAAAATTCCTCATCGTCAGCCGGCGGGATTAGTCTCTGGGCAGCCGTTTCGTCCGGCGTAGAATGGTATTTTCATACGACCGGTCCACAAGGGGGTATTCAAATGGCAGACGAACCTGCGCGCCGCGTGTATCTGTTTGGCACTGGCGGCACCATCTCATTCGTTGGCGAAACGCGCACCGATTTCTCCAACTACAGTTACCAGGGACGGCAGCTGACCATCCAGGAAATGCTGGCCCGGGTCCCGGAGGCCGGCGAACTGGCCGAGGTGATACCGGAGCAGGTGATCAACGTGGGCAGCACCGAGGTCTACCCGCCCCACTGGCTCACCCTGGCCCGGCGCATCAACGAGCAGTTCGCCGCCGACCCCGACGCCGCCGGCGCCGCCGTGACCCACGGCACCGCCACGCTGGAGGAAACGGCCTACTTCCTCAACCTCACCGTGCGCGACACCCGGCCGGTGGCCGTGACCGGCGCCATGCGTCCTCCGTCGGCCATGGGCACCGACGCCGACAACAACCTGCTGGACGCCGTGCGCATCGCCGCTGCGCCCCAGTCCGCCGGACGCGGCGCGCTGGTGGTGCTGAACAACGAGATCCAGTCCGCAAGGGACGTGACCAAGACCGACTCCTACCGGGTGGAGACCTTCCAGTCCGGCCACATGGGTTTCCTGGGCTACGCCGACGCCGATGGCCAGGTGGTCTACTACCGTCGCCCCGAGCGCCGGCACACCGCCGATTCCGAGTTCGACGTGTCGGTCATCGACGAGCTGCCCCGGGTGGACATCGCCTACGGCTACGCCGGCGCCGGCAGCACGGTCATCGACGCCCTGGTCGCCGATGGCGTGGACGGCATCGTGGCCGCCGGTTTGGGCAGCGGCGGCTCGCCGTCGACGTTCATGGCCGGCCTGAAGGACGCCCAGGCCGCCGGCATCCCCGTGGTGCTGTCCACTCACGTGGGCACCGGCCGCGTCGTCCAGACCCGCCGCTTCACCGACGAGGGCTACGTTGTCGCCGACAACCTGCACCCCAAGAAGGCCCGCATCCTGCTCATGCTCGCCCTGACGCAGACCAAAGATCACGCGGAGTTGCAGCGCATGATGCTGGAGTACTGACGGATTCGCCCGGCTGCTGCGCCGGCCGCAGCAGTGTATGATTGGCTCCACCGGCGCGGCCGCAATGCCGCGCCGACGCTCGACCACGCTTGTGTCGCCCGACGAGGTTCAGCATGACCACCACTCGACCCGCCCAGCCGGCGGCGACCCCGCCCTTCTTCCGCCTGCCTGACATCCCGGAGAAGCATCCCGACGACATGACCTCCGTACAACACCTGCACGAGCCCGGCCATACCCATCACCTGTCTCAATACCTGGGCCATCCCGACACCACCCTGGTCACCGGCGAACGCTACGTCATCCTCGGCCCGGACTTCGACGCCAGCGACTGTCGCTACCCCGATCTGCTGGTGGCCTTCGACGTTGACCCCGCGGCCTACCTGGCCCGCAACGGCTACATGATCTCTGAACAGGGCAAGCCGCCGGACTTCATCCTGGAGGTGGCCTCCCGGCACTCCGCCAATTCCGACCGGGGAGTGAAGAAGGATTACTACGAGCGGTTGAGGGTGGGCGAGTACTGGCTGTTCGACAGCACGGGCGAGTTCTACGGGTTCGTCCTGAAAGGCTACCGGCTGGTGGACGGCCGGTACGAAGAGGTCGAGGCGCGCGAGGCAAGCCCCGGGGTGTTCGAGGGGTACAGCGCCGCGCTGAACCTGATCCTGCGGGTGGCGGGCGGCGTCCTGGGGCTGTACGACCCGGACACCGGGAATCACATCCCAACCTTCCAATCGGAACGAGCTCGCGCCGAAACTGCCGAGGCCCGTGCCGCAAGCGCTGAGGCCCGGGCGCAGGAGCTGGAATCTGAAATTCGCCGACTGCGCGCGGGCGGATCGGCAGCGGACGCCCCGTAACCCTGAAGCGCCGGGCGCAGGCAGTCTGGTCAGCGGTAAAACCGGCATACGCCACAACCCTGAACGCTGCCCGCGCCCGGTAACTGTTCAGGATTAAGGTTGTTGTCATTGCGAGGCGCTGGCGCCGTGGCAATCTCGTCCTCTCTCCAGAACTTTTTCCCGAACGATTCTCCTGCCCCAACGAGATTGCCGCTCTGCGCTCGCAATGACGACCCCCCGGAACCCTGAACAGTTATCGCGCCCGGCCAAAGTTTGACTCCGCCCCCGCCGCCTGCTAATCTACAGCCATTAACAACCGAACCAAAACGCCCGCCGGTGGCCCGTCAGTAGCGCGTAACCATCTGCGCACGACGGGCTGAAAAGGAAATCCGGTGTGAATCCGGTGCGGTCCCGCCACTGTAATTGGCGAGACGCCCCCCTGTTCGCGTCCCCAGGATGCGAACCGCAAGCCACTGTCTGCATTAGAGCGGATGGGAAGGCGGAGGTGCGTCGCTATCAGCCATCAGCCAGGAGGCCTGCCAGCGGGTGTGTTCCAGCTGCACTTCGTGGAACGAGTGGGCGGAATCCCGGTATACCCGTACCGGTTCCCAGCCGCAGGCTCCGTTACCCGACCGCAAAAGTGCAGTCGGGTTTTTTGTTTGGCAGCATCGACTACTCCCCTGCGCTGCTCCGGCGGTACGATTCCTCCTCCATCGTTCCGCCGGGGCGCGCTTTCTTCAATTTGCCTTGCCGTCGCCGCTGGGTGATAATCAACCCGCGCGCCCGTAGAACCAAAACGCCCGTCGGACTGTCCGGGCGTTACCCTGATTGAGAGGTGACTGCATGAGCGACGTGATGCTCCGCGAGATACTCGAAGAATGCCGCGACGGGGTCGACGGCATCGGTTTCAACGAAGTTGTGGTGATGCTGGAGAGCACCGCCGCCTCCGCCGAGGTCTACATGGACTTCGACGACCTGCGGTTCACCCCAGATGGCCGCATCGTGACCCTCATGGTGCCCGGCGGCACCCACATGCACCTGGACATGTCCAAAATCCGCGAGGCCGAGTTCGTCCACACCACCAACGACCAGGGCCTCCCTTCGTACCAGCTGTGGATGCGCGACGGCGAAGGCAACCCGGCCATGCGCGTCTACCTCCGCAAATCGGACGTCGACGCCACCAACCCGCCGCGGCACAACTTCTTCATGGGCCTGCTGGAGAAGTATCCCAGCAAGATCAACCTGCCCGCCGAGGCCTACGGGTCGTCTGGAGAGCATCCGTAAATAGGCTGTCAGAATCAGGATTTACCGGATTGAAGGATTTTCAGGATTGGACGTTCTTTGCCAAGTACGGTTCCAATCCTGAGAATCCGTGAATCTTGAAAATCCTGCTTCTGACGATTTGTGTAAGCAGGTACTCATGAGCGACCGCACGGAGCCGTTATGACCTCCGCCGTCGTCATTGCCGGCGTGCGCTCCGGCGTGGGCAAAACCACCATCGCCAGCGGCGTCATGGGCGCGCTGGCCCGCCGCGGCCTGCGCGTCCAGCCCTTCAAGGCCGGCCCCGACTACATCGACCCCTCGTACCACACCATCGCGTGCGGTGTTCCCTCCCGCAACCTGGACACCTGGCTATTGCCCCATCCGGTGGTCTCCGAGCTGTTCCACCGGGCGGCCGGCGCCGCCGACATAGCGGTGGTCGAGGGCGTCATGGGTGTTTTCGACGGCCACTCGTCCCTGGACGAGGACGGCTCTACGGCCGAGCTGGCCAAGCTGTTGGACGCCCCGGTGATCCTCATCGCCGACGCCGGCAAGGTGGCCCGCAGCGTCGCCGCCGAGGTGTGGGGCTACCAGCAGTTCGACCCCGACCTCCGCGTGGCCGGCGTGATCCTCAACGGCGTGGGCAGCGAGCGGCACCTGGAGTTCTGCCAGCCCCAGATCGAGGCCACCACCGGCCTCCCCGTGGTGGGTTGGCTCCCCCGCCGCGACGACCTGGTGCAACCGGAGCGTCACCTGGGCCTCATCCCCACCGCGGAGGGCACCGTACTCAACGATTGGTACGACGCCCTCAATGCCCAGATCGAGCAGACCATCGACCTGGACGCCATCAACCGCATCGCCGCCACCGCCGGCCGGCCCAAGTCAACGTCCGATGGCGTCTTCCCGAACACGCCCCAGCGAGCCCGCACCGCCATCGCCGTGGCGCAGGATCGCGCCTTCTCGTTCTACTACCAGGATTCCCTTGATCTGCTGGCGGCCTGGGGCGCCGAGATCGTGCCCTTTTCGCCCCTGGACGACGAGTCCCTGCCCGACGGCGTGGGTGGCGTGTACCTGGGCGGCGGCTTCCCCGAGCTGTTCGCCGGTGAGCTTTCCGGCAACGCCGGCATGATCGAATCGATGCGCAGCGCCGTGTCGCGGGGTCTACCCATATACGCCGAGTGCGGCGGCCTGATGTACCTGGGACGCAGCCTTTCCGATCTGGACGGCCGGCAGTACCCCATGGTCGGCGCGATTCCCGTCGTGTCCTCGATGGAAGGCCGGCGGCTGCACCTGGGCTACCGCGAGGTCGCGGCCTGCGGCGACGGCCCGCTGCTCACCGCCGGCCAGCAGGTGCGCGGCCACGAGTTCCATTGGTCGGTGCTCCAGGGTCCGCCCGACGCCGCCAGCGCCGCCTACCAGGTGGTCAACCAGGACGGCCGGCCCGAAGGCTTCCGCGCCGGCAGCGTCTGGGCCTCCTACATCCACGTGCACCTGGGCAGCCGGCCGGGGCTGGCCAAGCGGTTTGTGGATACCTGCGCTGCGGCAACGAAAAACGAGGCAAAACGATGACTACCATGCCGGCAAAGACGCCGCCGCAAACGGCAGAAATCTCCGACGATCTGGCGCCGATGGAATGGTTCCGCGGCTACATCCTGATACCGCTTTCCGAGTTCGGGCAATCGCTGGACAGCCCTGATCTGGACACTTGGCTGGAGGGCTTCGCCGGGCGTAACCAGGACTCAATCGGAGACGTGGAAATCACGGCGCGAGGAGAGTTGAAGATCATGGCCCCTACGGGGAATCCGGGAGACCTTCACGAAGCTAAGTTTACGGCCCATGTCGTAATCTGGTCCGAGGATTTTGGTGGTATGGCCGGCGGCCCCACCTCGATGTTCATTCTTTCCGACGGCTCGCGGTTATGTCCAGATGCTTGGTGGATGTCCACAGAACGGTGGAACTCGATACCCGAAGAGGCCCGCCGGCCATTCCGGGCCGTGGTTCCCGATTTCATCGTCGAAGTAGTGTCCCCATCCAACCGGGGGCCGGAATTGGAAGACAAGGTGCGCCGTTACTTGGAAAATGGGGCGCGCCTGATCTGGGTCATCAACGCCCGGCGGCGTGAAGTCACCATCTACAGCCCCGGCGCGGAACCGGAGGTGCTGGAGGATCCCGAGACGCTGGACGGCGGCGACGTGCTGCCCGGCTTTGCCTTCAACGTGCGCCAGCGCATCTTCGACAACGTCCCGTGACCGAGCTTTGACCGAGGCCGCAAGATGACCACGCTGAAGCCCCAAACCCGTTCGGCGCCGGAAGCGGCCCGAACCGTCCGCAAGCCTTCATACTTCGAGGGCTACGTGCTAATTCCACTGTCCGAGTTCGGCTTGTCGCTGGACAGTCCCGGACTGGGTACGTGGTTTGAGGGTTTTGCCGGCCGTAACAAGGACGCGGTGGGCGAGTTTGAAATCACCGCTCAAGGGGAACTCAAGATCATGGCGCCCACCGGGGTTCCTGGTGGACTGTTCGAGCTTGAAATGGCAGCAGCGGTATTGGATTGGTCCCACGAGCATGGAGGCTGGGCCAGCGGCGCTACTGCGTGTTTCGTCATGCCCGACGGCGCTCTTCTCGGCCCGGATGCCAGCTGGATATCCCAAGAGCGTTGGGACGCGCTGTCGGATGAAGCCCGGCGACCCTTTGCGGCGATTGTCCCCGACTTCCTCGTCGAGATCGTTTCGCCTTCAAACCGCGGCCGGGAGTTAGCATACAAGGTGCGCCGCTATCTGGAAGGCGGTGCGCGGCTGGTGGTGGTGATCCATCCGCCCAACCGCACCGTTGCCTATCACCGCCCGGGCGTAGACCCTGAAGTCAGGGAGGACCCGGAGATCATCGATGGCGGCGACGTGCTGCCCGGCTTCGCGTTCAACGTCCGCCAACGCATCTTCGACAACGTCCCGTGACCGAGCTTTGACCGAGGCGCAATATGACCACGCTGAAGCCCCAGACCCGTCCGGCGCCGGAAGCAACCCGAACCGTCCGCAAGCCTTCGGACTTCCAGGGCTATGTGCTAATTCCGCTGTCCGAGTTCGGCTTGTCGCTGGACAGTCCCGGACTGGGTACGTGGTTTGAGGAATTCGCCGACCGGAACAAAGACGCGGTCGGCGAGTTTGAAATCACCGCGCAAGGAGAACTGAAAATAATGCCCCCTACGGGATTCCCCGGAGAATGGTTTGAGTCCAGATTGACTTCCCGCGTCGTACTCTGGGCAGATGACTACGGCGGCATCTCCGGCGGCCCCACGGTGCGGTTCATTATGCCTGACGGCTCCCGGCTCGGCCCCGATGCCTACTGGATTTCCGAAGAACGCTGGAACGCTTTGCCGGAAGAGGTCCGCACGACAGCATTTGTCGCCGTCATCCCCGATTTCGTCGCCGAGATTGTGTCCCCATCCAACCGGGCGGCGGAATTGGCGAATAAGGTGCGACTCTACCTGGAAGGCGGAGCGCGGCTGATTTGGGTTATCAACCCCCGCCGCCGCACTGTAACCATATATCGCCCCGACATGGAACCGGAAATCCTGGACGACCCCGAATCCCTGGACGGCGGCGATGTCCTGCCCGGTTTTGTGTTCAACGTGCGGGAGCGGATTTTTGACTACGTACCGTGAAGCCTTGCGCGCAGCCATTGAGTCATTGCGCCGAGCGCAAGCGACGCGGCAATCTCGTTCCCGCGGTGAAAACCGCTGTGGTGACGGGATTGCCGCGCCACCCTCGCAATGACAGTTTTGTACATGGGAGGAACGCAGCTATGACCACGCAGGAAACCCGCCACGGCCCGCAGTCGGTTCGCGGCCCCCGCATCAACAAGGGTCTGGTTATCGTCAACACCGGCAACGGCAAGGGCAAGACCACCGCCGCCATGGGTGTGCTGATGCGCGCCTGGGGCCGCGACATGAAGGTCGTGATGCTCCAGTTCATCAAGCACACCACCGCCAACTTCGGCGAGCAGCGGGCCGCCGAGAAGATGGGCGTCACCGTGCGCGCCATGGGCGACGGCTTCACCTGGCGCTCCCAGGACCTGGAGGCCAGCGCCGACCTGGCCCGCGCCCTGTGGGAGGACGCCAAGGAGGTCATTGCCGCCGGCGAATACGATCTGGTGATCCTCGACGAGTTCACCTACCCGATGCACTACGGCTGGCTGCCCGTTGAGGACGTGGTCGACGCCCTCAAGGCCCGCCCCGAGATGCAGCACGTCATCATCACCGGCCGCCACGCGCCGGAAGCCCTGGTCGAATACGCCGAC
Organism: Dehalococcoidia bacterium; assembly: GCA_034428455.1. Classification (GTDB taxonomy): domain Bacteria; phylum Chloroflexota; class Dehalococcoidia; order Lucifugimonadales; family UBA3495; genus Bin87. The sequence goes on from DAOUHZ010000079.1 coordinate 7,755, forward strand.
CTGGTCACCGAGATGAACGTCGTCAAGCACCCCTACGACGCCGGCATCAAGGCCCAGCCGGGCATCGAGTTCTGACCCGATTTCACTATCCCCACCGCATAACCGTCATTCCGGCGAAAGCCGGAATCCAGTGCCCAACTGCCAGGAAACCCTATGACCATCTCCACACTCGTTGACCAGACCATCGCCGCCATCGGGCCGCTGGACGCCGAGGCGGTGGCCGCCGCAGAAGCCCGCCAAGGCGTGCTCACCAAGCCCCCCGGCAGCCTGGGTCGCCTGGAAGCGCTGTCGGTGCAACTCGCCGGCATCTTGGGCCAACCCATCCCGCAGATCACCGGCAAGGCGGTCATCGTGGTGGCCGGCGACCATGGCGTCGCCAGCGAGGGCGTGTCCGCATATCCCGCCGAGGTCACGCCCCAGATGGTGTTCAACTTCGTGGCCGGCGGCGCGGCCATCAACGCCCTGGCCCGACACGCCGGAGCCAGCATCACCGTCATCGACGCCGGCGTCGCCGTTGACCTGGACCCGCAGCCCGGGCTCACCATCGCCAAGGTCGGCTACGGCGCGGGCAACATTGCCCAAGGCCCGGCCATGAGCCCCGACGACGCCGTCCGCTGTCTGGAGATCGGCATCAACGCTGCCAACGAACAGGCCGACGCCGGCGCGAACCTCATCGCCGGCGGCGACATGGGCATCGGCAACACCACGCCGTCCGCCGCCATCACCGCCGTTATCACCGGCGCGGACGTGGCCATGGTCACCGGCCGGGGCACCGGCGTGGACGACGCCGGCCTGGAGGGCAAGATCGCCACCATCCGCCGCGCCCTGGAGGTGAACCAACCCGACGGCGAGGACGGACTTGACGTGCTCACCAAGGTCGGCGGGTTCGAGATCGGCGTGCTGGCCGGCGTCATGCTGGGCGCGGCCGCGCGCAACTGCGCCGTCGTCGTCGACGGGTTCATCAGCGGGGCGGCGGCGCTGATCGCCTGGCGACTCTGCCCTGCCATCGCCCAGCGCTACATCGCCGCCCATCGCTCCGTGGAGCCGGGCCACAACGTCGGGTTGCAGGCCATGGGCCTGTCCCCGCTGCTGGACATGGACATGCGCCTGGGCGAGGGCACCGGCGCTGCATTGGCTATGCCCATCATCGAGGCCGCCGCCAAGACTCTGGCGGAGATGGCAACCTTCGCCGAGGCCGGCGTCTCCGACCGCGACGACGGTTAGTTTGGAGCGACTAGTTGTCTCTATCCCGGCTCATGGACTCGATGGCGGAGCCGAGTTTCACCACGAGATACAACACCCCGACCGAGACGACCAATGCTCCGACCGCGACGATGAGGCCCGAAAAGCCCGTGAGCAGCATAGCTACGTCTGTCATGAGACACGCTCCCGATGTTGGATGCGCAATCCTACCATATTGACGGAATACGACGCAAATACGGCAATTCATTCAACAATAATGCATATTTTGGCGAGATTAATGTCCGTATCAGTCATATCACGATACGGCTGCCTCGTCGGATACGGCGTGGCTGACTGGGATTATGGTCCGGATAAGCACGGGCAACTGCGTGGGTTGCCCGCAAGTTTGCCCGCATAGCTGTCGTTGGGTTGAGATGCGCTATTTGCTCGCCCCGCTGCTGGTGGCGCTCTCTTTCCTGACGCTGCTGCCGGTCGGAGTAGCGAACCCCACCGACGCCGAGGTCTCCCGCTCCCGGGGCTGGTATCCCTTCGTGGGCCTGCTGTACGGATTGTTGATGATGGGAATTCTGGCGCTGTGGCTGGCAGTATCCCCTTTTCCTCCCTTCACTTTACTGACGGTGGCACTGCTGATAGTGGTTCCGGCAGTGGTTAACAGGTTCCTGCACCTGGACGGGTTGATGGACTTCTGCGACGCCATGTGGGGCGGGCAAACGGTGGAACGCCGGTTGGAGATCATGCGCGACTCCCGCGTCGGTTCCTTCGCGGTGGCCGGAGCTTTCTGCGTTTTGCTGGTCAAGTTCGCGGCTTTGTCAACGCTGATAATGTCCGGATGGCTGGCGGCTTGGCTGCTGCTATACCCGATGGTGTCGCGCTGGACGATGACGCTATTGCTGACGGCTTTTCCTTACGGACGGCAACAGGGTATCGGCAGCGCGTTCACCGCCGGCGGGAATCCCTGGCTGGCCACCGGGATGGCCTTGTTGAGCGTGGCCGTCGCTGCATGGGCGCTGCTGGGCTGGGTGGGCGTGGCAACGCTGGCGGCAACGTCATTGCTGGCTTGGCTGCTGGGATTCTGGACATCGCGGCGGCTGGGTGGTGGGCTGACGGGGGACTGCTACGGAGCAGCCCACGAGATTATGGAAGCGATCGCCCTGACGCTGCTGGTTCTTTTGCTGACCTCGACATTGCGCAATCACATTGATCCCGGATACGGTGGCGGCGCGGTCGGTTTGTGGCTTGTGAAGTGGACGGGCTTGCTCTGACCATGGACCCCTTTCCGGTTCCCTTGGACGTGCTGGTCCTGGTCCTGGCCCTGCTGCTGGACCTGGCGCTGGGGGAGCCGCCCAACCGCCTGCATCCCACGGTTTGGATCGGCAACACCGTCGCACTGGCCGAACGCATCGCCCCCGGTCCGCAGGCAGCCCCGGGTATTCAACTGGCCTGCGGCGCCGGCATGGCCCTGCTGATACCGGCGGCCTGGGGCGCAGCGGCATGGGCGCTCAGCTTCGGATTGCTCCAGCTGCATCCCCTGGCCTACGTGCTGGTGATCGCCGTGTTGCTCAAGACCACATTCTCGGTGCGGATGCTCCACCGCGTCGCCGCCGGCATCGGCACGATATTGACCGCCGGCGACGTCGCCGAGGCGCGGCGGCGGATGTCGTCCCTGGTCAGCCGCGATACCTCGCAACTCACCATCGGCCAGATGGCAGCCGGCGCAATCGAGTCCGTTGCCGAGAACATCACCGACAGCATCGTCGGCCCCCTGCTGGCCTTCGCCCTGTTCGGTCTACCGGGCGCGGTGGCCTACCGGGCGATCAACACGCTGGACAGCATGGTGGGCTACCACGGCCGCTACGAGTATCTGGGCAAACCGTCGGCGCGGCTGGACGACCTGGTGAACCTGATACCCGCGCGACTGGCGGCGCTGCTGCTGTGGCTATCCACCGTCGCTCTTCCCGGCATGGCGAGTGGCCGGGCATGGCGCATCATGTTTGCCCACCGTGGCCGCACCGAGTCGCCCAACGCCGGCTGGACCATGGCCGCCATGGCCGGCGGCCTGGGCGTTACGCTGGAAAAAGTCGGCCACTACCGCCTCGGCGACCCCGCCCCGGAGCCCGAAGCACAGCACATCGCCCGCGCCACCCGCGCCCTCTACGCCACCACCGCGCTGGCCGCCGCTGTCGCCGTGGGCATCCTGTGGCTGCGGTGGGCCTACTGGCCGTAGTGTAAAATGCCGGCCACGCAACCGGCGCAAGGAGGAGCGCGATGATCGTCATGCGTCACGGAGACCGTATGACACTCTCCGAGTACCGTCTCACACCGGAGAATGAAGGAGTTTGGGACCTGATTGACGGAGTGCTGGAGAAACAGCCTCTTGCTACCTTGATACACCAAATGATCCTGGGAGACCTGTTGAGTGAGATCAACAATTACACCTCCGAAACCGACCCACCTCTGGGGTACGGTATAAGCAACATCGGCGTGGCCTTTTCAGAATCCTTCGCGCCGACCCCAGATATCGTGTATGCCCGTTGGGAGCGGTTGCGCTTGATGCGCGGCAGTTTTATGGAGGGAACGCCCGACCTGTTGGTTGAAGTGCTGTCAGCAGACCGCGACCGGGACCTGATCCGAAAAAGAGACAGATACGCCGCCGCCGGAGTGCCCGAGTATTGGATAGTTGATCCGGACAACGAAGTCGTCCTCGTTTTGGAACTATCCGGTGGCCAATACGCTGAGCGGGTATTTGGCCGCGGAGACGCGCTCATCACGTCGACCATACCGGGCTTTGAACTGCCGTTGGAACAAATCTTCGGCGATCCAATTCTGGAACAGCTCCGCAATCAGCAGGACGACGGCAACGCCGGAGAGCGAAACCGCGGAGGCCAACCATGACCACCACACAACACGGCGCGAAGCTCACGCTGGCCGAGTACCTTGCCCTTGAGATTGAAGGCTTGTGGGAACTGGCCGATGGAGAGCTGTACGAAATGCCCCCTCCCAATTTGGACCATCAGGAACTCATCGGTTTCCTATACTGGATGATGCGCGCCTACCTTCATGAAACAACTCCCAAATTAGGTCGGGTTTGGCACGGTGCGGGCGTGGCGCTCTCCGATACCATGATGCTGATACCGGACCTGGTTTTCGTTCGATCCGAACATCAGGGCATAATACGAACCAACTACCTGGACGGCGTCCCTGATCTGGTTGTCGAAGTCCTGTCAACGGATCGACGACGTGACCTGGCCCTCAAGCGGGGCTGGTACGCTGAGGCCGGCGTTCCCGAATACTGGATACTGGACCCGGTCAATGACACCCTGACTGTCCTGGAACTGTCCGGTGGCGAGTACATTGAACGCGCCGCGCTGGGACGCGGCGACACTCTGACTACGCTAACGATACCGGGGTTCGAGCTGCCGCTGGAACAACTTTTTGGACACCCGGCGCGCGCGCTGATTCGCGGACGATAGATTCACGTCAGCGCTGCGGCGTGAAACCGCGGAGGCCAACCATGACCACCACACAACACGGCACGAAGCTCACGCTGGCCGAATACCTGGCCCTCGAGATTGAAGGGGTGTGGGAATTGGCCGACGGAGAACTTTACGAGATGCCCCCTCCGAACTTGGATCACCAACAACTCCTGGGTGTGATTTATGCCACCATGTGGGCTCACGTCGTTTCGACAACGCCCCGGTTGGGCAGAGTCCTTTGGGGCGTGGGGGTGGTTTTGTCTGAAACCACGCTGCTGATACCCGACCTCGTGTTCTTGAGCGCTGAGCGCGAGGGTCTCCTGAGGAGAAATCACATCTATGGGGCCCCTGATCTGGTGGTAGAGGCGCTATCGAGTGACCGCCAGCGTGACTTGGCGCTTAAACGTGGGTGGTACGCTGCGGCCGGCGTCCCTGAATATTGGATTCTGGACCCCGTTAATGACACCCTGACCATTCTCGAACTGTCGGACGGTGAATACGTCGAGCGAGCCGTGTTGAGCCGTGCCGACGCACTTTCCACGCCTATGATCCCGGGCTATGAATTGGCGTTGGAAAGAGTTTTCGACGATCCGGACCGCGAAGCGGTCCTCGCCGACCGGTAGCCCCATTCCCGTGGACCTCAACCCGACCAATCCCGACTCGCCCGCCCGTCCCGTCCACGGCGGCATCAAGGAGGCCGAGCTGCGAGCGCTGGGCCTGCGCCTGGAGGACTGCCTTGATTTCTCCGCAAGCGTCAGCCCCCTGGGTCCGCCGGATGGCGTCGCCGAAGCCATCGCCGCCGTCGACCTCACCGCGTATCCCGATCCCCACTGCCTGGCCCTCACCGAGGCCATCGCCGCCCACCACTCTGGCGAGGGTGTAACCGCTGGCAACGTCATCGTCGGCAACGGCTCCACCGAGATCATCCACCTGCTGACCCGCGCCTGGATCGGTTCGCCACCAGCGAGCTGCACCCCCGGCGCGCTGCTGCTCACACCCACCTACGGCGAGTACGATGGCGCCGTCCGCATCTCCGGCGGCACAGTTGCCACCCTCAACGCAACCCGATGCAGCGAGGGGTTCGCCTGGGACACGTCCGCCGCCACCGCCTTCATCGCCGCGGAACGTCCGGCCCTGACCTTCGTCTGCAATCCCAACAACCCCACCGGCGTGTTGATGGGCTGCGAGCAGCTGGCCGAGATCGCTGATGCTGTCGCCGGCGCCGGCGGCCTGCTGGTCGTAGACGAGGCGTACATCAACCTGTCCGAACGCCGCGCCGATGCCGATGTCGTCGAGTTGGCGGCCCGCCACGGCTCGGTAATCACGCTGCGTTCCATGACCAAGGACTACGCGCTGACCGCCCTGAGGTTGGGCTACGCGGTTGCCGCCGCGCCGGTGATCGCTCGCCTGGCCGCCCTGCAGCCCGACTGGAGCGTCAACGGCCTGGCCCAGGCGGCGGGCCTGGTCGCCATCGCGGACACGGCGTACCTGGAGAGTGCGAGAGCGGCAGTTGCCGCCTCCCGTGACTGCGTAGTGGAGCGGCTGACCGCCCTGGGCATCCGCTGCTATCCCGCCGAGGCCAACTTCGTGCTGGCCCAAGTGGGCGACGCCGCAGACCTGCGCGACCGACTGGCCCGACGCGGCCTGTTCGTGCGCGACTGCACATCCTTCGGCCTGCCCGACTGCATCCGCATCGGCCTGCGCCCGGTAGCAGACTGCATGCGGTTGGCCGACGCCATCGCTGAAGTATTGGATTCCGGCTCAAGACCGGGATGACGAAGTGAAAGGGAGCAACATGGGCATCATCTACATCACCAGACACGGCGAAACCGAGTGGAACGCCGAGGGGCGCATTCAGGGCCACACCGACGTGCCCCTGTCCGAGCGCGGCCGCGAGCAGGCCCAGATGCTGGCCCGCCGCCTGTCGAACGTGCGCATCGACGCCGCCTACTCCTCCGACCTGGCCCGCGCCGCCGAGACTGCCCGGGTCGCCATGGGTGAACGGGATATCCCCATCACCTTCACCGAAGAGTTGCGGGAGTACAGCAAGGGCGTCTTCGAAGGGCTCACCGAGGCCGAGTACCGCGAAGCCTACCCCGAGCTCTATGAGCCGTCGTTGGAGAACAACCTGGACTTTGCGCCGCCCAACGGCGAGACCATCCGCGACACCAGCGCCCGGCTGGCTCGCATCGTGCAGCGGGTCAAGCGCGACCACATGGACGAGAACGTGCTGCTGGTCGGCCACGGCGGCAGCCTCCGCGCCGGCATCGTCTCCCTGCTGGAGCTGCCCCTGGAGGCCAACTGGAAGTTCGCCATGGGCAACTGCTCCCTCACCGTCATCTACACCTACCCCGACAACTGCGTCATGCACCTCTACAACGACACGTCGCACATCGCCGGGGTAGTGCGGGCGTGGGACCGGTGAGTGCAAAACCCCATCTTGAATTGACAGTAGCAAATCCTCCCTCTCACAATGGGACAACGCAACCCCCGGGAGTAGACATCCATGACCGGCCTCCACACTCCCCAATCGGCTCCGCAAAATCCCCGCGCCTTTCGCCTTCCCGACATCCCGGAGAAGCATCCCGACGACATGACCAGTTCAAAGCAACTTGCCAAAGGGGGCAACCAGGGGCGCCTGGAGTCGCACCTGGGCCATCCGGAGACCACCATCGTATCCGGTGAGCGCTACATTTGCGCCGCGCCGGGAGGGCCTCTGCGCTACCCTGACCTCCTGGTAGTCTTCGACGCCGATCCCGAGATGTATGAAGCTAACAACGGCTACGTGGTATCACTGCAGGGCAAATCACCCGACCTGGTGCTGGAGATCGCATCCCGGCACACCGGCCACGTTGATGTTGGCGAGAAGCCGGATTTCTACGCCGGCGTGGGAGTACGGGAATACTGGCGCTTTGACGAGACGGGGGAGTTTCATGGCGCCCGCCTGGCCGGTGACGTATTGGTGGCTGGCCGGTACCGGCCCATTACGGTGGATGAGTTGCCCAACGGCGAACTGCGAGGTTACAGCGAGGTCCTTGGACTCTACCTGTGCTGGCGGGCCGGCCATCTTGACTGGTACGACCCCGAGACGGAAGCATATATCCCCAGCCTGGACTCCGAGCGTCAGTTGCGCCAGCAGGCTGAGGAACGGATCCGCCAACTGGAGGCGGAACTGCGACAGCGCGGATGAGCGCTTGGATCTTTGCGATTTTTCGATCTGCAAACCACCCGTTTGCATACCAACGGTATGACCTCCTATCCATAGTGGCGAATTACCCATGTGCAGATGACTGCTGGACGCAGGATTCGTCGGGATGTGGACTAGTCTCCCACTCTTGTATTTCCTCCCGGAACTCTTGCAGGACGCTTCGCGCGGCGTCCAACTTGGCTTGGCGTATAGCCGGATCCTCGCCAGGAACGCCTTGCGCTTCGCCGCTGTCCAGGCGCTTCGCCAATCGGGAGAAAGTCCGCTCGCGCTCTTGAGTTACCCGGTACCGGTTTTCATTCCCAATCATGGCAGAGTCCTCAGATCAATGGCGACGATTCCCTGGATTATGATGACACTTTGGCTGCGGCTATGCCAATCAAGCAGCCCAGCAACGATGGCAGGGTAGCGTCGGTAAGGCGTTTGCACGTCTCCATGACTATTTTGTCGGCTTCGCCCAGTGTGTCGCCGCTGGTGGCACGAATCCAGACCATGATGGCCATACCCGAGGCATAAATTGCAAGGTGGAGGACTATTACGCCGGCCGGTATCAGCCAACGCGTCATGAGAGTGCCTCTTGCGTCGTTTCAGGATGACCAACTTTGGGCGCGCGGTAGCGGCGGATTCGGTCATATACCCAAAACCCGAAAATGCCGAAGGTAGCAAACCACAGCAAGGCAGAGACAGCGATGAGTAGTATGAGGATGGCAGGCACGGTCATGCTCCTTATTGTGCGGACGAGCCGCAGAGAGGCCGATGGTCGTCATACCCATGACTGACTGGTTAGTCCGGTGGCGCAGGCCCGGCTCGTTACATTGCCCTGCTTATTTGAGCGACTCCACAGCACATAGTTTGGCTGATTGTCAAATCGAATGCAACAAATTGACAGGACTGTCAATCTTTTGGAACCGGCTCCCGTGTTTCTTTGCAGTGTTTGAAGTACCACCGACAAACGTCGGCCTGGTATCCCGTTACGTCACCGCCCCAATCGCCGCGTTCAGTATCTCCGCCGCCAGGTCCATCTGCGCCTCCGTAGTGGTGAACGGCGGCACGAACCGCAGCACCGACCCCCGCCGGCGGATGCTCACGATGAGGCCGTTGTCCAGCAGCATCCGGCCGATGCGCTGGCCCTGCTCGTAGGCCGGCTCCCGGGTCTCCCGGTCGGTGACGAACTCGATTCCCTGGAGCAGGCCGCGTCCCCGCACGTCGCCGATCAGCTCGTGCCGCTCCTGCAATCGCAGCAGGTGACCTTGCCAGTACCGGCCGATGCGGTCGGCCACGTCCACCAGGTTCTCCTCCAGGATGATGTCCAGGCTGGCGATGGCGGCGTTGCAGGTCAGCGGGTCGTTGGAGTGCGAGTGGGCCACCACCAGGCCGGTCTCGACGGCGTTCTCCTCGATCTCGTCGGTGGTGATGGTTGCGCTGATGGCGATGCCGCCGCCGAAGTGCTTCGAGATGGTGAAGATGTCCGGCACCACGCCCTCCTGCTCGGAGGCCCACATAGTTCCAAGCTTGGCCAGGCCGGTCTGCGCCTCGTCCAAGATCAGCAGCATCCCCCGCCGCTCGCAGCGCAGCTTCAGTTCCTGGAGCCAACCCGGGGGCGGCTCGATGACCCCGCCGGCGCTGAACAGCGGCTCGGTGATGACGGCGGCCATGCGCCCGTCGGCCTGGGCGTCCAGCAGCTCGAAGCTGGTGTCTAGGCAGGTGTAGTCGCACGCGCCTTTGTCCTTGCAGAAGGAGCAGCGGTAGCGGTACGGCGCGATGATGGGGTAGTTGCCCGGCGCGTAGGGACCGTAGCCCTGCCGCCAGCCCGAGAAGGTGACGGCCCGGGCGGCGTCGCTCATGCCGTGGAAGCTGACCACCGGGCTGGCCACCTCGTAGCCGCCGGTGTAGCGTTTGGCGATGGCCATGGCAGCCTCGTTGGAGTCGCTGCCGGAGCCCAGGAACATGCTGCGGTTCAGGCCCTCCGGCGTGATCTCCGCCAGGCGGCTGGCCAGGATGATCTCCCGGTCGTTGAGGATGGTCATGTGGCTGTGGATCAGCGTCTCGGCGCTTTCCTGCAACGCCTGCACGATGCGCGGGTGGTTGTGCCCCAAGGCCGCGCACATCTGGCCGGAGTTGAAATCCAGGTACTCCTTGCCGTTGGCGTCTCGCACCACGGAGCCGCGGCCCCAGACGAAGATGGGGCCGGTGACGCCGCTGCGGTCCATGCGGCTGCGGAAGCTGTACTTCCGCGCCAGTTCCAGCAGTTCCTCTTCCGAATAGTTCTCGGGCACGATGGGCCTCCAAGGGTTAGCGGGTACGCGCCATTCTAGGGCGGAGGCCGGCGGTGTCAACCGGGCCGGCTTTCATGCGCGATCCGGCAAACTTGTTGACGCCCAGCCTTACGATGACTAGCATGTCGGTAAGGAGATATGATGATTGTCAAGGTTACCTCGAAGCGCCAGGTTACGTTTCCGGCTCGTGTCCTGGACGCCATGGGTGTGAAGCCTGGAGACCATTTGGAGCTGACCGAAGGCCCGGACGGCTTCATCCTGCGACCCAGGCGCATCGACTACTCGCGCCTGGGGACGTTGCGGGACAAGGTAGCCCCAGACATCCCACCATTCGACATCCAAAAGTTCCGGGATCAGCCCTATGACCCCTCGCTTCGGGATTGATGCTTCGGTCCTGGTGTGCTGGCAGTGTGGCAAACGATCAGCAGCGTACTGCAATCCCGTCACTACTGCCCTATCGAGCGCTCATCCGAACCTGGAATGAAACATGGCAGTCAACCGAGACAAGCCAGATCGGTGGAAGACGGACATTGCCCGATCTGTGGATATGTACAACGACTGGTTCCTGCGCTTCGCTCCCGATGCTTATCGGACAACGCGCGCTGAGACCACGAAAGCAGTTGAGGCAACTTTGCAGGTCACTCAAAACCTGACGGACATTGGCGTGCCCTTGCTGCGTGGCAATCCTAGTGTCTTGCCAACCCTACGGATGTCAACCTGTCCACCGCTCGCAGCGGATAGGTTGATCGGGCTTTCTGGTGTGCCGGCCAACCTGGTGAAGTCTATGGAGAAAGAACATAGGGTACCGCCACGGATGTCGCAGCAGGATGCAGACAACGCGCTGGGCAAGATTGCAGATACTATCCATAAGATGGCCGACCCGGACATTTTCGTATGGCTACAACGAGAGTGTGCGCCTTCGCCTTCTGAGCTGGAGTTGTATCGGGCAGCGACGATTGTGGCGGACCGTTTATGTGGCTCAGTGGCTAATCCCATCATCCGTAATGCCCAAGAGCAGCGTCAACTGGCCTCCATAAGATGGTGGCTGGAGGAACGTGGATTCACGGATCTTCCCGTTGATGAACAGAGACGTCACGACGAGATGGAGCCGGGAACGTTCACCTTCCGGATGAACGTGCCGGCTGAGCAAGAAGGGACTGGACGTCCGGTTAATCTACCCATCGACGCGGTGATCATGCCCAAGACAGCGAGAGTAGGAGACTTGCCGTTGCTGGTTGAAGCCAAGTCAGCGGGCGATTTCACAAATGTGAACAAGCGTCGCAAGGAGGAGGCCACAAAGATGGCCCAATTACGCCAAGCGTATGGGAACAATGTACGCTTCGTCCTGTTCCTGTGTGGGTATTTCGACAGCAGCTATCTTGGATACGAAGCGGCGGAAGGGATTGACTGGGTCTGGGAACATCGCGTTGAGGATTTTGAGGAGTTCGGTCTGTAGATGACGAAATCCGTGCTTGAGCTAGAGGCTCATCGGTTTGACATCCAGGCTGAGTTGGACGCAGCCAAGGGCCAAGCCGAACGTAATAGGATGGGGCAGTTTGCTACCCCTCCCGCGCTTGCCGCAGAGATACTCCAGTATGCGAAGGCAGAACTCGAGGAGTCTGAGGCGGTTCGGTTCATCGATCCCGCTATTGGGACCGGGGCATTTTATTCGGCCCTGTTGCGCGCGTTTCCCGAAAGCCGATTAGCGAGCGCAGCAGGATACGAAGTAGACCCCCATTACGGCGAGCCGGCAATTGAGTTATGGAACGACACGTTGTTGAACGTCCACATGGACGATTTCACGCTGTCTGAACCCCCGATTGATGGGGAAAAGTTCAACCTGCTGATCTGCAATCCTCCTTACGTGAGACATCACCACATACCGGGTGACGTTAAGAGGCGCTTGCAATCCATGACATGGAAATCTTGTGGGATCAAGGTGAACGGGCTGGCTGGGTTGTATTGTTACTTTCTAGGGCTCTCTCATAAGTGGATGGCAGACGGCGGGCTCGCGGGCTGGCTCATACCCAGCGAGTTCATGGACGTCAACTATGGCGCATCGATCAAACGTTACCTATTGGATGAGGTTACATTGATCCACATCCACCGCTTCGACCCGAATGACGTACAGTTCGGAGATGCGCTGGTTTCTTCCGCGGTTGTGTGGTTCAGGAAGTGCAAGCCCCGCCCCGGGCATCTGGTGCGCATGACATTCGGAGGGTCGTTGCTAAACCCGAAAACGCAACGGTTCATATCGGTTGACGGTCTTCGAGGCGCACCAAAATGGACTCAATACTCGACCAAGGACCGCAATCCACCGACCGATCATCCGGTGTTGTCTGATTTCTTCACTATCAAACGTGGTCTCGCCACAGGTAGCAATCGTTACTTTATACGGTCTAAGGAGGAGATTAGCGAGCGCGGACTGCCGATCGAGGTATTTACGCCGATTCTTCCCAGTCCTCGACATTTGCCGTCAGACGAAGTTTCCGCAGATTGCGCCGGTAATCCGATCCTGGAGCGCCAATTGTTTCTCTTGGATTGTCGGTTGACAGAGGATATTGTCAAAGAAAAATATCCGGTCTTGTGGAATTATTTCGAAGAAGGAAAAGCGCAAGGGGTGGCAGAGAAATATATTTGCCGCCACAGGTCGCCTTGGTATTCTCAAGAACGCCGCCCGGCTGCGCCATTCTTGTGCACCTACCTAGGCCGCAGCGACAAGAAGAGCGGCAGACCGTTTCGGTTTATACTGAACCATTCCAATGCAACCGCCCCGAACGTTTACCTCATGCTTTACCCGGTAGGAGGTCTTGAAAAAATCATTGCCGAAGCGCCTCAATTGAAGCGTCAGGTTTGGGACTTCCTGAACAGTATCGGTTCGGAGCAGATGCTGAGCGAAGGTAGAGTATATGGCGGAGGGTTGCACAAGATGGAACCAAAGGAATTGGGCCGGGTTCCCGTGTCATCACTGATGGATATCTTGGCGCAGTCGGCCTCAGTAGGTCAGAGGCAACTCAGACTACTTGAAACCATGGCCGCATACGAATCGTTTGGGCCCAAAACCGTATTATCCGACACGTGATAGGATACGTTATCATGCTCCGCTTCCTCTGGCCCATCCTGCTCATGTTCGGCCCCCAGCTGGGGCCGCGCATCGTCAAGTTCGTGCGCGCGCTGTGGCGCCTGCATCGCGATTCCCGCGTCAACCTGCTGATCAAGCTGCTGATCCCGTTGGCGGTGATCTACGCCATCTTCCCCGTCGACCTGGTGCGCGACCGCATCCCCTACGGCCTGGGCCGCTACGACGACCTGATCATCCTCGGGTTGGCGGTCTGGCTTTTCTGGAATCTGTGCCCCCGTGCCGTCGTCCGCGAGCACATGGGCGAACCGCCGCCGCCGCGGCCCGAAGACCGCGACCCCGACAGCGTGGTGGACGGGCAGGCCCGCCCCACCGACGAATCGGACGACCAGCGCGGCGGTTGACCCTCCCCAAGGCTCAACGATATTGACTCCGTGGTAGGGGCGAATGATCATTCGCCCCTACGTTTTAGCCATGCCTCCCCCGCGTTCAGGGTGCGTTATGTTTCAATCCGCGCAATCCCATGACCATCCCGCTTTCACCTTGGACGAGGGCATCTCGCTGTACGTGCACGTGCCCTTCTGTCTGAGCAAATGCCCGTACTGCGACTTCAACACCTACCAGGGCATCGAGTCCCAGTTCAGTGACTTCCTCAACGCCGTCATCGATGAGATCACGGCCTGGTCTGTCTTCCTCGGCCGTCCGGTGGTCAACACCGTTTTCCTCGGCGGTGGCACGCCGTCCTACCTGCCCGACGGTGACGTGGCGCGCATCCTGGATGCCATAGCACGTAAGTATAGGGTCCGCAGCGACGCCGAGATCACCGCCGAATGCAACCCCAACGACCTGTCTCCCGAGAAGTGCGCCGAGCTCCGCGCCGCCGGCGTCAACCGGGTCAGCATTGGCGTGCAGAGCATGGACAACGGCCTGTTGGCGATGCTGGGCCGCCGCCACGATGCCAATGAGGCCGCCCAGGCGCTGGAGCGCTGCCGTGGCGCCGGTTTCGACAACGTGAACTTGGATCTCATGTACGGCCTGCCCCAGCAGTCGCTGGACCAGTGGCGGGACACCGTGGCGCGGGTCGTCGCGCTGTCGCCGGAGCACCTGTCTCTCTACTCGTTGACTCTGGAGGAGGGCACTCCCTTGCGCCGCTGGGCGGAGCAGGGCCGCCTGCCCGAGCCGGATCCCGATCTTGCCGCCGACATGTACGACCACGCCCGCGCCGCCCTGGCCGCCGCCGGCTACCATCACTACGAGATCAGCAACTGGACGCTCCCCGGGCGGGAGTCGGAGCACAATCTGGCCTACTGGCGCAACCTGCAGTGGGTCGGCGTCGGCCCGGGCGCCCACTCGTCCCTGCGTGTCCCGTCGTCCTTGAAGGATCATGACGCCGGCTCCGCCTGCCGCTTCTGGACCGTGCGCTCTCCCCGGGAGTATGCCCGGCTGGCCCGGGAATGGGCGGCGGATACGGCACAGGCGTACCCGTGGCCGGCGGTGACGGCGAACCGGATCGCGGACGTTCCCACCGTCGACGGCTCCGAGGTATCCGACGAGGCGACCACCGCCGCCGAGACCATGTTCCTGGGCCTGCGCCTGCTGGATGGAATGGACGTTGCCGCCGCGTCGGAGCGCGTGGGCATCGACCTGCTGGCGCGCTACGAGACGGAACTGACGGAGCTAAATGCGGACGGGTTACTGGTGTGGGAACCGGATGGCCGGCTGCGGCTGGCGGAGGAGGCGTACTTGGTAGCCAACCAGGTGTTCACGCGGTTTTTGGTAGAATAGTCGCATTATGCCGGAGTTGGTGACGAGTTCGTTGCAAGCCCTGAGGGGATTATGGGGAAGGCTCCCCGGCAAATTGCTCGTTTTCTTCGGGGTTGGTATTTTCCTGCTGGGCTCGATAGGAGGATTGTCCTACGTTCGGAGCCAAGTCGATGAGGGGCCGACTACTGTACTCACCCTGTCTTTGTCTACCATCTACGATGGTACCCTTATCGCATTGGTAGTCCTTTTGCTCGTCATTGCTGTTCGGGCAGTCGTTTACGCGCTTTCTTACCGCGAACCGTGATCCATTGCCAAACGGATATACCGATCATGGCGAACGCGGTAAATATCCATGCGATTACTGCGAGCATCAAAACTATGGTGCCCCCGACGATTAATCCGATATTTTCCGGCTGTACCAGATAGGCCCCGAACAGCACCACCACCAAACCCAAGGCGGCGACCCCGCCTATAGAGAACATGGCAAAATTCCACCAATCCCGCTTGGCGCGGCTTTCTGCGACCGGAGCATCATGCCCCAGTTCTGTGCTTGGCGTTCCGGGCGTAGCCATTTCCCTTGCCTCCTGCCACCATCTTACCACTTGACATGGCCCGATAACTACGTTGCCGACCGGTACGTGCCGGTGCCTATGCTAAACTGCCGCCAACGGTCGCCTGTGGCGGCAGTTCCCATTGAATGCAACCCAATTTCTCCCCGGAGGTTCAACCATGGCGGTACAGCCCTACACCATCAACGTGTCCGACGACGTGCTGGAAGACCTCCGTCACCGGCTGAACCACGCGCGCTGGCCCGACGAGATCCCTGGCGCCGAGTGGGATTACGGCTCCAACCTCGACTACATCAAGGAACTCGTTGCCTACTGGCAGGACGGCTTTGACTGGCGCAAGGCCGAGGCCGGCCTCAACGCTTTTGCCAACTTCTACACCACCATCGAGGGCCAGGGCATCCACTTCATCCACGAACGAGGCAAGGGACCCAACCCAATGCCCATCATTGTGACCCACGGCTGGCCCGGCTCCATCTACGAGATGCACAAGGTCATCCCCATGCTCACCGACCCGGCGAGTCACGGCGGCGATGCGGCCGACTCCTTCGACGTGGTGGTCCCCTCCATGCCCGGCTACGGCTTCAGCGCCCAGACCCGTGATCGCGGCGTCAACACCCGCCGCATCGCCGAGCTGTGGGACAAGCTCATGGCCGACGAACTGGGCTACCAGCGCTACGCCGCACAGGGCGGCGACTGGGGCGCCGGCGTCACCGCCCGCCTGGGTTATCACCACGCGAACCACGTCCTGGGCATCCACACCACCTCCGTGACCCAGGCCATCCCCTATCAGGGCGCCAGCTTGGAGGGCCTGAGCACGCGGGAGCGCCTGGAGCAGGTCATCGGCACGCCCCAGGGCGGCTACCGCCGCGACTTCGCTGCCACCCTGTCCGACGACGAGCTGGCGATGATTGACCAGCGCGTCTCCTGGGCGGCTGCGGAAGGTGGCTACGGCCACATCCAGGGCACGAAGCCCCAGACCCTGGCCTACGGGCTCAACGACTCTCCCGTCGGCCTCTGCGCCTGGATCGTCGAGAAGTACCGCACCTGGAGCGACTGCAACGGCGACGTGGAGAGCGTCTACACCAAGGATGACCTTCTGACCACCGTGATGATCTACTGGGTCACCCAGACCATCAACTCCAGCACCCGCCTGTACTACGAAAACAGTCGCACTCCGTGGTACTTCGGCCCCGACGACCAGATCGGCGTCCCCTGCGCCATCGCCGTGTTCCCCAAGGAACTTTCCACGCCGCCGCGCTCGTGGGCGGAGCGCACCTACAACGTCCAGCGCTGGACCGAGATGGACAGTGGCGGCCACTTCGCCGCCCTGGAAAAGCCGGCCGAGCTGGTCAACGACATGCGCGAGTTCTTCCAGGGGCTGCGCTAAGCATGAACCGGGAAGCCGGGGAGTATGATTATTCGCCCCGGCGCCCGGCAACTGCGCTTTGAATATATGCCCTCCATATGAGTGACCTGATCCCGAGATGAGCAAAGCAATTTTCCCAACGCTCTTTGCAATGCACGCTGTCTTGGCGTTGGCAACGATTGGCGCGTTCACGGGCGTAGTTGTTTGGTCGATGGCTTCCGGCAAACCGGATACCGTCGTTCTGTACCTGACCGGTCTGGGGGCCGGCGTGAGTTTGTTCGCCGTGCTGACTTTGGCGGTATCTGGCATAATCTGGGCATTGGACAGCGTTACATTTTCTCTGTCCTGAACCGTATTCGCGACCACCAAGGAGGAACCCTCTACATGATTACCAGATTTGGCAGCCTTTGGGCCGGCAACGTCGACATGGACAACCCCGGCTACCAGGGCACCCCCGCCAACGACCGCTGGCTCTCCGACGAGGAACTGGCCGGCGGCGCCATCGAGAAGGCGGAGCAGATCGCCATCGCCATGGACCGCTTGGGCTACGACACCTTCTGGGCCGCCGAGCACCACTTCCAGCGGGAAGGCTACGAGGTGATTCCCAACCTGCTGATGCTCTGGGTGCACCTGGCGCACCTCACCGAGAAGCTCCGGTTCGGCTGCGGTTTCAACATCAACCCCATGTGGAACCCGCTGCGCCTGGCCGAGGACTACGCCACCGCTGATTGGCTCACCGATGGCCGCGTCCGCTTCGGCGTCGGCCGCGGCTACCACACCCGCGAGGTCGAGGTCTTCGGCGCGCCCATCATGGACCAGAACGCCAACCGCGAGCTCTTTGAAGAGCAGGTTGAGGTGATGTGGAAGGCGTTCAACCAGCGCAGCTTCTCCCACCACGGCAAGCACTACGACATTCCGCCCAACGTGCCCTATCGCGGCTACGACCTGGAGGAGATCACCCTGGTCCCCCGGCCCAAGTACGACGTCGAATGGTGGCAGCCCGTGGTGTCTGCCAGCGACCGGGCCATCAACTTCATGGCTCGCTGGGGCATCAAGGGCATCATCGGCGGCGGCGCGGCCACCGGCGGCGCCAGCGACGAGGTGATCCACCGCTGGCAGGCCATCCACGCCGAGCACGGCAAGGAGTGGGAACTGGGCGAGGGTCTCGCCGTCGGCTACTCGGTGCAGCTCGCCAACTCCGAGAAGGAAGCCATGGACCAGGCCCGTCTGTGGATGGAAGAGCGCGTCAAGATGTTCGGTCCCCTGGGCTTCATCGCCGGCCTGACCCAGGAGCAGCTGGACGCTCTGAACGCCTTCGGCCGCCCGGTGCCCCAGGGACTGAAGATGCCGACGATCGAGGAGTCCGTGGCCGCTGGCCAATACCTCGTGGGGCCGCCCGACCGCATCACCGAGCAGCTCATGGAGATCCAGGAACGCTATCCCGGCCTGGAGGAGGTCAACATCGGCATCACCAACATGGGCATGCCCACCTCTGCCTCCATGGACCAGCTGGAATGGTTCGCCAGCGACGTCATGCCCCACTTCAACACCAAGCAGGGTGCGGACAACTAGATTCACCAGCTGCGCGGAACCGAGTTTCCGGCTGCCCGCCTGAGGCCGGTTCATCGTACCAGGCCGGCGTTAGGCTACGATGAACTTACTCAGAGCGGCAGTCGGACAATACTGGGTCATCTACTACCTGGTGTACGTTTGCGGAGTGGGCGTCGGGTTGTGGTGGCATTGGGATGATTTGAGTGGCGATGAGGGCATCTACCTGCTGGCGGCCATTTTTGGCGTTGCGGTGGGGTCGCCCTGCTGGCCGCTATCTTCGTGGAGGTGATAGGACGTATGGTACTGCTGATACCGGCAGCGTGGAACAAGGCGAAAGCCGAGGGCCGCGAAGAAGGCCGCGCTGAAGAACGCCAGCGGTTGAAAAAGGAATACAAGGCGCGTTACCAGGCAGCCTACGAGCAGTTCGGCATCGAAGTTGACGGCGTGCTGGTTCTCCCCCGCACGCCGGAAGTGGAGCGGTTTCTGGCCGGCGAACTCGAAGATCGCTCCTGAACGCCAAGCGGCTTGTGGGTAAGCGTGGACGCTACCCTAGCACGGATGAGATAAACATCTGGACTGCGATACAAACCAATCAGGGAGAAAATGATGTCTGTTACCTCACAAGCGTTTCCGACGAAGGTCCACGACGAGCTGCAATACTACGTATATCGTCTGATAGACCCTCGGAACGGCGAGACGTTCTACGTCGGGAAGGGGAAAGGCGACCGAGTATTCGACCACGCCAATGGCAAGTTCGAAATCGAGGCCGAGTATGCCGCAGGATCCAAGAAAGAACGGATCAACGAAATTCTTGTCCACGGTCATCAGGTAACTCACATCATCCACCGTCACGGGTTAACGAACCACGTTGCTACAGAGGTAGAAGCTGCTCTGATTGATGCCTACCCTGGCCTCACCAACTCACAACTCGGCGCGGGCTCCAAAGATAGGGGCGTCCGTCATACAGACGACATCATACGACAGTACGCAGCCCCGTATTGCGAACTCCAAGACCCGTTGATCCTCATCTCCATTGGCCAGAGTTGGCGTACCCACGGTGTATATGAGGGCGTCCGAGGCGTTTGGAAAGTCAACATCAACAGAGCTCGCAAGTACCCATTAGTGCTAGCCCGAGTTCGAGACCTTATTGTAGGCGTATTCGAACCAGAACAGTGGCTTCCCGGAACTGCAGGGAACTTTCCCCTGTTCCCCGAATTGCCCAATAATTGGGGTTTGTCGGCCCCAGCTGCCGGCCGGAACTGCGAGAGCGATACCTGCACAAACGATTGCCGCCAGGGACCATCAAAAAGGGAGCGATGGCGGCAGTCCAATACAAAAACCCTGATAATCTGGAATCTGCCATCGTACAAAAGACAGACATCCCGGTGGCTAGACCTACACGAACCCGGACGCGCAGATAGCCATTTCACTCTCAGAGTAAGGGCCGCGCAATAGACTTGTTGATGTAGCGGTGGTGGTTTCAGCACACGTTGCTTGCGAAATCACGGAGCCACCTAAAGTTCAATCTCAGCATCGACTCGCGGTTAGCCTTAAAGTCCCGCCTTGCCCTCTCATAGCGTGTCCCCCAATACCACCGTCCTCGGCGCCACCACCTGGGGCACTACCCTTGCCGTCCTGGCGGCCCGCGGCGGCGCTCCGGTGCGCCTGCTCTGCCGCACTGCCGACGAGGCGGAAGCGCTGCGTCGCGCCGGCGAGCACACCCGTCGCCTGCCCGGTGTGCCGTTTCCTGCAACCCTTTCCGTCGAGCATGACCCCGCGTCGGCCCTGCGCGATGCGTGTCTCGTCATCGTCGCCGTGCCTTCTGATCGTTTCCGGCAGAACCTGAAGCGCATTGCCCCGCACGTTCCCGCCGACGCCGTGGTCCTCAGCGCTACCAAAGGACTGGAGCTGCCCGGCGGCCTGCGCATGAGCGAGGTGTTGGCGGAGGAACTGCCCGGGCGCCCGCCGGGCCGGTTCGCCGCACTGTCCGGTCCCAACCTGGCCGGCGAGATCATCGGCGGCAAGCCCGCCCTCACTGTAGTCGCGTCGGGCGATGAGGAGTCTGGCCGGCTGGCTCAGGACACCCTGATGTCGCCGGCCTTCCGCATCTACACCAGCGATGATGTGGTGGGCGTGGAGATGGGCGGATCGCTGAAGAACATCATCGCCCTGGCCGCCGGCATCGCCGATGGCATGGACGTGGGCAACAACGCCAAGGCCGCCCTGGTCACTCGCGGCCTCAACGAGATCGGACGCCTGGGCATCGCCGCCGGCGCTCAGCTCATGACCTTTGCCGGCCTGGCCGGCCTGGGCGACGTTATGGCGACGTGCAGCAGTCCGCTGAGTCGCAACCGTCGCGTCGGCGAGGAGCTGGCCCGAGGGCGTCAGCTGCCTGACATCCTGGCCGACATGGGGGCCGTTGCCGAGGGCGTCAACACCACCGTGGCGGCCCTTGAAATCGCCGAGCGCCTGGACGTTGACTTGCCCATCACCCGCCTGATGTCGCAGGTGCTGTTCGAAGGACTGCCGGCAGCGGAATGCATCCCGGCGCTCATGGAACGCCCGCCCCGCTCGGAGTGGTAGCCGCGACGCGAGCGGTCACAAGTTACTCCTCCACCCTCACTCATACCCAGTTTTTCATTGCGAACGCAGCGTAGCAATCCCGTTGCGGCCAGGATCGTTGATACACCAACGAAATTGCCACGTCGCTTCGCTCCTCGCGATGACAAAAGCATGACGCCGATGATGCCCACCATATCGCCGCAGGAGTTTGTGGCTCGCTGGCGGGACGCCGGGTTTGGCGAGCGGCAGGGGGCGCAGTCCTTCTTCAACGACCTGTGCGGGCTGGTCGGCCACGCGACGCCGGCGGCCTACGGCGATCCCGAGGCGTTCACCTTCGAGAAAGCGGTGCCGGGCGGGTTCGCCGACGCCTATTACGAGGAGCATTTCGGCTGGGAGTTCAAGGGGCAGGACGCGCAGCTGGACGGCGCCTTCGACCAGCTTTTGCGCTACCAGGTGCACCTGAAGACGCCGCCCCTGCTCATAGTGTCGTCCTTCCAGACGGTGCGCATCCAGACCAACTTCCCGGGGATGGAGACGGCGCGGTACGACGTCGGCATCGGGGAGTTCGAGGAGCCGGCGCGGCTGGAACTGCTGCGGGACGTGTTCTTCGCGCCGCACCGGTTCCGGGAGCGGCTGCGCTCGGTGGACGCGGTGACCCGCGGGACGGCGGCGGTGTTCCAGTCCATCGTGGTGGACATGGAGCGAGCCTCCTCCGTCACCCCGCACCAAAACTCTAAAGACAACGTCACCCCGCACCCCGATGCGGGGCCCGAGCGGCTGGCGCGCTACCTGAATCAGCTGGTGTTCTGCCTGTACGCGGAGGACGCGGGACTGCTGCCCGATGGGCTGTTCACCCGCATCGTGGCGCAGCACTACCGCAGTCCGGCGACCTTTGACCGCGCTATCCGCAGCCTGTTCGCGCAGATGGCCACGGGCGGGTTCTCGGGGGCGGACGAGATCGCCCACTTCAACGGCGATCTCTTCAACGTGGTTGATACCGTCGAACTCAGCGCCACGGCGCTGCAACGGCTGGGCGAGGCGTGCGAGCGGAACTGGCGGGACATCGAGCCGTCGATATTCGGGACGCTGTTCGAGCGGGCTTTGGACGCATCCAAACGGGCGCAGACGGGGGCGCACTACACCGGCGCGGACGACATCGAGCTGGTGGTGGAGCCGGTGGTGATGACGCCGCTGCGCCGGGAGTGGGAGACGGCGCGGGCGGAGATTGAATCGTCAGAAGCAGGATTTTCGGGATTTACGGATTTTCAGGATTACGTCGCCGATGCGTCAATCACCCAATCCGGTCAATCCGTAAATCCGGTGAATCCTGATTCTGACAATTCCCCGGCGCGCGCCCGCCTGGAGGCGTTTCGGGAGCGGCTGGCCTCGGTGCGGGTGCTGGACCCGGCGTGCGGCAGCGGGAACTTTCTGTACATCGCGCTGCGTTCGCTTTTGGACCTGGAGAAGGAGGTCATTGACTACGCGGCGGCGCGGGGGTGGCTGGGGCTGACGCCGCGGGTGCAGCCGGACCAGATGCTGGGGCTGGAGATCAACCACTACGCGGCGGAACTGGCGCGGACGGCGCTGTGGATCGGCTACATCCAGTGGCACCAGGCCAACGGGTTCCCGTACACGCAGCGGCCCATCCTGACGCCGCTGGACACCATCCGGCAGACCGACGCCATCCTGGACCTGAGCGACCCCGACAATCCGGCGGAACCGGAGTGGCCGGCGGCGGAGTTCATCGTGGGGAACCCGCCGTTTTTGGGAAGTCAACTTATCCGTGGGAACTTGCCAGAGTCTCACACTGATGCGTTATTCCAGCTTTACGGAGATCGTATACCCAACTACAGCGACTACTGCTGCTATTGGTTCGAAAAAGCACGCCAGATGGTCAACGATGGCAATGCGCAGCGTGTAGGCTTGCTGGCAACCCAAGGCATCCGCGGTGGCGCGAATCGGCGGGTGTTAGAGCGCATCAAGAAGACCGGCGACATCTTCATGGCGTATTCGGACCGTCCGTGGCTGTTAGAAGGAGCCATCGTGCACGTGTCCATCGTGTGTTTCGACGATGGATCCGAGTTCCACAAAGAACTAGATGATCAGGTTGTTATTGATGTTAATGCGAACTTGACCGCAGGAGTTGATCTGACAAAAGCTATCAGGCTGCCAGAGAACGCTGATCGGTCATTCATCGGCGACATGAAAAAGGGCAAGTTTGAGATTAGCGGGGAAACTGCTGTAACGATGCTGAATGCAGTGGGGAATCCAAATGGACGACCAAATTCCGATGTGGTACGCCCATGGGTCAACGCGCTTGACATCACTCGCCGTCCGCGTGGTATGTGGATCATCGACTTCGATATGCACGGTAGTGAGTACGAAGCTGCTCAGTACGAGATGCCGTTTGAATACGTAAAGGAACACGTTAAACCTTTCCGAGATAAAGTGCGAAACCCGTTGGAAAGAAGACGCTGGTGGGTTCATGGGCGCACGGCACCCGATTTCAGACAAGCAGTGAAGTGCTTGGACAAGTACATCGCTACTCCCCGCGTTGCGAAGCATCGGGTGTTCGTGTATTTGGAATCTCAGATCATTCCAGACGGAGCGATAGTCGCCATCGCGAGCAACAGTGACTACGATTTGGGCATCTTGCACTCCCGTGCTCACGAGTTGTGGGCTAGGTCAACCGGGACACAACTGCGGGAAGCCGAGTCAGGCTTTCGCTATTCGCACACCGCAACCTTTGAGACGTTTCCGTTTCCGCGGCCGACGGAGGAGCAGCGGGAGGCCATCGGCGCGGCGGCGGCGGAGTTGAACCGGCTGCGGGAGGGCTGGCTGAATCCGCCGGATCTCATATCAAGAGGCGTCA
>DAOUHZ010000080.1:0-21516 GCA_034428455.1 Dehalococcoidia bacterium
GACCTTCCCCGAAGGCAGTACCTGGGAGACGGGGCGGCCGGGGTCCGACGGCGACACCAGCACCGGCTATACCGACAACACCGACCGGGGCAGCAAGCTGTACGTCTACCAGGTCCGCAGGGACATCGTCGGAGTACACCCGCGACTACTTGTGGGACGGCCCGGTGGTGTTCAGCGGCGAGCCACCCGAAGGCAGTCCAGCCACGGGCGCGCCCACCATCAGCGGAACCCTCCGCGTGGGCGAAACCCTGACGGCCTCGACCTCGGCCATATCCGATGCCGACGGCCTGGACAACGCGAACTATCGCTACCAGTGGATTCGCCGCTCCGGTGGGACCGACGCCGACATCTCCGGGGCATCGGCCCGAACCTACACCCTGGTCATTGCCGACGAAGGCAAGACCATCAAGGTGCAGGTGTCCTTCAAGGACGACGCCGATAATGACGAGTCGCGCGTCAGCGCTGCCGTCGGCCCAGTAGCCCCCGGCCGCCGTTGACGGCCAGTTTCGGAAGCGGACCGTCCAGTCACGACGGGCAGACGGCCTTCACGTTTGAACTCACGTTCAGTGAGAACCTGCCCATCAGCTTCCGAACCCTGCGCGATCATGCCTTTACGGCGACCGGCGGCAGCGTCGAAAAGGCCCAGCGACTGGAGCAGGGCAGCAACCAAGGTTGGCGCATCACCATAGCGCCCGACTCCAACGGCGACGTAACCATAGTCCTACCCGTGACCACCGACTGCGACGCCAATGGGGCCATCTGCACGGCGGACGGCAGGAAGCTCTCCAACCGCAACACCGTCACCGTGAACGGGCCGAGCGGCTAGGGCCCGACCACGTCGAGAGACAAAACGGACACTTCCCTCGGCAACTCACGGGGGTTGCTGAGGGAAGTGGTCACTGCAAAAGAGAAGCTTCCGTCGACAAACCCGACAGGCGGGTGCCGAGCAGACAGGAGTGCCGGTTCTGCGACATCACGGCCGGGAATTGCCCAGCAGGCATGGAAGGCGGTTTCGAACCCGAAGACGGTGCTACTACGCCGTCCGTGTTATTGCCGGTCCCGAGAGCTGGTGGGAAAATTGCCGCCGTTTGCTCGCAATCCTCGTACGTCCCTCGGAGTCGCAGAGTCGGGATCATCCCCTGCCGTCATCCTCATCCTGACCGCCCCGCTGTTTGCCTGCCCGTCAGAACCCGCCGCCCTGCCTCCACATCAGGCCGGAAACACTGAAACGTCGCACTTTCCGCTGCCTGCTACACCGACCGCGCAAGTACCCACCGAGATGCCGCCGGCGGCCGCAGCGACGCAGCCTCAGCCTACCCGGACCGATACACCTGAACCGACGGCGACCGCGGAACCCACGGCTATACCTGCCGCAGACCCACCTGCACTCACGCCGACACCCACTTCACCGCCAGCCCGACCGACGGCTACGGCAACTACCACCATTCCTGCACTGGCATTGCACGTCACGGTGTCCCCCATCCCTTTGAACCTCCCTGCCTAAAGACCGCCAGGACCGGAAGCACTGGACCGGCGACGGCGACTGCTAAGACGCCCGCAGCGTGGTCCTCGCAGCCGAAAGCAGCGCCACCCTGTTCTACCGAACCGACAGGCGGTGTCGCATCTCCGCCGGCGAATGGCTGGCGCCGTACACCGGCGCCGTTGTCACCAACCCCAGCAAGCTGGACGTCGACCACATGGGGGCGTTGGGCAACGCCCACCTCAGCGGTGGAGGGCAATGGTCAGCCGGACGACGGGAACAGTACGCCAACAACCTCGATGATACCCAGCACCTGATTGCGGTCACGGCCAGCGCCAACCGCTCGTACTGGTGCCAGTACGCCGTAGATTTGATCGCTATCAAGGATGACTGGGGCCTTGCGGTAACGTAGCGGGAGCATGACGCTTCGGCCGAAATGCTCAACGCCTGCTCGAAACGCCCCCACCTGATGGTGTCCCACCAGCGACTAGTCAGCCCGACACCAGTTCCCACCACAACCGACGGCAACACCGACGCCCCAGACGAGAACCTACGCCAACTGCGACGCCGCTCAGGCAGCGGGAGAACGCCGTATGCAGGGCAGCAAGGGAGGCGGCAGAGGCTTCCCGAAGTGGATGGTTCCCAGCGCGAGGGATGGCGACGGAGACGGCGGAGTATGCGAGAAAATGACCAGCTCGCTGGTCAGACGCGCGAACCGCCAGCCGACCGACACCCCATGGGCTACGGACACCGCGCCGTCGCATTGACGCAACTTCCGAACCCGGACTGGAAACAAGCGCTTTCCGACATGAACCGCCACCTCGAGTTTTTCGGAGGCCACGACCCGGAGGCGTACCGGTTCCGAGCTTGGATACACGAAAACCTGGGCAACCCCGCCGAAGCCAACAGGGACCGCCGGATGGCTGAGTAGCCCGGTAGTGGCGACGGTAGGGCTCAACCCCACTGCGTTGGTCATCCTCAAACCCGTCACGTGAACGGCCATGGCGACTACGCCAGCTGACCGGCCCACATCCGGCCTTATGTGGGACAAATCTGACCCGGTCGGGTCTGTGTTCGCGGAAACGGTTCCCTAGAATTCGGTCTTCGGATTGCCGGTCTGTGCGTTAAGTTTGATGCCGTACAGACGTGTCCAGCACGGTCGGCTATTGTATGTTTGTCCCACAATCGTCCCACGTCAGGGCGCAAAAGAGGGCGGTTCGCCGCTTGTTGATACCGTAAACAAGCGTGAACCGCCCTGTTATTGAGAAGCTGGTGCCGAAGGTCGGACTCGAACCGACACGGGATATTCTCCCACCGGTTTTTGAGACCGGCGCGTCTACCATTCCGCCACTTCGGCCGGACGGTTTCAGTATAGCACGGTTGCGACTCAGCCCGGTCGGGGTGTAGCATTTAACGGCTTCCTTGCGGTGGGGATTACGGGCCGTGCGGATCGCGGTTCCGCAATCCCACTAGAAAAGAGAGATGCGAAAGGCGGCGGCGCTATGGTTACCATCAAGGATCGGCTGGAAGAGGACATCCGCAACACCATGCGCGCCCGCGACCGCGAGCGCCTGGAAACGCTGCGATTCCTCAAGAGCCAAATCCAGTTGACCGAGAAGAACAATCTCAAAGAACTGGACGAGAGCGGCGTCACCGACGTGGTAGCCAAGCAGGTCAAGGACCGCCGGGAGAGCATCGAGATGTTCGGTCAAGGCGGCCGCGCCGACCTTGTGGCCAAGGAGGAAGCGTCCCTGTCCATCCTCCTGGAATACATGCCGGAGCAACTTGGCGAGGATGAAATCGAAGCCATTGCCCGCCAGGCCATCGCCGATACCGGAGCTGCTGGTCCGGGAGATCGCGGCAGGGTCATGGGCCGCATCATGCCGCAAGTGCGCGGCAAAGCCGATGGCAGCCAGGTCAACGCCATCGTGTCACGTCTCCTGGAAGCGGCGGGCTGATCCGACGTATGCGTTTTGGCATCCTGGTCTTCCCGGGAACCTGGAGCGATACCGACTGCCACCACGCCGTGAGCGGGGTGCTGGGGCAAGAAGCCGACTATATCTGGCACAAGGAAGATAGCGTCGACGGGTATGACGCCATCATAGTGCCCGGCGGATTTTCCTATGGCGACTACCTGCGCGCCGGAGCCATCGCTCGCTTCTCTCCAGTGATGGACGCGGTGCGGGACTTTGCCGCAGAGGGCGGGTTGGTCATCGGGATCTGCAACGGCTTCCAGATCCTGTGCGAAGCCGGCCTGCTGCCGGGGGCGCTGCGCCGCAACGGACACTTGGAATACCGTTGCCAGTGGACGCACCTGCGCACGGAAAGGACGGACACGCCGTTCACCAGCCGTTGCAGCGACGGACAGGCATTGGCTGTTCCGGTATCACACGGCGAGGGCAATTACTACGCAGATGCGTCCACCATAGCCCAACTGGAAGAACAGGGCAGAATCCTGTTCCGCTACTGCGGTCCCGACGGCTCGGTTACGCCGGGCGCCAATCCCAACGGGTCGGTGGACAACATCGCGGGCATCATCAACGAGGGCCGCAACGTTCTGGGCATGATGCCCCACCCCGAGAGGAGCTGCGAGACGCTGCTGGGGTCGGACGACGGCAACCTGATTTTCGGGTCCATGATTGACACCGGAGCCAAGCGCTAGGGATGCTGCTGTCGCTGGGTCTCGCGTGCGTCGCGGTGCTGGGGTTCGGCAGTTCCGCGGTGCTGGCCCGTTTGGGAATGCAGGCCATGCGGCCCATGCCGTCGGCGCTGGTGTCACTGGTGGCGTCGACCCTGCTGGCGGGCACCCTGGCGCTGATATTCGAACTGGATGCGATTATCGCCATGCCGGCAATCGCGATGGTCTGGCTCCTTGGCAATGGCATTCTGAGCTACCTGGGAGGCCGCTCCCAGCAGTACGTTGCCATCAGCCTCATCGGAGCGTCTCGGGTGACGCCCATAGTAGGCAGCGCGGCGGTATTTTCTGCTATCTACGCGATCACTCTAACCCGTTTGGGTGTGACCGGGTTCGACGAGCGTCTGAACGTCCTGCTTGGCTTGGGCACCTTTGTGGTAGTGATCGGGTTGGCTTTGACGAGTGGGAACTTCCTTCGCCAGAGTTGGGGCAGTGACTGGAAATCTGTTCTTGGCTATGGGTTGGCGATATTTGCCGCGGCCTGTTACGGAGCGGGTACGCTGAGCGGCAGGGTGCTCAGTATCCAATTCGGGTCACCGCTGATCATGGCGGCCGGAAGCATGTTCTTTGCCACCCTGGTATTGTCACCGGTCTTCGGACGGGAAGCGGTGCAAAAGTCCGTCAGTTCCGGTTGGGCGCCGCTGTACGTGTTCCTGGCCGGATTTGCGGCAGCCTGCGCCGTGATGTCGTTATACTTCGCAGTGACCCGCGAGGGATCGAGCATCCTGGTCCTCTCGCCCATAGTGTCCTGCAACCCTCTGGTCACTCTGGTCCTGGCGCGGTTATTCCTGCGGCAAACGGAAACGATTACCAAGGAACTGGTCATCGGCACGCTGATGGCCGTGGGCGGCGTGGGCATGGTGGTAGTTGGGGGGCTTATGTGACCCTTCAGCGGCGATGTCCATTTGCAAATGGACATCGCCGCTGGTATGATAAGTATTGCCTCATTCAGAGGCATTACATATGTGGCCCTTTCGGGCACTACCAATCCGGCTCCATTGGAGCTGATTACGCGGGCTCCTTTGAGGAGCCCTTTTGGTTGGAGTGGAGGCCTCGGTATGCTGGAAACTTGCGTCGGGTTTGTGGATGTTGGATATTTGCAACGCACCGGCTCTGCGAAACTGAACTTGCCACCACGAGTGAATCTTCAAGCTGATGCGGTGGTCGAGTGGCTTCGCAGTGTTGTCGAGAAAAATCTCAACGATCATACGTTTTTGCGCGCCTACTGGTACGACGGAGAGTATGACCCTTCCCATCAAAATTACGGCGATCAGCGTCGGCTGTTCAGCGCGATTGCCAGAACACCCGGCGTTCAACTGCGGCTCGGACATATTTCGGAACGCCCAAACCGATTTGAAGCCCGAATTCTAGAGGCTCTCCGTCGCACGGCAGATGACCTTAACCAGGACCCGGAGCAATTGTTGGAAGCGTTTAGCCGACAATGGACCTTCCGGCCCGAGCGTCAGCAAAAGGGTGTGGACACTCTAATTGCCTTGGATATGGTGCGCCTCGCCAGCCGCTCCGTTTATACGACAGCAGTGTTGATAGCCGGAGATAGAGACCTTGCCGAGGCAGTTCGCACTGCGCAAGATTATGGCGCAAGGGTAGTAATCGCAACGCCCAATCAACAGAGCGTGGCACAAGAAGTGGTTCAACTCGCCGATGGCTTGATTGAGATCACTTCCCCTGACCTCGAACCGATCTTGCCTCATAATTCGAGACCGGGAAACCGACTATAAGGTAGTGATGCCCGTCAGCAAAGAAATCC
Source organism: Dehalococcoidia bacterium (assembly GCA_034428455.1). GTDB lineage: Bacteria > Chloroflexota > Dehalococcoidia > Lucifugimonadales > UBA3495 > Bin87. Next base: position 5,944 of record DAOUHZ010000080.1, read on the forward strand.
TCGACGAAATCGCCCTGTCCCAGGCGGAATACGACATGATCGTCGACCGGCTGGACCGGGAGCCCAACCCGGTTGAGCTGGGCATGTTCGGCGCGCTCTGGAGCGAACACTGCGGCTACAAGCACTCCCGCCCGTTGCTGGGGATGCTGCCGTCGCGCTCCGAGCGGACCCTCTCACAGGCGGGCGCAGAGAACGCAGGCGCCATCGACATCGGCAACGGGCTGGCGGTGGTTTTCAAGGTGGAGTCCCACAACCACCCGTCTGCCGTGGAGCCTTTGCAGGGGGCGGCCACCGGAGTCGGCGGTATCGTCCGCGACATCCTGGCGATGGGCGCGCGGCCCATTGCCCTGCTCAACTCCCTGCGGTTCGGTACGCCCGACTTGGCCGCGAATCAACGGCTGCTGAAAGGCGTGGTTGACGGCATCGGCTGGTACGGAAACTGTATCGGTGTTCCCGACGTGGCCGGCGAGATCTACTTCGCAGATTGCTATTCGCAGAACCCGCTGGTAAACGCCATGTGCGTCGGCATCGCGCGCATCGAGGACCTGGCCAGCGCCGCAGCCGACCGAGCCGGGGACGTCTTGCTGCTGGCCGGCGCGGGCACCGGCCGCGATGGGATCCACGGCGCGTCCGGACTGGCGTCGCGCACCTTCGAGGAGGAACAGGAACTGCGGCCGACGGTGCAGGTGGGCAACCCCTTCCTGGAGAAATCGCTCATCGAAGCCTGCCTGGAAGCCCTCGCTACGGGAAGGGTGCGCGCGCTTCAGGACCTGGGCGCCGCCGGCCTGACCAGCGCGGCAGTGGAATCGGCGGCGCGCGGAGGTCGGGGGATCGCGCTGGACATCAGTCAGGTTCACCGCCGGGAGTCCGGCATGACCGGCTACGAGGTGATGCTGTCAGAATCCCAGGAACGCATGCTGCTGGCCACCACTCCGGAAGACGCGCCGGCCATCCAGGAGGTGTTCGACAAATGGGACATCCCATGCCATGCCGTTGGCACTGTCACCGACGAACCCTACGCGCTGGTTGCCGACGGTGCCGAACCGATTGCCTCTGTCCCCGTGTCGCACCTGACTGACGCCCCGCGCTACCGGCTCAACGGACGAACCTCTCAAGGGTATACGGACCGGCAGCGGCTCCGGCTGCGGGACGTGCCCATGCCAGCCGACGCCGGGGAAACATTGCTGCGATTGCTGGCCGCTCCCAACATCGCCAGCCGGCAGAACGTGTACCGCCAGTACGACCATCAAGTGCAGACCAACACCGTCATTGGTCCGGGGTCGGGTGATGCTGCGGTATTGAGGGTCAAGGGTACGCAGACCGCCATCGCCGTAGCCATTGACGGCAACGGGCGGCAGTGCTTTCTTGACCCCTACCGCGGCGCTCAGATGGCCGTCGCGGAAGTCACGCGCAACCTGTCCTGCGTCGGCGCGGAACCCCTGGCGCTCACCGATTGCCTCAATTTCGGCAACCCGGAGCGGCCGGAGATCTACTACCAGTTGGAGCAGTGCATTCGGGGCATGGCGCGCGCGTGCCGGGCGCTGGGCGTTCCGGTGGTCAGCGGAAATGCCAGTCTGTACAACGAGAGCCAAGGAACTGCCATCTATCCCACCCCGATCGTGGGAGGGCTCGGGCTGCTGGAGGATGTCCGACAGCACTGTGGAACGGGGTTCCCCGAAGCAGGTTTGACGGTGATCCTGCTGGGCGCGGACCGGCTCACCGCCCGCGCGTCAGACCTGGCCGGCAGCGAATATCTGAACACGATACATAACCTGGTGAAAGGGCGCCCACGCATTGACCTGACGCTCGAACGGCGCGTCCAGGCGTTATGCCGCAACCTCATCGCGGACGGCACAGCCAAGTCAGCCCACGATTGCTCGGATGGCGGCCTCGCGCTCGCGTTGGCCGAATGCTGTATTCTTGGCGACAGCGGCGTTGGGGGGGCGGGATCCGTCGGGTTCGTTGCGTCCGAGGGATTCAAAGACAGCGTACCGACGCGATGGGACGCGGCGTTATTTGGAGAGGCCGCGTCTCGTATCCTGATCGCCGTCGCTTTTGAACATGTGGATGGCATACTGGCTACAGCCGCGGCGACCGGGGTTCCCGCGATGATATTGGGTCGCACTGAGGGGAACAACATGCGGATCGGCGGGCTCATAGACCTGCCGGTGAGCGAGTTGGCCGGCGCATGGTACGGAGGACTGAGCAGCGCAATACACTAAAAAGGGAGGAGACATGGAAGCCATAAAGAAACTCGTCGGCGTATATCTGGTCGGCGTATCAATCGCAGTCGCCGTTTTCTTCATCATCAACGTGTTCCTGGTTGGAACGATAAGCGTCCTGGCCGTATGGCACGTGCTGGACGTGCTCATGCTGGTGGGACTGGCGCTGGGGATGGGTTTCAACTACGCGTACAAAACCCGGATGAGCGGGCGCGATGCAGGTGAGCCGGTGACCAGGGGTTACTTGGACGCCAACGTCGCCTTTTACATCACCGCCGGCGTAACCATCCTGTTCCTGCACAACTGGTTCGCGTTCCTGGCGGCCGGCGAGGTCAGCATAGGCGACAACCATACGGCGTGGGTCATCTGGGCGGTGGTGGACACGGTTCTACCTATCATACTGGGCATCACCGGCTGCCGCCTCTGGCGGGAAACCTCCGGCCCGTGACCCGGGATGAGGATATGACAACCGTGACGTCTTCGATACGAAAAACGATCTATCTGGCGAACCCCTACGGCTTCTCGGAGCAGCAGAAATCGCGCCTGCTCCCGGAACTTGTCGGCGCTTTGGAGGCCCTCGGCCTGGAGGTTTGGGAGCCCTTCCAGCGCAACAACCAGGTCGACTTTACCCAGCCGGGCTGGGCGCATCGCGTCGCCCGCGCCGATTGCCAGGACGTTCGCGACGCCGACGCGATCTTTGCCGTCGTTAACGGAACCCCGCCGGACGAGGGGGTGATGGTCGAACTTGGCATCGCCATCGCGCTGGGCAAGCCGACGTTCCTGTTCCGCGATGACTTCCGCCGGGTCACCGACAGCGAGGAGTACCCGCTGAACCTGATGCTGTTCGCCGGCCTGCCGGACCACGGGTGGCAGGACTACTACTACACCTCTGTTGCGGAAATTACTGCGCCAGACAAGGCATTAGCCCGTTGGGCGCGGAACGCACTGGACGTTGCCCCCAAAGCATAAGCGGGCCACACCTCTCCCGCATGGCCCGCTCATAATCTGGTGTGTGTGCGTCAGCTGAAGGCGACTACTTCCGCCTCCTCGGCCGTTTCGGCGCTATCTGCCTCGGCTGAGCCGTGATGATCCACCGGCGGGGTGGCGATGGCGTCATTGGTGGGAGCGAGGTCGTCGTCGGCCGGAGGCTCGTAGGGCAGGCCCAGCCGGGCTGCCAGCGCGAATCCCACGACGGGATGTTCGCGGTTCAGGCCGAAGACCCGTCGCCTCCGCGACCGATTGGTCTCCGGATCCCTGAAATTGATATTGCGATACTGGAAAATGCCGCCAGCCATCAGGGTTCGCACGTACCGCGTGATCAGGTTGCGCGCTACCATGTCGGGCGAGTCGCCCCAGTGCTTCTGGATGGTGGGGTCCTCGGCTTCGATGCCGGCGATAAGGTTTTCACTGATCTCGTTACATAGCGCCTGGAACATCACCGCGTCGGCGCCGTCTCGGTCTTCCAGGAAGTGGCTCATGGCGACGAGGTCGGCGATGCGCGCCGCGTCGCCCTCGGGGTCACCGGACTGGGGCAGGTCTGTAGAAGCGATGGCTTCGGCCAGCGATCGCTCAACCTCCGCCTGATTAGGGCCGGCCGGCGCTGGCGCAGCGCGGTCCGGCGTTTCGGTCTGCACCGCCGCGGTCATCGGCTCGCCCGGCCGGTCATCCTCGTCTTCGAAGTCTGCGGGTTCATCAGAGCGCTCAGCCACCTCATCGACTTTTTCGCCGGTGGCATCGACCGCGACGTCGTCGTCGTAAGCCTCTGCGTTTTCCAGTTCGGCGTCGTCATCGTCCCTGGCCACCGGTTCGGGGTCAGGCTCGTCCGCCATGAGGATCCAGTCCACCAGATCCACGCTGCGTATCTTGATGTTGCCCTCTTCAGCCACGCGGAGCATCAGCTTCTTGAAGCCGGAGAAGCCCAGCTTGCGCTCGTCGAAGCCGGCGATGCGGCGCACCAGTCGCTGCTTGAGCGAGGTGAGGAGAAGCGTGTGCCCGGCGGCGCGCTCGGTCCGGATGACGTCCTCTATGGCGCGGATGACCTCGGGCAGTTGATGACGGCCGGGGTTCGCCAGGGCGGCAGGCTGTTGCGGGCGGCCCCGCTGGGCGGGAGCGCGGTGGAAAGAGGACGCGGGTTCTTCGGGTTCAATGGGATCGACGTCCGCGTCGTAAAAGATCAGGCCGTCCACGTGGTCGGCCATTCGGCGGGAGGTGGCCCAGGATACGCCAACCACCAGGACGCGCTTGCCGACCGCGCGCAGGGAGTTGATGACGTGGATGAAATCGGAGTCCCCGGACACGAGGACGAAAGTGTTTATGTTGGGGAAGTTATGCGCGGTGTCGATGCAGTCTGCGGTCATCTTCACGTCAACGCTGTTTTTCACGCTGACGGTGCGACCGGATTGGTAGGATCCGCGGAGGGGCAATCGGGTGGGCACGTACACCGGTTCGATGCCCGCAGCGTACAGCGACGGCGGGTCATGGATAAACTGGCTGGCCCCTTTCAATTCAGGAGCGCGGGATACCCAGTCGGCGTAGGCTTTGCCGACGACAACGCGGCCGTGGTTGGAGACCTCTTCCTTCAGCGCTGACACATTGGGGGTCCTGCCCCGCACCGCCAGGCTGATTTTGAAGTTCTCCCAATCTATGAATAATGCTACGTCTTCACTGAATGCGGCGTTGCCATTGACCTGTTGAATAGCGATGATGTTACCTCGACTTGCTCTTCGGGCGAGCGGATGTCGCAAAAAAGTTTAATCGTCAGGGCCGAAAACCGTCAAGTTTGCTAGTGTCCGTTACCCAAGCGGATTGCCAGCGACTCCGGGAGGCCCGCGGCCAGTATCCCCTTCTGCGCCCCGGCCAGGTCATACTCGACGCGACGGTGCAGCAGCACGCCACCGTCTCCTCCTCGCTCGCTTTCATAAAGCAGGTAGGACGCCCTCCAATCGCCGTCCCTCGGTTGCCCCACGCTGCCAGGGTTCACGATCACTCTGCGACCGGATTCCAACAAAAGGGGCGTCGCCGGATCGAGCAGTTCGACGCCGGCCCGACCGTTCTCCTCTGTCCAGACCAATGGATAGTGCGAATGACCCACCAGGCAGAAGGGTGTTTCCATCAGGGCGAAGGTCGCCAGGGCTGCCGGTTCGCTGATGAGATATTCCATGACCGGGTCGCGCAAACTGCCGTGCACGTGGGTGAACTTTCCTGTCTGCCGCACCTCGGGCAGCGCGGCCAGGTATGCCATTTCATCGTCGGAAAGCTGCTGGGCCGTCCACAGCGCGGCGGCGCGGGCGGCCCCGTTGAACAGGTCGGCATTCAACTTGCCCGTGACGGCATGGTCGTGGTTGCCGGCAATGGCGACGTGGGGCAGCCTCCGCAGCCTAACGACACACGCACCTGGGTCCGAGCCGTAGCCCACCAGATCACCGAGAAACCAAACCACGTCGTATCCGCCGGCGCTTTCCGCATCCGCCAGGACGGCGTCAAAAGCCTGCAGGTTGGAGTGAATGTCCGAGACGATCAGGGCGCGCATGGTCGCTCACCGGCGGAGCATGGATGTTGGCAAACCGGCGGACATCGCTGGGACCTCACGCCGGCCCTCAGTAATCGCCGCCCAGGCTGACCGACAGCACCCGGTCCAGGCCGGCCAGGTCCGGTTCGACGGTGATTTCCGCGTCAGGAAAGGCCGCGGATGCCAGAGATCGAGCCTCGGGGATCTGCTCGGGGTCCATCTCCAACAGAATCACGCCGTGAGACTTTAGCCGGCTGTCTTCTTCGCCATGTGATGCGGCGGCTTGGGACAGTAGGCGCCGGATGTGATCCAGGCCGTCGGCTCCGCCGTCCAATGCGGCCACCGGCTCCCACTGGATTTCCGGTTGCAGGGTTGGAATGCGATCCGTGGGCAGGTAGGGTAGGTTCGCCACGATGACGTCCACCGGCTCCGGCAACGGTTCGAGCAGGTCGCCCTTCAGCAGGGTGACGCGGTCGACGACGTTGTGCAGGCGCACGTTGTAGGCGGCCACGTCCAGGGTGGGGTCGAATGCGTCGCTGGCGTAGATGCGCGCCGCCGGCAGGTGGATGGCCAGGTTCACGGCGATGGCGCCGGTGCCGGTGCCCACGTCGGCGATTACCAGTTCCCGGCTTTCCATGCCCATGAGCGCCATGAAAAGGGCGTGTTCCACCATGGTCTCGGTCTCCGGACGGGGAATCAGCACGTCCCGGTTCACCAGGAGATTGACGCCGTAAAACTCGCGGTAGTTGAGGATGTAGGCTAGCGGCTCGCGGGTCAGGCGGCGGGTCACGATGGCTCCCAGCTGCTCCTCCTGCTGGGGAGAAACCTGGGATTCCTGCTCCGCGAAGATGGCCTGGCGGGGCATCCGCATCACGTCCATCACCATCACCTCGGCTTCCAGGCGGGCGTCCGGAATGCCGGCGGACTCCAGGGTGCGGTGGGTTTCCTGGATGACGGTGCGGAGGTTGGGCATATTGCTCAATCGGCAAGGGCGACCCTATGGCCGCCCCTGATGATTTCAGTCGTAACTTTGGGATCAGGCGGACACGCTGGCCAGCGCCCGCTCCTGGTCGGCCGCAATCAGGCGATCGATGATGTCGCCCAGGCCCCCGTCCATCAGGCGCTGCACGCCGTGGACGGACAGCCCGATGCGATGGTCCGTGATCCGGTCCTGCGGGTAGTTGTAGGTCCGAATCTTCTCGGAGCGGTCGCCGCTGCCGATCTGCGCCTTGCGGCTGTTGGAGATGGCAGCCTGGTGACGCTCCTGCTCCGCCGCGTAGAGCCGGCTGCGCAGGATGGTCATGGCCTTGGACTTGTTCTTGTACTGCGACCGTTCGTCCTGGCAGACCACCACCACGCCGGTGGGTTCGTGAACGATGCGGACGGCGGTCGCTACTTTGTTGACGTTCTGCCCGCCGTGTCCTCCGGCGTGAAAGATGTCGATCCGCAGGTCGTCTTCCTTGACGTCCACCTCGACCTCATCGGCCTGCGGCAACACCGCCACTGTGACCGTGGAAGTATGGATGCGACCCTGGGTTTCGGTTTCGGGGACGCGCTGGACACGGTGGACGCCGGCTTCGAACTTGAGCCGACTGAAGGCGCTGTCCCCATCGACGGAAAAAGCGATGCGGCTGAAACCGCCAAGATCCGACGCGTTGGAGTCCAGTATCTCTACCGCCCAGCCCTGCTCCTGGGAGAAGCGCTGGTACATGCGGTACAGGTCACCGGCGAACAGCGAAGCCTCTTCACCACCGGCGGCGGCGTGGATCTCCACGATGACGTCCCGCTCGTCGTTGGGGTCTTTCGGCAGGAGCGCGATCCGCAATCGCTGGGCCAACTGGGAAATGCTCTGTTCGACCTCGTCCAGCTCCAGTTGGGCCATCTCCACCAGTTCAGGGTCACCGCCCTCGCTGACCAGCGCTTTCAGGTCGGCCTGTTCCTCGAACAGCTTGCGGTGCTGGCTGTCGATGCCCACCAGTTCTTCAAGCCCGGAGCGTTCGCGGTTCAACTCGCGGAGCCTGGCATAGTCTACAGCCACTTCCGGTTTTGCCATCTCGTCTTCGATGGACCGATAACGGTCCACGATAGGCTGCAGCTTGTCAAAAATATCTGCCATCACACACCGCGCAATATGGAAAACTAGTACGTGATTATAACTTAGCCCTCGGAACGTCTACAAGACGAGTATTGTTGAGACCCGATAACGCTCCTCGACGATGGACCGGCGCAAAGGGGCATGGTGGCGTCAACCCTGGGCTGACGCGCTGACGGTTCAGTTGGCTGGTTTGTTGCCGTCTTCCGGCTTTTCGTCATTGCCGCCGCGCAGCCGCGTAACCAGGTCCCATACGAAGGATCCGATTTCACTGCCGGCGGTCACCAGGGCAGAGATTCTCGCCGCCGCGTCCAGCATGAGGCATGAGGATGCCTCGAAGTTAGTCGCCGCTCTCCTGATTTTCGGATAGATCTTCAGCGTGACCACGGTCAGCGCCAACGCCGCTACGGTCACCATTACCGCCATAACGATAATTGCAATATCTCGGATAATTGACACGACGTCAGGCGACATTACCAACTGTCCTTCGCGTGGTGGCACAAAAAGTGCCGGGACGACGGTTGATCGCACCGTCGCCCCGGCAGACGGTTCCGACTACCCTTCGGAGTCCAGCTCCGCGTCGCTGTCGCCGGCGGCAATCCGGCTGCGGATGCGCTGCCAGTAGTCGCGGCCACGCTCGACGGCCTGGTTCGCGCCTCGAGTCAGAGCCTGTCGGGTCTCCTGCCCGCTGCGGGGCGCCAGCAGAAACCCGAGGCCAACCCCGATGCCGATGCCGGCGGCCAGCAGTATCAAATCACGTTGGGTGCGGTTCATGTAAGACCTCCTGAAATTGACTGTCCGTACCCAATTATACAACGCGAAATCGCCGTGGCCGGCGGGTCCGTCGTCGCTGTTATGACCGAACTGAGGTCGCGCAGGATCGACTTGCATGTTGCTCCACTGGGTACGCGAACGATAACATATCGCAACTATGAATATAGTGTATTATATTTGGAGATAAATTGCAATCGGTTTCAAAAGGCAGTCCATGGCCACCGGCTCCCGTCAACTCAAACCCGCTGCTGCCAGCAATCCTCCGCCACCGACACCGGCCCGTCGTACACGGTTCGGGCTTCCGCCGCCAGCGGTTCGGTGTCGGCGTGGTAATCGTTGTGAATGTGCGTGAGGGTCAATCCGCCCACGCCGGCCATCTGGGCGATGCGCGCTGCTTCCGCCGCTGTGGAGTGCGCAGTGCCGTCGGCCATTTCGCGTTTCGCCTCGGTGCAGAGCGCCTCGTGGATCAGCAGGGTGGCGCCCTGAGCTAAATCCGCTAGGTCGGGACACCATCGGGTATCGCCGGAAAACACCACGGCATGCCCACCCGACTCGACGCGCCAGGCCAGCGCTCCCCTGATATGGTTGACCTGCGTGGCCCGGGCCCGCACGCCAGGGGTCAATTGCACCCACTCCCCCGGCTCGGTAGGCCGGAAGGTGATGGACCGCCGCCCGTCACGTCTGAGGGCTCCCTCAGCGTCCACGGCGAGCCCCCGGGTGGGCATCGCCAGCAGCGTGCCGATGTCGGCCATCGCCTGCTCGGAGCCGTAGACGTGCATGGGTTGTTCTTCCGCAATTCTCCGGCTGCGCTGCATCTCGATGTGTGGCAACCCCTCGCAGTGGTCGGCATGGCTGTGGCTCAACAGGCAGAGGTCAAAGTCGTCGGGTGACATGCCCATCTCGTGCCCATGACGGAGCACGGTGTTGCCCGAGGCAGCATCCAGCAGGATCCGCTCGCCAGTGGGGCAGTCCAGCACGATGGCGGTGTGGTTGCGCATGATGCAGCCGCCCGCTCCCGTGCCCAGGTAACTGATGGTAAAGCCGGCCGTTGTCAAAATATTCCCTCCTCAAATTGTCAGAAGCAGGATTTTCGGGATTGAAGGATTTTTCAGGATTGGGCGTTCTTTCCCGGCCGACCACTCCAATCCCGGTAATCCCTAGATCCCGAAAATCCTGCTTCTGACATTATCATCCCAGCGCCACCCGCGAGTGGGGCAACACCGCCGGATTCACCAGAAACTCGGGCATTCGCTCCTGCAGCACGTCCACCGTGGCCTGCGCCGTCCGCACCTCCAACTCCAGCACCGACTGCTGGGACAGAAAGGCGACATGGGGCGTGATGATTACGTTGTCCATTCCGAACAGCGGGTGGTCCGCTGGTGGCGAGGCCGACTCCATCACGTCCAGGCCGGCGCCGGCGATCTGCCCCTCGCGCAACGCGTCGATCAGGGCCGGCTCGTCGATGATGGGTCCACGGGCGCAATTGATGATGTACGCCGACGGTTTCATGCGCTCGAACGCGGCCGCGTCAATGAGCCCCCGCGTCTCGTCGTTCAAAGGCGTGTGCACGGTAACGTAGTCCGACGCGGCCAGCAGGTCGTCCAGTGACACGGCGCTGACGCCCTCAGGCAGCGCGGCATCGGCCGGCAGGTAGGGGTCGTGGGTCAACGCCCCCAGCCCGAAGGCCCGGGCCTTGTCCGCCACCGCGCGTCCGATGCGTCCGAACCCGACGATGCCGATGGTCTGACCGCGCAGACGGGTCAGCGGGTGCGGCGACGGCGTACCCTCCCAGCGTCCAGCTTTGGCCACGCCGTCGTAGAACCCCACCTGCCGGTTCCAGGTGAGCAGCAGCGCCATCACGTGGTCGCTGACCTCGTCCACGCAGTAGTCGGGCACGTAGGTAACGGGGATGCCCAGCTCGGTAGCCACGTCCACGGCGATGTTGTCCACGCCCACGCCGTACCGGCTGATGACCCGACACCGCTCCGCCGCCCGCACCACCGCCGGCGTAACCTGCGCGAAGCACGTCATGATGCCGTCGCAGTCGGCCGCCAGCGCCGCCAACGTCGCCTCCGACCCGTCCGGCGCCTCGATGACCTCCACGCCATCGCCCAAGCCGGCCACCAGCGCTTCCCGCTCCGGCGCGGTGGAGGGCCAGACGAAGTCAGTGATGAGGATGCGGGTGGTGGGCATGAGGATTATTCAAACAACGTTCTGGAAAGGCCTGATTGACGAATGATTGACAGCAGTGTTCCGACGCGCAGTTCCCGGTGGTCAGGCACCGGCACAGTGGTGGTCATGTCGTCTTCCGCTTTCTGCATCACCATGTGGCTGCCCCTTCGCCGAACCTCGACAAAGCCATGCGCGGCCAGAACCCGGCAGGCTTCCCGGCCTGACATCACGCGCAGCCTAGCCAATGGCAACCTCTACCCGTGTAACGTAAACCTCGTCGTGCAGCCGTTCGTGGATTTCGGCCTCCGAAGCTGTCTCAAAAAACAGATCCAGAGCTTCCTTCAGATTGTCGCGGGCCTCGGCCACGGTTTCGCCCTGGCTGGCGATGTCCAGCTCCGGGCAGAGGGCAACGTAGCCGTCGCCTTCGCGCTCGATGATTGCGATTAGATGTTTGACTCCCGACATGGCATCTCCTCCTGCTGAGTTGCCAGCCAGGCGATGGCGGTGGATTCATCCTGTTCGATGGCGATTTCTACGGCGCGTTTGGCTGTTTCCAGAAGACGGCGGGACCCCTGGCGCATGGCAGTAGATTCGGCAATTTTCTGCTGGATTGCGATTTGCGTTTCACCAGTGATCAACGGCAGGACGACCTTACCAATCTCGTTTTTGCTGATGGCGGAAAGGATGGTGCCGCTGCTACCTTTTTTCAACTGCATCTGCCCGGCAATGCTTTTCAAAAGAACTAGCAGGGTTTCTGAATTGAAATAGGACGAGTTAACAACGTGAAACCCAGTAGAGCAAAGCGCGCCGTCATATTCGTCGCCTATCAGCGCGATGCTGTCCAGAGAGCCTTCAATTGACGAGACTATGACGTCTCCAACCGACACTTTGCGACGCGCCCGGCCGGGCAAGTCCGCTCCAAGTCCCACCGTGCAGTCGGCTATTTCACCGTTGCGGGTAATGTTTGCGAGTTCAATGTACCGGTATTCTGTTGCCGCGCCAGGATTGAAATGATTGTCCTTCCATTTGACCAGGTTGCCAAACGTGTCCCAACCGCCAGCATAGTTTCTCAAGGTGTTGACGATATCATCGTACTTGGGTTGGTAGTACTCGGCATCAATACGACCAGTTTTGCGAAGGTCTGAAACGTTCCGAATTGACCAAATCTGATTGCTAGGTTGCCATTCACTGAGTTGCAGTGTGGTTAGCAGAATCCGCTCCGCCGCTGCATAATATTCGCTACTTGCATCTTGGTGCTCCAAAGCGTCCGCAACCAGACTGGATACCAATGCTCTGAATTTTTCTGAGCCAACCAAAATAGGCGTTTCCAAAACATCGCGATTGGACACCGCCGGATACATAGTAGCCTTGTTAGATCTTACCAAGCATTTGACAAAATAATCCGTCTTGCAAAACGCAAAAAGATATCCAGGCTCCAAGTCTTCGGCTCTTAGCACACATAAACCGCTACTGCCGATGATATCGTCCTCTTTGATGAAAGCGACAGCATTCCGGTTCGGCCGGACCGTGGAGACGACAACATCGGTTTCCTTTAGAATGTAATGTGCCCGGTCCGGTTCATCCCCTCGTTCAACCCGGATGGTGTGGTACTCGCATCCGTTCATAGAAATTTGCGATATTTCCAGGTAATCGAAATCACGGTTAATAGGGGTGGACTTTATGTTAGGCACGCGAGACACGACAAAATCTCCGATTTTCTCCGCCGAAGAAATCAGCTGACTGTTCGCAATTAGTTCGGGATGCCAATATTCAGCGTCAGCTCTGAAGCCAGAATCCTTGATTTCCTGAAATTGTACCACTGAGAATTGCATCAGATTCTCTCCATTACTATTGATAATGTTATGTAAATTTGCCTGATGACTCTTTCATGTTCTGGAGTTGGTGGCAATTTTCCGTGAAACAAAACGCAGCGTATTTGGTACACTATCTCAATGTACACCGCATACAGGCGATTAAAATCATGATCAAGCCACAAATTGTTGTCAATACGCAGCTTATTGTGTTGATATTTTGTCTTTAGAATCGTCCCAAACGTTGGCTGACCGTGGTTCCAGTCCACGATGCAGTCGCTAAATCCGATTGTCCTGCCAATGAAACGATTGCTATCGTAGGGGATCCTGGCGTTGTCTAAAGCCCGGTGCAGTTCCGCTAAGTTAGCCTTGAACCTAGTTCCATTAGCATCCACAGCCTGAAGCAGCCCTCTAAATCGTTCTGCCAGCTGGTGACTATCGCCTTTCAGTAACTCTAACCTCTCTCGGTCGGTGCTACCAGCAAAGTTGCCGGCCATCCACGCATCCAGAGCGAGCCATAGCGATACAAAAAGCGGAATATAATCAATTTCCGCCTTTTGCTTCCATAGGTGAACATTCTGCGACGTGGACATTTTACCTCCAGAAGCTCAAATTTTCGCTTTTAGCCCACTCTATGAATGCTTCAGCTATGCCGGGCTGTAGCTCGCCTCCATGGCTATGCAAGTCGTGGTCAACAATCCGGTGGCCATTTCGGTCAAGTCGGTACTGACCGTCGTTGTCTGTGACATAGGCGTAATCGCCCGAATTATCCTTGCCGCCTTTATCTGAGACTGCCATAAAGGTGGGGTAGTCGTCCGTTTTTGGGCAGATTGGACCCAGGTCAGGGTCATCGTTCCACTTCTGTAGAAAGAGGACGCTGGTTTTGGTGCCAGTATGAGGTTTGAAGGTGTTGGGATGGAGACCGACGACGGCGAGAAGGCGCGCCCTCTCAAAGATAAATTCGCGGATATACTCGTCTGAAGTATTGTTGAAGCGACCTTGCGGCAGCACGATAGCCATTCGGCCCCCGGGTTTGAGAAAGTCCAAGTTACGCTCAATGAATAATATGTCTCGCCCGACCGCATTTCTCGCCCGGCCATTGCTTAGAGAAATTTGGTACTGATGGAGGATGCGGCCTTCCCGAATATCGCCGGCGAATGGCGGATTCGCCATGACGATATCGAAGTTAAACCGTCGATTTTGATCCGGTTCAGCACGCAACCGTCCCAGCCGTTTAAAACCGCGGTCGTAAGTACTTATCCACCGCCGATCTTTTTCTGTTCGGTCTTCCCACCGTTCGTAGTCCAGTGTGTTCAGGTGCAATACGTTGGCTTCACCATCGCCGGCGATGAGGTTGAGAGTTCGGGCAACGCGGACAGTTTTCTCGTCAAAGTCGATACCGAAGATGCGTAACACATCTTGGCGGTCAGATTCCGGGATTTCGGCGTTGGTGAAAAGGCCGCCGGTGAGTTTGAAGATGGTATGCACCGGGAAACCGCAGCTCCCGGAGGCCGTGTCGATCATGTACTCGCCGCGTTGCGGGTTAAGCATCTGCACGCACATATCGATGACGTGGCGTGGGGTGAAGTACTGGCCTTTTTCGCCTTTGGCTGATTTATTGACAAGGTACTCAAAGGCTTCGTCCACCACCTGTAGGTTGGAGTTAAACAGTTTGACATCCTGTAGGCTGGACGCGCAGATCGCTAAATGACTGTCAGACAGCTCAAAGCTGGTCTCTTCTGGGAAAACACCTGACCATTGCCCAATAGCCCGCTGGAACAATCCGTGAATCTTGGACTTCAGCTCAGCATCCGTTTGTCCGGTATTCCTGAATTCCATTACCCTAAAATTGTCATCCGGTATGCTACTGACCGCCGCCATCAGCGCATCATTTTCTCTCCCGCTCAAGTAAAGTGCTCGGTTTTCAGCGACGCGAGTTTCGGTTACCTGCTGCACAGATCGATTGATAAAATTTTTGTCCTCCCGGCTGCTGAATTCATCGTACAGTTTGGTGAAGAGCAGCTTGAAGACCTCTTCAAAGACGTCCACGCCGGCATTAGCCAGAACTTCATCCTCCAGTTCCAATATAACGTCTTTCAGGGACTTGCGCTCGTTGACAAGTTTGTCCTTCAAGATGAGGGACTTCAGGGTAAAACGCTCGTTGATGACGTCGGCTAGGCTCTGGCCGGAGTTGGGTATGTCGCTAATGTCCTCGAAATAGTTGGGGTCTTTGCGGTTGTAGTGGGAGATTTGCTCTCCGTTGGTCCAGACGCCGATAGGCGCGCCAGTGGCGTTGCAGTAGGAACGGAGCTGGTTTTTACCGTCCCTAAGGCGAGGCTTCTTAAGCTCGACGATAGTATAGGGAGTGTCGGGACGATCTTTGTCAGTGATCACAATATCCGCGCGTTTCTGCTCCCGGCCGAAATTGATTGGGTGTTCAAAGGACAGCCGTCTTTTGGGATAGCCATAATGGTTCATCAACCGGGCCGCGTAAAGCTGGCGCACGACCTCCTCAGGCTTGAGCTGCACGTACTGGTCGCGGATGATGCACTCCACGTAAGGGGTTTCCCTGCCACGGACGATTTTGGTGAACGCGCGGGCGTGTAGGTCGGTGATGTCGCTCTGGTCAAAAAGCGACAGCCGATGACCGCTGTCGCTGAGTACAGTCTGGAGTATATCTTGGCCGGCCATAGTTACCCCCTTCTGTCGATCGTGCGCGGACATCCTACCGCCGGGCGTTCCCGTGGTCAAATCCCCTACGTAAACGGCGTCGGCATCATGCCCACTGGCACCTCGATGAGGCTCGGCGCGTCGGCGGAGAGGGCTTCGCGGAGGGCTGACTCCAGGGCTTCGGGGCCCTCGGCGCGGGCGGCGCGGACACCGTAGGCCTCGGCCAGCTTGACGAAGTCGGGGTTGTGCAGCTCGGCGCCCACGGCGCGGCCGTTGAACTGGTTCACCTGGTCGCGCAGCACGTTGCCGTAGGCGTTGTCGTTG
>DAOUHZ010000081.1:0-6696 GCA_034428455.1 Dehalococcoidia bacterium
TTGCCCCCGTGCGGCAATCAGGCTATCTTCCTCCAATCCCGTAGGTAGTGTACACCCTGCGCCTGTGTTGTCAAGGGATAGTTACCAAAACTTTTGCCAGAGCCAAGAGGTCGTTTACGGTCATCCCGTTAGCATCAAAATCGCATAACCGGCCATGGGACCACCCGGACTGTCGTCAGCCCAACAACTCAGCGCGTAGTCCAGTTGGCCACAGGGGCAGCTGCCTTCCTGGACGAGCCGGCATCATTGCCGCTACCGTCAACCATGGCAGTAAAAACTTTGCGTATCACCCCCGACCGTGGGGCTAACGAACGACCATCCGGCTCTGGCAGACACCGATCGATCAATCATCACCTGACCGCCTGACATCCGCCAGCAACCAACTCGTCACCTTCCCGGAGGCCGCCAAAATGCACGAACCCTGAACCTCAGCGCCCATTCCAGTATAGGAAACACGATTCGCGCCCGCTTTTGCCGGCATCCGCCTGCCACATGCGCCGCCATTGACCTTGGGGTCGCCATGTGCTGCCTGCGGTTTATGTCGCTGCCCGCGTTGAAAATCGCCGCCATCCCCTGCTAGAATTGTAGGGACGCTGGGGATTAGTCTAGTGGTAAGACGCCTGACTCTGGATCAGGTATCACAGGTTCGAATCCTGTATCCCCAGCCACATCTTTTGCCTTCAACGCCCGCTCCGGCGGGCTTTTTGGTGCGTGCCCCAAGCGCGGTCGCCGACGCGCAACTGTTCTGGTTGTTGTCATTGCGAGGCGCTTGCGCCGTGGCAATCTCGCCCCCGCGCCGGAACCGTTTCCCGAACGATCCCCCATTCCAACGAAATCGCCGCGCTGCGCTTGCACTGACTGTTCAGGTCAAACTGGGTACTCATCAGCGTTTGCCCCGACCCCGAATAAGTCAAAATATCCTGTCTATCCCGTTCATCCCGTTCATCTTGTTTATCCTGGTAAATCTCGAGCCTTGCGCTTGAGACTGGGTACGTGTAGCGACGCGCCCAAGTTGCGCCTCCCCATGGGCTGGGATAGACTGACCTGCATCATTATCAGGGACAGCACAGGAGCCCCCGTGACCACCAGCGCCGAGACCTCCACCGTAGCCCAGACTCCAATCGAAGCCCGCAACCAGATCGTCAGCATGGTGCGGGACTTCGTCCGCCGAGAAGTCGAGCCCGCCGCCGCCGACCACGACGCCAACGACACCGTCCCCTACGAGCTCATCGACCAGATGAAGGAACTCGGCCTCTTCGGCATCAACGTGCCGGAAGAGTACGGCGGCATGGGCCTGGACTACACCACTTTCGCCATGATCTTTGAGGAGATCAGCAAAGGCTACATGGCCCTCACCGGCGCGCTGGGCACCCACCACATCCTGACCTACGTGCTCACTCACTACGGCACCCAGGAGCAGCGGGACCGGTTCCTGCCGCGCCTCGCCAGCGGCCAGATGCGCGGCGGCCTGGCCCTCACCGAGCCCGGCGGCGGCAGCGACGTCGGCGCCTTGCAGACCCGCGCCGTCAAGGATGGCGAGGAGTACGTGGTCAACGGCTCCAAGATGTTCATCACCAACGCCGAGTCCGGCGACGCCTTCTGCCTGCTGGCCCGCACCAACCCCGACGCCTCGCTCAAGCACCGCGGTCTCTCCGCCTTCGTTATCGAGAAGGACGGCAGCCCCGGCTTCAAGGTCGGCCGCCACCTGGACAAGCTGGGCTATCGCGGCCTCGACACCTGCGAGCTCTTCTTCGAGGATTTCCGCATCCCCGCCGAGAATCTCATCGGCGGCGAGGAGAACGTCGGCTTCGGCCAGGTGATGAGCGGGCTGGAGACGGGCCGGATCAACGTGGGCGCCCGCGCCGTCGGCGTGGCCCAGGCCGCCCTCGACGCCTCCATGCGCTACATCCAGCAGCGCGAGACCTTCGGCGTGCCCATCAGCCAGCACCAGGCCATCCAGCTCAAGATCGCCGACATGGCCACCAAGATCCAGGCGGCGCGGCTGCTGGTCTACGACGCCGCCGCCAAGAAGGACAGTGGCGAGCGCATCGACCTGGAGTCGGGCATGGCCAAGCTCTTCGCCAGCGAGGTTTGCGGCGAGGTCTCCATGGAGGCCATGCGCATCCACGGCGGCTACGGCTACACCAAGGACTTCCCCGTGGAGCGGTACTACCGCGACGCCCCGCTCATGATCATCGGCGAGGGCACCAACGAGATCATGCGCCTCGTCATCGCCCGCCAGCTCCTCCGCCGCCCCGAGTACCAGTTGTAGGTGGCACGATGGTTCAGCAGAGGAAAAACGATGGACTCGCGTCGCCATTGAACGGGTATGGCGACCGGTTTGTTAAAGCCGGAGATTCCGGCCACGGAGCAGACATCAGCAGCCAACGGGAGGACGACTTGGACAGGATGGCGTTGCGATATGCCAGTGGCTTGACCTCCCTGCTCAATCCAGCGGTGGTTTATGACATCGGATGCGGTTACGGCACAATGGCAATTAAATTCGCCAATATGGGCTGCGTGGTGGTAGCTTGCGATATTGAGCCGATGCCGGCCTTGTCGGAATTTGCTCGCAATACGGGCCAGCTGCGATCAGAGTACATCGTTCAGGCCGATGCTTGCGAGATAAACTGGTCGAGATTCCCACAGCCGGATGTCGTTTATTCGCAACGGTTCCTGCATTATCTACGGTTCGATCAGGCGGTGGAGCTATTGCACACGCTAACGCAACGCGCCGATTGCACTGTCTATCTATCGATGTCGGGTCTGCACAGCGAACTAGGGATAAACTACCCAAAGGTGACGTTGCAATCCCGGTTTGCGTATTTGGATGGCCTGATGGCACAGAAACACGGGATTCGACAGAAAGTTTGCCTATACGATTTGGAAGATGCAAAGAGTCTTGCTGATAACTGTGGCCTGCGTGTTATTGACTTATGGCTTTCAGATTTTGGCAACGTGAAATTGGTAGCGGAACGATGAAATCGGCGAAAATTCTGGTCATCGGCTCTGCCCATCTTGACATTCTAGCCGAGTTCAATGATTTCGGGCAGGAAGACGCCATCGACAAAATCGGCAGCGCAGTCAATTTAGGTTTTGGAGGCACAGCCCTCAACATTTCAGCCTGGCTGGACGAACTGGGATACCGTCCTTTTCTCTTCACAGCTATAGACCACTCTTCGTTTACTGGACAGGCAGTTTTGAACGCGCTCCGCGCCGGCAGACTATCAACCAAGTACGTGCTTGATGACTCACAGTTATCCGACAGCGCTTTTGTGGCCGGATTAACCGGCGGTGATTTGAACTTTGCGGTTTCCTATATGGGAGTAGGAGAATCTGGGCGCATGGAGGACGCGCTTTCGGAAGTAGTCCCGAGATTTAGATGGGTCGTGTTTGACTGCAACTTGTCCAAGTGGATGATT
This sequence comes from Dehalococcoidia bacterium, assembly GCA_034428455.1. Taxonomy (GTDB): domain Bacteria; phylum Chloroflexota; class Dehalococcoidia; order Lucifugimonadales; family UBA3495; genus Bin87. Next base: position 3,423 of record DAOUHZ010000081.1, read on the forward strand.
GGCGTGATCGCCGAACTCTGCCGGGACACCCGCGCTACTCTGATTGGCACAGCCACCAGCGACACCAAAGCCGACCGTCTGCTCTCGGCACAACCTTACGGTATTGGTGCCGTGTCCCTTAACCTCCGTGAGGCGGGGGCCTTGTTGGATGTTGCAGAGCCAAACCCCGAACAGTTTCGCGAACTCCGAGCCCAACTCAATTGTGAGACCTTGCTCGTGACCGTCGGCAAGGAAGGATGGTATCTGGTGCAGAACGATGTGGCGCACTATTCGCCGCCCCTCGGTATTGACCCGATTAGTACCGTCGGCGCCGGCGACGCCGCCTGCGCTGGCTTGATTAGCGCTTTGGTCACCAGTCGCCCCATTCCCGAAGAAGTTAACCGCGTGGTAGCGCGCGCCCTGCGTTCCAGAAGCCCAACCGAGTTCTCCGAGCGGACCTCCGCTGATGTACTGCCTCGTATCCTGAAAAGACGGCGCATGGTCAGAAACGGCGCGCTGTCGGCTGGTCTGTTCTTTATCGGCATCGTGCTGACCTGGTTCGTCGAGCACGGATTGTCATGGCTTACCGGGTTGCTGGGAAGTTTCTAAGCAATAGGTATAATGGACGAATACATCTCGGAACTGCTCGACCTCCCTCTCGCCGGAATTCCTGCAAGAGGCTGGATTGGCTTCCTGAAGCAATTTGAGCAGTAGCTGCGCACCGGTTCCTTTTCGACAGGAAACTTCCATGTCCCACCAACCGCCAACCGGCCGACCATCGACCCTCGACTTGCTGCGGAATCTGGTCATGATTTCGTGGGTAGCGTTTCTACTGGCTACCCAGCCTTTCTGGATGCCGTTTTTCCTCGTCGGCGCGATGCGACAGCGGCGAGCGATACGCGCTTTCATCCTTGAACGAGCCGGAGGCCGCAAGCTTGACGACATATCCATTCATGCGCTGACCATGGCCTGGATTGAGCAGAACCCTCACCTTTGTCCCAACGGTTGGCAGGACCGCAAGTTTGAACAGCTCAAGTGGCGGTTCAAGAGCGTGGCCGAGCACCTCAATGAGCGAGGTAATTAACTCCATGACCCAACTGGAAACCCCACCCATCCGTCTCACCGAGCTGTCCCACTGCGCGGGTTGAGCGGCCAAGCTGAGCCTTGAGGACCTGGGCCAGGTCCTGAGTTATGTTCCGCTGCTGTCGCACCCCGACCTGCTGGTGGGGGCGGAGACGGGAGACGATGCCGCCGTTTATCGCATCAACGACGAGACGGCGCTGATCGTCACCGTCGACTTCTTCCCGCCCATCACCGACGACCCCTACGAGTTCGGCGCCATCGCCGCGGCCAACTCCCTGTCCGACGTGTACGCCATGGGCGGCAAGCCTCTCATCGCGCTGAACGTCGTCGGCTTCCCGGCTTCCCTGGACAAGGAGATCCTGGGCAAAACCATGCAGGGCGGCTACGCCAAGGCCGCCGAGGCCGAGTGCCTCATCGTCGGCGGCCACACCGTCGACGACCCCGAGCCCAAGTACGGCCTGTCGGTCATCGGCGTCGTGGAGCCGGGCAAGCAGGTCAGCAACGCCGGCGCCAGGGCCGGAGACGTGCTGGTCCTCAGCAAGCCCATCGGCACCGGCATCATCACCACCGCCGGCAAGCAGGGCGTGGTCGACCCGGACGTCATGTCCGGCGCCGTGGAAACCATGGCGGCGCTGAACCGCCCCGGCGCGGTGGCTATGCAGCGGGTGGGAGTCAACGCGGCCACGGACATCACCGGCTTCGGCCTGATGGGACACCTGAAGAGCATGGTCAAGGGAAGCGGCGTCGCCGCCGAGGTGAATCTGGCCGCCATCCCCGTGCTTGCCGGCACTCGGGAACTGCTGGACAACGGCGTCGCGCCCGGCGGCACCCACCGCAACCTCAGCAGCGTCCAGGACGTCGTGACCTGGGATCCCACGCTGACCGACGAGGACCGGCTGCTCCTCTGCGACGCCCAGACCTCCGGCGGCCTGCTCATGTCGGTTCCTTCAGACCGGGCAGATGCTCTGGTGGCCGCCCTCCGGGAAGAGGGAGCGCCCTGCGCCGCCATCGTCGGCCGCATCACCGACGGCCCGGCGGGTACTATTGCCGCCACCAGGTAGCGCCCTTTCCTATCCTGTCCTGCACACACTGCGGAGCGCGTGATTATGCAACCCAACCATCCCGATTGGCACGAAGCTGAGCGGATCATTCGACAGAAAGATGCGGAAATTGCGGCGGGCAAAGCCAAAATTGAAGCTCAAGCCCAACTGATCGCCGATCAGGAAACGGTGATGGCGGCGCAGAAAGCGCTGATCGCAAAGATGATCGAACAGACTGCGTATCACGGGCAGCGCATCAAAGAGTTTGAGGAGCGCATGGGATTGCAGGAGGCGCGGGCCGACCAGCTGGAGCAGCAGGCGGAAGAACTGTCGCAACAAGTCGAGTGGATCCGGCGGCGCATCTTCGTCTTGACTGACCCCCAGATTCCGAACGATTCTATTTGCTGACCCCGGACCCGACGGCATCAACCGTAACGGGCTATTCAAATGGAGTTATCCAGAACGGAGCATCCAATGACCACTTCCAACCAGCAACAGGCTACGCCGGCTCAGCCGGAATTCGGCCTCAAGCGACCCGACCAGATCAAGATTGCGCCTCCGGGGGGCGAAAAGGTTCCGCCGGGGCAGTTCGTCGCCAAGACCTTCCCGGTGCTCACCTACGGCGACACGCCGGAAATCGACCTGTCCACCTGGACCATACGGGTCTGGGGCCTGGTCGAACGGGAAATCACGCTGGACTGGCCGCAGTTCTGCGCCCTGCCCCAGGTCGTAATGGACGCCGACTTCCACTGCGTAACCCAGTGGTCTGCCCTGGACCAGACCTGGGAGGGCGTGCTGGTGTCGGACCTGCTGGAGGTGGCGGGCGTATTGCCCGAGGCCCGGCACGTCATGGCCCACTGCTTCGGCGACTACACCACCAACGTGCCGCTGGATCTGGCCCTGTCCGAGGGTCTCCTGGCCCACCGGCAGAACGGCGCGGAGTTGGGCAAGGACCACGGCTGGCCCCTGCGCTTGATCATCCCCAGCCGCTACGGGTGGAAATCGGCCAAGTGGGTCAACGGCATCGAGCTGATGGCCGAGGACGCTCCGGGTTTCTGGGAACAGCGGGGCTACAACAACAACGCCGATCCCTGGCAGGAAGAACGGTTCTGGCCTGAGTTGACGCGGTGAGCCCGGCCGGTACGAACGGATTTGCAAAAAAAGAGGGGCGG